>NZ_JBQDAA010000021.1:0-19967 GCF_052089545.1 Tissierella sp. | reverse complement strand
CTAAGTTAAATTGTAAGACTCTTTTATTTTTTGAACCTCTTAAAACGTCAATTATTAATCCAGTTCCAAATTTTTCATCTGCCCTATATACACAAGAAATTATTTTTTGTGCCTCCAAAGTTATATCTACCATTTCAGAATTGTCTAGACAATTTCCACAATTATTACAATTTTCGAATCTAGGATTTTCGCCAAAATATTTTAAAATGTCGTTTCTTAGACAATCATTTGTGTGACAATAATCTACAAGATATTGTAAATTCTTATAGAGCAAATTTTCCCTTTCAGGAGATGTCGGATTAACTTGTATAAGGAGTTTTTGCTTAACAATGTCAGCCGGTGAATAAAGAAGTATGCAGTGACTATTTTCACCATCACGACCTGCTCTTCCAGCTTCCTGATAGTAACTTTCCATGTTTTGGGGCATGTTATAGTGTATTACAAACCTAACATCAGGCTTATCTATTCCCATACCAAAGGCATTTGTAGCTACTATTATTTGAGTTTTATTATATATAAAATCTTCCTGAGCTTTATTTCTAGTTTCTGAATCCATACCACCATGATAGGGGACAGCATTAAAATCTGAATTTTTTAATTTATTAGCTAAACTTTCGACAGCTTTCCTAGTCGAACAATATATAATTCCAGACTTATCCGGATAAGTTGTTTTGACAAAATTAGCTATAAAATCTGATTTATTACTTATTTTTTTAACTTCATAAAAAAGATTAGGGCGATCAAAACCTATTATAGATTCGACCAGATTATTAAATTTTATTAAACTTTTAATTTCATCTATTACTTCTTTTGTTGCAGTTGCAGTAAAAGCACTAACTATAGGTCTTTTATTTAAAGAGTTTATAAACTCTGGTATATATCTATAGCTAGGCCTAAAGTCGTGGCCCCACTGACTAATACAATGGGCTTCATCTATTGCTACCATAGATATATTAATGCTTCTAATCAAATTCATAAAAGAATAATTATTTAATCTTTCAGGTGCAATATATATGATTTTATATTTTAAGTCTTTTATATCACGAACTCTTTTTTGTAAGATATCTTCATCTAAAGTACTATTTATAAAAGTAGAAGAGATACCCATTTCTTCTAGACTATCAACTTGATCTTTCATAAGTGATATAAGGGGTGAAATAACAAGAGTGACTCCATCTAAAAGCATTGCAGGAAGTTGATAGCATAGAGATTTACCGCCTCCTGTAGGCATTATTCCAAGAGCATCTTTGCCATTTAAGATACCCTTTACTATTTTTTCTTGACCACTTTTAAAATTATCATATCCAAAATAAGTTTTTAGAACTTCATAAACATCCATAAATTCACATACCTTTCAAACTATATTATATAGGACTTTTAAAAAAAATGCATCCATATAATAAATTTTAAAAGTCTTATATAGTAAAAATATATTAATATAAATAAAAGAGGACAAACTACGACAAATCTAAAATCGACAACATATCCTATATTTGTGAAAGAAAGCAATTATATCTATAATAAAAACGGCTAGTGTATAGAAAATACAATACGTAAAGATCTGATAGGAAAAAAGCTAGAAGTCGTGTATATGAAGTGATCATGTAGAATAATTTAAAAATTTAAAAGATAAATAATTTGAATTATTTATCTTTTAAATGGAAAGATTTTAATAAAAAAATCTTTAGGCAATGCATTTGTTATAACTAAGATAAAAATATATGATAAAAAGGATATTAAAATACTAAATAAAAGGTTGGGCAAACCTATTAAACTTAAGTTTTCTAGGTTTCCTGTTGTAATATGTATATAAAATATCATAAATAAAGACGCTATTATAGGTTTAATAAGTATATCTACATAATCTAATTTAAGTTTTATTCGACTTCTTAAGCTAAAGATGTCGAATGAAAGAATGATTAGACTAGATACAAAAAAACTAATAAAAAATCCATTTATTTCATAGTTAGGATTTCCTACTAAAATATATATAAGAATTACTCTAATGCTCATACCTATCATTCTATTTATAGTAGAACTTTTTTCTAGATTGATACCAGCAAGTATTCCAGAAAATAAATGTTGAAGTGCTATGAGTGGTGTTCCTAGTGCTAAAATCTTTATATAAGGGCCTACAAGTATATCTCCATATAAATTTAGAGATATAGATTTATGAAAAAATAGGAATATAATAGTTAAAGGTATAGAGATAAGAAGAGTGGCTTTAATTGAGATTGAAATATCCTCTTCTATATTTTTATGTTTTTTCATCATAATTTGTTGGGATAAACTTGGAATGAGACCTACTACCAGTGCAGATGTAACTACGAAAGGTAGCTGAATTAATGGCATAACCATACCCATTATCCTACCAAATGTTTCCATTGCAAGATTACTAGTATATCCTGCATACATAAGCCTAGAAGGTATAAGTAAAGAATTTAGAAAACTTAAACTAACATTAAAAACTCCTGAAATAGTTAAAGGGCCTGCAAATATTAAAAATTTAGATATTGTTGTAAAACCACTCCAATCACCAGGATTAGATTTTATTTTTTGCTTATACAATCTTTTTTTTGAGTACAAAGACCATAAAAGATCGAAAAACTCTCCTATACTTATTCCCATAATAGCTATGAGTGTGCCATAAAAGGGATTTATAGGCTTTAATATATAAAGAAGTCCTATAACTATTATAAATCTAGAAAAATGTTCTATAGTTTGTGCTACACTTGGAGTGAGCATGTTTTTTCTTCCATAAAAATAAGATCTAACTATATTACTACAAGATATAATAATTATAGGAGGTATTAGAAGATATACAGCTCTTATCATAGATTCATCTTTAAAAACATGAATTGCTATAGCTTTTGCAAATATAAAAAGAATAAGGCTTAGAATTAAAGACATAAAAAAATTAAACTTTAAGGCAGTTTTAAATATTTTTTCAACATTATTTTTATTTTTTAAAGAAGATTCTTCAGCTACAAGTTTTGTAACAGAAGTTGGTATACCAGAAATAGTAAATACTAAAAAAAACATTACTACTGATATAGACATTTGAAAGATACCCATTGCTTTAGCACCAAGGATTTTAGATAGGAGTATTTCATAAGTAAAACCGAAAAATCTAGTAAATATATTCATAAATATCATTATAAAAGATCCATATATAAATCTTTTTTTAGTCAAATAATCACCTCTTAGTACACTTATATTAATGTATATGTAAATAGATAAAAAAGATGTTATACTAAAATTTTATAAAAAATAATTAAAAATAAATAAAATAATCCTTGCATATTTTATTTATTTAATATATAATCATTAATTAATACAATATAAACAATAATTAATAAATTCAGAAAATATAGAATCTAATGATTGGAAGAGTAAATATAGTCTAGTTTAAAGCGAGTTAGAGTAGAGTGTGAGTCTAACAAATGAAGCTATATTGAAGAGAACCCATGAAGATTGTCGGCTAAATGTCGTTAAAAAGTTAAGTGGAAGTAGTTTATCTATTTCAATTAGAGTGGTACCGCGAATCCCTTCGTCTCTGTCTAGAGATTGAAGGGATTTTTTTATGACCTAACCCCATTTGTGAATTTTGCAAATGGATGGCACCCTGGGGCACTCCCAAATTGAGTCCTACGGAGTAAAAAAAGGTTGTAGGTCAAACGCAATGAGCTCCCAACCTTAATGTAAGTTTATGATAGGGGTTTCCGCTAGGATAATTTTACACGACCTTTAGGGAGTGAATAAAATTGTGATGCGAAACTGCGTAAACAGTATAAAATTACAAGTATTAGCTTGAAACGATAATTTAAAATTGTAAGCGATAAAAAAAGGAGGAAGATTTATGGAAAAGATAAATGTACTTATAATGGGAGCAGCTGGAAGAGATTTTCATGTATTTAATACTTATTTTAGAAATAATGAAAAATATAATGTACTAGGTTTTACTGCGGCGCAAATACCAAATATAGATGGAAGAAAATATCCAAAAGAATTAACAGGGGAACTTTACCCGGATGGAATTGATATTTATACAGAAGATGATTTAGAAAAACTAATAAAAGAAAAAGATATCAAACAAGTCATATTTGCATAGAGCGATATTTCTCATGAAGATCTTATGCACAAAGCATCTACTATCCTAAGTATGGGGGCAGACTTTAGACTTATGGGCCCTGAAAATACAAGTATAAAATCTACAAAACCGCTTATATCAATTTGTGCTGTAAGAACTGGAGTAGGGAAAAGTCAAACAACTAGAAAAGTATCCCAAGTTCTTAAGAATATGGGTAAAAAAGTAGTAGCTATTCGTCATCCTATGCCATATGGTGACTTAAAAAAACAAATTTGTCAAAGATTTGAATCATATGAGGATTTAGATAAGCATGAATGTACAATAGAGGAAAGAGAAGAATATGAACCACATATAGACAATGGAATAATAGTTTACTCTGGTGTAGATTATGAAAAAATTCTAGAAAAGGCAGAAAAAGAAGCAGATATAATTATTTGGGATGGAGGAAATAATGACTTTTCATTTTATAAATCAGATTTAAATATAGTCTTAGTAGATCCTTTAAGACCAGGCCAAGAAATTACTTATCATCCTGGAGAAACAAATCTTAAGATGGCTGATGTAATAGTTATAAATAAGATAGATTCTGCTAGAGAAGAAGAAATAGATATAGTAAAGAAAAATATAGCTAAATACAATAAAGATGCAAAAGTTATAGAAGCAGAATCTCCAATATCTCTTTCTGATCCAGAAGAAATAAAAGGTAAAAAGGTTTTAGTTATAGAAGATGGACCTACACTTACTCATGGTGGAATGAAATATGGAGCTGGGATGGTTGCAGCTAAAAAATATGGCGCTAAAGAAATTGTTGACGCTAAGCCATATGCTATAGGAAGTATAAAGGAAACATATGAAAAATATAACCATATAGAACTTATACTACCAGCAATGGGATACGGAGATAAACAAGTAAAAGAATTAGAAGAAATAGTAAATAGTGTTGCTTGTGATTTAGTTATATCTGGCACACCGATAGATATTCAAAGAGTAATATCTACAAATAAAAAAATAGTAAGAATTGGCTATAGCTTAAAGGAAATAGGAGATATAGATTTAAAAGATGTACTAAAAGACTTTTAAAACTAAATATAATAAGATCTGGTGATTGGAAGAGTAAATATAGGGAAGTTTAAAGCGAGTTAGAGTAGAGTGTGAGTCTAGCAAATGAAACTATATCGAAGAGAAGCCATAAAGATTGTCGGCTAAATGTCGTTACAAAGTTGAGTGGAAATAGTTTATCTATTTCAATTAGAGTGGTACCGCGAATCCCTTCGTCTCTTAATAGAGATTGGAGGGATTTCTTTATGATCTAATCCGATTTAAGTATTTTATAAATCGATTTGTGATGTGAAACTGTGATATCTAAAAGGAGGAAGAAAATTGATAAAAGTAGCAGTAGTAGGTTCAACTGGATATGTAGGGACTGAGATTATTAGACTATTAATAAATAATCCTGAAGTAGAATTAAAATATATTACATCAAAAACTTATGAGGGGGAAAGTTATAGTTCTATTTATGAAAATTATAGGGATGTATTTACAGAAGTGTGCACGACTAAAGATTTAGAAAAAATAGCTGAAGAGGTTGATCTAATATTTATGGCTCTTCCTCATGGATTAGTTTCTAATCAAATAAATAAATCTATTCTTGAAAAAGCAAAAGTAATAGATTTAAGTGCAGATTATAGATTAAAAGATAAAAAAGTATATGAAAGCTGGTACAAGACAGAACATGGTTCTCCAGAACGTTTAGAAAAGAGTGTTTATGGACTATGTGAAAAAAATAGAAAAGACATAAAAGAAGCTAGACTAGTAGCAAATCCAGGCTGCTATCCAACTGCTAGTATACTTTCTCTTATGCCTTTACTAGGAGAAGATATGATAGAAAAAAACAATATAATAATAGACGCCAAGTCAGGTGTTACGGGTGCAGGTAGATCCTTAAATCTAGGTAGTCACTTTACTGAATGCAATGAAAGTATAAAAGCATATAGCATAGGAAGTCATAGACATACACCTGAAATAGAAGAACAGCTTGGAAGTTTAGTCAACTTTACTCCACATTTAATTCCAATGAACAGAGGGATATTAACTACTTCCTATGTAAATTTAAAAGAAAAGCTAAATTATAGAGATATAAAAAAAATATATGAAAAATATTATAGTGGAGAATATTTTATAAGACTTACAAAAGAAAATATATTTCCTCAGACAAAATGGGTTAAGGGTTCAAATTTTTGTGATATAGGGTTTAAGGTAGATGCAAGAACAAATAGGCTTATAGTAGTTGGCGCTATAGATAACATGATAAAGGGCTCTGCAGGTCAGGCTATTCAAAATATGAATATAATGTTTGGGTTAAAAGAAAACAGAGGACTAGAAGATGTGTCCATGTTTCCAATATAAAAAAAGGGGTGTAGATATGAAAATTATAGATGCTGGTATTACAACACCAAAGGGATTTAAAGCAGCAGGTTTTTTTGGAGGAATAAGAAGAAAAAAGGATGATATGTCTCTTATATATAGTGAAGTTCCAGCCAATTGTGCGGCAGTTTTTACTAAAAATACAGTAAAAGCAGCTCCAATACTTTTAGATATAGAGATATTAAAAAATACAAATCTTATTCAAGCTATAGTGATAAATAGTGGTAATGCAAATGCCTGTACTGGGAAAAAAGGTTTAGAAGATGCTAAAACTATGGTGGAGACTGTAAGAGAAGTTCTTAAACTAGATAAAGATAGAGTATTAGTCTCATCTACTGGCGTTATAGGAAGTCCACTACCGATTGATAAAATAACAAAATCAATAAAAGAAAATTATAAGAAACTTGGAAATACTATAGAAGATAGTAACAATGTGGCAAATGCCATAATGACTACAGATACCTTTCAAAAGAAAGCATCTGTAGAAATAGAAATAGAAGGTAAAAAAGTAACTATAGCAGGTATAGCTAAAGGATCAGGCATGATCCATCCAAACATGGGAACTATGCTAGCCTATATAACAACAGATATAAATATATCTCATAAGCTTTTAGATGAGCTATTAAAAGAAAGTACTAAGGATTCCTATAATATGATATCGGTAGATGGCGATACAAGTACAAATGATAGTTTAATAGTTTTAGCAAATAAAATGGCAGGAAATAAAGAGATAAATATAAAAGATGAAAATTATTATAAATTTAAAGAAGCTTTTGACTATATAAACCTATCTTTAGCCAAACAAATAATAAAAGATGGAGAAGGGGCTGGGAAATTTATAGAAGTAAATATAAAAGGAGCCAAGACTAAAAAGGATGCTAGAGAATTTGCTAAATCAGTTATAAGTTCTAGTTTAGTTAAAACAGCATTTTTTGGAGAAGATGCAAATTGGGGAAGGATAGTTTGCGCTCTTGGATATACAGAGATTGATTTTAGTTTAGAAAAGTTTAGCATAAATATAGAAAATAAAGAGAATAAAATAGATCTTATGAAAGACGGTATTCCTTTAGTCTTCAGTGAAGAAAAAGCTCTTGAAATTTTGAAAATGAAAGAAATAAAAGTAAATATTTCCTTAGGAGAAGGAACAGAAAGTGCTACTGCTTGGGGATGCGACTTAAGTTATGATTATGTAAAAATAAATGGAAGTTATAGAAGTTAAAAGAGGTGAAAAAATGGATGAGATATTAAAAAAAGCAAATACCCTTATAGAAGCTATACCCTATATAAAAAAGTTTTCAGGTAAAACATTTGTAATAAAATACGGTGGTAGTGCAATGGTGGATGAAGACATAAACAAACTTTTAATAAAAGATATAGTATTATTTAAACTATTAGGAATAAATATTGTTATAGTTCATGGAGGCGGGCCATTTATAAAGGAAACTCTTGATAAATTAGGTAAGTATAGTGATTTTATAGATGGACTTAGGGTTACAGATAGTGAAACAATGGAAATAGTAGAGATGGTATTATCAGGAGGAGTAAATAAAAAAATAGTAAATAGTATAGAAGCCCACGGTATAAAATCTGCAGGAGTAAGCGGTAAAGATGGAAATATTTTAACAGCTAAAAAGAAAGAAATAAAAAATGGAGATTTGGGATTTGTAGGGGATATAAAATCTGTAGATACATCACTAATAAAAACCCTTCTTGAAAAAGATTTTATACCTGTTATATCTCCAGTGGCTAAAGATGAAAATTTTGATACTTACAATATAAATGCGGACTATGCAGCATCTGAGATCTCAAGTAGATTAAATGCTCAAAAGCTTATATTTATAACTGATACTAAAGGTGTAATGAAAGACGTAAATGATGAAAAAACTCTTATATCTTTGATGGATTTAAAAGGTGCAAAAGAAAACATTGAAAAAGGAATAATATCAGGGGGGATGATTCCAAAAGTAGAATGTTGTGTAAAGGCAGTAGAAAATGGTACTAAACAAGTTCATATAATAGATGGAAGAATGAAACACAGTATGATACTTGAAATATTTACTGATGAAGGTATAGGAACTATGTTTGTAAAGGGAGGAAACTATGAAAAATCAAAAAATAATTGAAAAAAGCAATAAATATATAATGAACACATATAATTCATTTCAGATCCAATTGGAAAAAGGAAAAGGTGTCTATGTTTGGGATATTGAGGGTAAAAAATATATAGATTGTGTAGCTGGGATAGCAGTAAATGTACTTGGATATTCCGATGAACAATATATAGAAGCTATACAAAAACAATTTGAAAAAATTCATCACAGTTCAAACCTTTATATAACCAAGCCAGCAGTTCTGCTTGCAGAAACATTAGTTGAAAACAGTCAATTTGATAAGGTGTTTTTCTGCAATAGTGGTACAGAAGCTATGGAGGCATCTATAAAATTAGCTCGTAAACATGGATGTAAAAACAAGGGAGAAAAAGCAACAGAAATAATAAGTATGAAAAATTCATTTCATGGAAGAAGTCTTGGAGCATTAACTGCAACGGGTCAGCAAAAATATCAGGAAGGCTTTGGACCACTCATACCTGATATAAAATATGCAATATATAATGATTTTGAGTCCTTAAAGAATCTAGTAAGTGAAAATACATGTGGAATAATTCTAGAGGTTATACAAGGAGAAGGCGGAGTAATACCTATAAATAAAGAATATTTGAAAAAAGTTAGAAAACTTTGTACTGAAAGTGATATAGCACTTATATTTGACGAAGTTCAAACAGGAATAGGTAGAACTGGTAAACTATTTGCATATGAAAACTACGGAATATCACCAGATATAATAGCACTAGCAAAGGGACTAGGCGGAGGAGTTCCTATAGGAGCCATGATGGCAAAAGAGAAGTTTGCTCTTAGCTTTAAACCTGGAGACCATGCCTCGACTTTTGGTGGAAATCCAATAGCTACTAGTGCTGGAAATCATATATTGTATAGGCTTTTAAATGGTGGAGTATTAAAAAATGCACAAGAAAGTGGAGATTATCTAAAAGAGAAATTAGAAGAATTAAAGAAAAAGTATAAGATTATAAAAGATGTTAGAGGAAAAGGACTTATGCAGGGTATAGAAGTAGATATAGATCCTAAAAAGATAATAAAAAATACTATGGAAAATGGATTACTTTTAGTAGGTGCAGGTGAAAATGTCATAAGATTTGTCCCACCTTTAATAATTACAAAAGAAGAGATAGATGGAGCAATTTCTATTTTAGAAAAATCACTAGAAACAGTATAGATTTAAGGAGGATATATATGGATATAAACTTGAAAGGAAAAAGCTTTTTAAAACTATTGGATTTTACACCAGAGGAAATAAACTATCTTTTAAATTTATCAAGTGAATTAAAAAAGTCAAAACAAAGTGGTAAAGAGTCAAAAAACTTGGAAGGAAAAAATATAGCTTTAATATTTGAAAAAAATTCAACAAGAACTAGATGTTCATTTGTTGTAGCTGCAAGAGATGAGGGAGCATACCCTGAATTTTTAGGGAAAAATGATATACAATTAGGGAAAAAAGAAACGGTAAAAGATACTGCTAGAGTACTTGGAAGAATATTTGATGGGATAGAATTTAGAGGCTTTGAACATGAAACTGCAGAAGTTTTATCTAAATATTCAGGGGTACCAGTGTGGAATGGACTTACAGACAAATATCATCCTACGCAAATCTTAGCAGATCTTATGACTATAAAAGAAGTGAAAGGAACTCTTAAAGGTATAAAGCTTTCCTATGTAGGAGATGGAAGAAATAATATGGCAAATTCTTTATTAATAGGAGCTGCTAAAATGGGAATGGATATTGCCATAGTTTCTCCTAAAAAGCTTTTTCCAGAAGAGGATATAGTTAATGAAGCTGAAAAGATAATAAAAGAAACAGATGGTAAAATTACCATAACAGAAGATATAGAAGAAGGGGTTAAGGATTCTCATATAATATATACAGATGTATGGGTTTCCATGGGAGAAGAAGATGAGTTTGAAGATAGAATAAAGCTTTTAAAACCATATGCAGTAAATATGGATATGATAAAAAAAGCTAAAAAAGATGTTAAATTTATGCACTGTTTACCTGCATTTCATAATACTGAAACTGAAGTTGGCAAAAAGATATATGAGGATTATGGACTTAAATCTATGGAAGTAACAGAAGAGGTATTTGAGAGCGAATATTCTATAGTCTTTGATCAGGCAGAAAATAGAATGCATACTATAAAAGCTGTTATGGTAGCAACTCTTGGAAACTTGTAAATAATATATAATCATACCTCTAAAGCATATGCTTTAGAGGTATAGTATTAATAACTTATATCTCTTTTATATATTGTCTATTTTCGAAGCCATTATAAAGTCGTTTTCATGAAGACCATTTATTTTGTGTGTCCATAGATTTACAACTACCTTTCCCCAAGAAA
The DNA here is from genome assembly GCF_052089545.1 of Tissierella sp. GTDB lineage: Bacteria > Bacillota > Clostridia > Tissierellales > Tissierellaceae > Tissierella_A. The sequence continues at coordinate 8,985 of NZ_JBQDAA010000021.1, read as the reverse complement.
GGAAAATATCAGGGTGATGTCCTTCTTCTTCTGCAATAGCACCTATTTTATTTGTAAAATCCAAGGCTTCTTTAAAGTTTTTAAATTTATAGGTTTTTTCTATAAATCTATTATCGTCTTTTACCTCCCAACCCTCTTCTAAATCTTTTAAAAAATTTTTTACTTCTTCTGGCTCTAAAGTCGGGGCACCTTCACTACAAGGTACACATTTCTTATCTTTTAATTCAGTCAAATTTATCACTCCTTAAATACTAGTATACTAAATATATACCCAAATCTGCTTATTTAATCAAAAAGAGATTCTAATGATACAGGATAAGCAGCTTTAGAAAGTTCAAGTATTGCTTTTGCATATTCTTGTATCTCCTTTTGAGCATCTTTTTCAATTCTCTGCTGTATAAAATGAGCAACAGATTGAAGAGAAGCAGTCCAATACCATCTTACATAAAGGCCATAAGCAGGTAAGAAGAGTCTTGCCTGTTCAGCACATATATTGTCTTGCATAGCTTGATTATACAGTTTTAGACCATCATCAGCATAATCCATAAGCTTTTTAGTATATTCTTTGCCTAATTCCCAATCTATACATGGTCCACTGCCCTGCTTAGAGTTTTCAGGGATACTTCTCCATTCATCTTTTTGTGGTATATAAAATTCAGCTTGCTCAGTAATATACCTTCTACTTGATTCGTTCCAAGCATTTAGTGAATCACCAATCCCTTCTTGATGCGATGAACCAACTATATACTTCCACCATTGACGTGCAACCATGAGAGGTGCATATACTTCGAACTGAAGCATAGCATGCCTAAAAGGAGAAGTATGATCTTCTCTTGCTAAAAACTTTATCAGTCTAATATCTCTATCAGTTAAACTTTTTGATTCTTTAGCATAAGATACCCTTGCTGCATTTGCAATAGTCAAATCGGAACCTAAGGTATCTACAAGCCTTACATATCCTTTATCTAATACATCTATAATATTCATAAGAACACTCCTTTTAAAATCAATCTTTAATAAATAATACCCTTAAACTATAAAATAAATCTAAAATATAATAAATGGCAATATCTTATGCTATAATAATAGATAATGATAAATAGGAGCTGATAATTTGAAACTATATATTATAAGACATGGACAAACTGAATGGAATGCAGAAAGAAGACTTCAAGGTTGGAATAATTCTAATCTAACTCAAAAGGGTATATCTGATGCTAAAAGACTATCTAAAAGATTGGAAGATATAGATTTTGATCATATATATTCAAGCCCGCAAAAAAGGGCATTTGAAACTGCTAATATAATGAAAAGAGATCGAAGTATGGATATAATAAAATTAGATGGTTTAAAAGAGATTGGGTTTGGTAAGTGGCAAGGAATGAAAATAGAAGATATAGAAGAAAAATATGGAGATGAGTATAACACCTATAAAAATGCACCGCACTTATATAAACCTATTGAAGGGAGTGAGTCATTTGAAAATATGTTTAAAAGAGTAGAAGACTCTCTTAGGACCATAATAGAAAAAGGTGGAGAAGAAGTACTTATAGTATGTCATGGTGTAACAATAAAAATTTTAATATCTATTATTAAAAAGATACCACTAGAAGAACTTCCTAATATACCTATTCATGTAGGAACAGCTTTAAATATTTGTAAAGTTAATGAAGAGAAAATAGAATTTATAGTAGAGGGAGATACTAGTCATATGGAATAAAAAAGTGATTAGGAGGAAGAAATGAGATTAAAAAGAGAATTTTTTACCAGAAATACAAAGATTGTAGCAAAAGAACTTCTTGGAAAAATTTTAGTTTTAAATAAGAATGGTAAGGTCTATAAAGGGAGAATCGTAGAAACAGAAGCCTATACTGGTGATAATGATGATGCGGCTCATTTTCATAAAGGGCTTACAGATAGAACACGAGTAATTAAAGAATCAGGAGGACATCTTTATATATATAATATATATGGCATATATCAATGTATGAATGTTGTAGCAGAAAAGGAAAATGTTTTAGGGGGAGTCCTTCTTAGAGGAGTAGAACCTATAGAAGGAATCCAATGGATGTATGAAAATAGATATAAGAAAAAATATATAGATCCTAAGAAAAGAGAAATTATAAATCTTACTAATGGACCTGCTAAACTTGTTATGAGTTATGGGATTACAAAAGATGAGTTTTATGGAGCAGACTTAGATAGTGATGAGAGAATTTGGCTAGAAGATGCAGAAACTATACCGGAAGATGAAATAATAAAAACACCAAGGATAAATATAGACTATGCAAAGAGTAAAGATTATTTATATAGATTTCTTATAAAGAATAATAAATTTATTTCTAAGAAATGAGGATTGAATGATGAAAGTTAAATGGAATGAAAGGTATAATACCATAGCTGTATATGCTTTATTAGTAACATTTTTAAGCATAGTATTTTATGTTATTGCATCTGAGGTAAATCTTTTTAAAATACAGGTAAATAGATATTTAAGTATATTTTCTCCTATCATAATAGGTTTTATAATGGCTTATATATTTAATTTTATATTAGAATTTTATGAAGCATATATATTAGGAAATATATTTGTAAAGAAACATAAAAAAAGAGATAGAATACTAGGTATAGTTCTAACTTATTCTACAGTATTTTTGCTTCTTTTCTTATTTCTTAACTTTATTTTACCACAACTTATAGAATCTATAATGGGGCTTGTAAATGATATTCCAAACTATGTAATAGATATAAGCAATAAAGTGATAGAGTATAGTGAAAATTTCTATATAAATGATGAATATTATAAGATTGTTTTAGACAAATGGGGTGAATTTGAGGATTATATTATAAAATTTGCAACAGATCTTATACCTAAGCTAGGAAATTTAACCAAGTCTATCCTATCAAGTATATGGAATATAGTTTTAGGAGTTATAGTTTCAATATATTTACTTGTAGATAAGGAGAAGTTTATTGCACTTATTAGAAAGGTACTATTTGGAGCATTTTCTGAAAAACATGCTAAATTTATGATTAAAATAGGAATGAGAACAGACAGTATATTTGGAAAGTTTTTGAGTGGAAAAATCTTAGATTCAATTATAATAGGAGCATTAACATTTGGAATACTTACTGTTACTAAAATGCCTTATGTACTATTGATTTCCTTTATAATAGCAGTTACTAATATTATACCGTTTTTTGGTCCTTTTATAGGAGCTATTCCATCATTTTTTATAATAATGTTTGTTTCTCCTGTAAAAGCTCTATGGTTTTTAGTGCTTGTAGTTATAATCCAGCAAATTGATGGAAATATTATAGGACCCAAGATACTTGGAGACTCACTTGGTATATCAGCTTTTTGGATAATGTTTTCCCTACTAGTTGCTGGAAAACTACTAGGCTTTATAGGTCTGATAATAGGAGTACCATTATTTGTACTATTTTATTCTATAATAAAAGATATAATTGAAGATAGATTAGATAAAAAAGGTCTACCTGTAGATACTGAGGAATACTATAATGATAAGACTTAAATAAAGGTGGGCTTAGTATGAAAAAAGATATAATAGTTGATTGCCACAACGATACTATGTTAAAAATGATAGATAAAGATACCTTTTTACCTATGTGGGATTTAGGTAAAAATTTAGACAACCATATAGATATAAGGAAGTTAAAAAAAGGGGGACTAAATGTTCCCTTTTTTGCTGCCTATACTCCAGGATACTTTAATAACCATAAAAAAGATATAAGCAGAACACTTTCTATGATAAATGCACTTTACCATACTGAAAAGATGAATTGTAATGATTTAAAGATAGCTTATTCTTTAGAGGGAATTTTAAAGACTATAAAGGAAGGAAAGATTGCAGCTGTTTCTACTATAGAAGGTGGATATAGCTTAGTAAAGGAAAATGCTATCGAACTTTTAAACCAATACTATGACTTAGGTGTTAGGGCAATGAGTCTTACATGGAACTATTCCAATGAATTAGGAGAAGGGGTATATAGAAAATATGATGATTTAGATAGATCACCTTCATCCGGAGGACTTACAAGCCTTGGAAAAGAAGTAATAAAAAAAATGAATAATCTTGGAATGATAATAGACGTGTCTCATTTAGATGAGGGAACTTTTTGGGATGTTATAGATACTTCCACATCTCCTATAATAGCATCTCATTCAGGAGCTTATAACTTAAAAAAACATGGTAGAAACTTAAAAGATGAACAGCTCTTAGCATTAAAAGAAAAGAGTGGAGTAATAGGAGTAGTTTTGTATCCAGGTTTTATAAGTGATAAAGAGGATGTCTATGTAAAAGATTATGTTGATCATATAGACTATATAGTAGATTTAATAGGGATAGATTATGTGGCAATAGGTTCTGATTTTGATGGAGCTAGTATGATTAAAGACCTAAAAGATGCATCTCAAATAGGAAAAATAATAAATGAATTGGAAAAAAGAGGATATAGCTATAAAGAGATTGAAAAGATAAAGTACAAAAATATATTTAGAGTAATGGATAAAGTTGAAAAATTAAGAGAAAAAAGGATTGAATCTATTATAGAAATCTGTAGTAATATAAATTTTGGAGAACAGATTAATAGCTTAGAGTTTAAGGCTAATCTTAAAATGACCAATATTAAAGATATTGATTTAGAAAATTCAAAGATAATAATTGATGGTATAGATTATAAAATAAAATTGGATAAAGAAAATAAATATATATATTTTAATTTAGAAAAGGATTTAAAAGAAACTTTTCATGTAATAACTTTTAAATTAGTAGATAAAGATGGGCTAATTAAAAAAGATACCTCTATATTTTATATATAAAATATAGAGGTATCTTTAATTTAAAATTCTTATCTGTAGATGTTTATATTTATTATAAAACTTCTACAAGAATAATACAATAAATATATATAGGAAAAGTTCTATGATAAAGATATATTTCATGATATAATCTAAATATAGTAATATTCAGAAAATTTTGGGTATATAGTTATATATTAGTTATCAAAGTTTAAAACTTTAAATTAAAAAAATAAATACATTTGTTAAGGGGGAAATGCATAATGAAAACTTATCAGGCACAAGACATTAGAAATGTGGCTTTTGTAGGACATGGTGGAAGTGGTAAAACCACATTAACCGAAGCAATACTCTTTACAGCTGGAATTATTAAAAGACAGGGAGATACTGAAGAAGGGAATACGATTTCAGACTTTGGTAAAGAAGAAATTGATAGAGGTATTTCAATAGGGACTTCTTTGATACCAGTAGAATGGAATGATAAAAAAATTAATATACTAGATACTCCTGGTTATTATGATTTTGTAGGTGAAACATATGGAGCACTAAGAGCTAGTGAGGGAGCTATTCTTGTAGTGGACGCCTCTTCTGGAGTACAAGTAGGAACTGAAAAAGCATGGAAACTACTTGAAGATAATGGTAGACCTAGATTTATATTTCTAAATAAAATGGATAAAGAAAATGTAGATTTTGATAAATTGATGGATGAATTAAAAGAAAAATTTGGTGACAAAATATTTCCTTTTGCTCTTCCTATATCGGTAGGAGAAGATGAAGAGTTTAAGGGAATTGTAAATGTTAGAGACGAAATAGCTTACGAATATATAGATGGACAAAGAAAAGAAATACCTCTAAGAGAAGATGAAATAGAGGCCATAAAAGATATAAGAGAAGGAATGATGGAAAAGGTAGCAGAAACAGATGATGAACTATTAGAGAAATATTTTGCAGGGGAACCCTTTAGTACAGAAGAAATAGCTAAAGGTGTTAGAGACTCCATGGCTAATGGAGAGCTTGTACCTGTATTTTTAGGATCAGCTGAAAAGCGAATAGGAATAGATTACTTATTGAGTGTTATAAATAGATATATCCCTTCTCCGCTAGATGTTGAAATTTATGCTGGAAAAGATAAAGACGATGAAGAAGTTCAAAGAAAGGTTAATACTAAGGAACCATTTTCAGCAATTGTATTTAAAACTATAGTAGACCCATTTGTTGGAAAACTTTCTTTATTTAAAGTTGGATCAGGAAAGCTGACACAAGATACAGAAGTTTATAATGCTAATAAAGAAACTAGTGAAAGACTGGGAGGTCTATTTGTATTAAGAGGGAAGGAACAAATAGAAGTAAGTGAAATACTTCCTGGTGACATAGGTGCTACTTCAAAACTTAATAAAACAGAAACGGGAGATACTCTCTGTGATAAAAAGAATATAACTACTTATAGACCACTAAAGTATCCTGAACCTACATTGTTTATGGCAGTAGAGCCAAAATCTAAAGGTGATGAAGAAAAGATAGGTACATCTCTTCAAAGACTTATGGAAGAGGATCCCACTTTTACTTTAGAGAGAAACAAAGATACCAAACAATTGCTTATAGGTGGTCAAGGGAATATGCAATTGACTGTTATAAAGGATAAACTTAAAAATGCCTTTGGAGTAGATGTAGTTCTTTCTACACCTAAAACATCTTATAAAGAAACTATAAAGAATTCTTCTGATGTGCAGGGTAAACACAAAAAACAATCAGGTGGAGCAGGTCAATATGGAGATGTATACATGAAATTTGAACCCTGTGATGAAGAGTTTATATTTGAAGAAAAGATATTTGGTGGTTCCGTACCAAGAAATTATTTTCAGGCAGTAGAAAAAGGAATTAGAGACTCTTTAGATAAAGGTGTACTTGCAGGATATCCTGTTGTAAATATAAAGGCAACTTTGTATGATGGATCATATCATCCTGTTGATTCAAACGATATGGCATTTAGGATGGCTGCTTCTATGGCTTTTAAAAAGGGTGTTGAAGCTGCAAAACCGATATTACTTGAACCTATTATGAAGCTAGATGTTCTTGTTCCAGAAGATTACATGGGTGATGTAATGGGAGATATAAATAAACGTAGGGGTAGAGTTTTAGGTATGGAACAACAAGAAGATGGGACACAACTTATAGTAGGGGAAGTTCCACAGGCGGAAATATTAGAATACACTATAGACTTAAGGTCTATGACACAAGCTAGGGGAAGTTTTTCTATGGAATTTGTAAGATATGATGAAGTTCCATCAAATATGGCAGAAAAATTAATACAAGAGTTACAAAACGAATAGATATAAACATAAAAAGTCTAGCAGATGCTAGACTTTTTTATTTGATCCATAAGATTTATAATAAAATTTTACCAATAAAACATATTGGATGCTATATCAGATAACAAATTTACAATTTTAAGAAAATTATATATGATAAAAAACAATATATAATGGGTATATATCATATGAGGTAAGAGGAGAGGACTATATGATTAAGATATTTACCCTAGGAAATTTTGATATAACTGTAGATGATTATTCTATAATGGAAGATATAGGATCTCATAAGAGACTGATTAAATTATTTAAATATTTTTTAATTAACAACAATACAAAACTTTTGCCAGAAAACATTATAGAGGACCTATATATAGATCAAGATTTCAAAAACCCATTAAATATGCTTAGGACCCAAATAAGCCGACTTAGAAAAAATGCTAAGGTAAAAGATACCGATGAAGATCCTTTTTTTAGTATAAATTATGTAAATGGATATTATATCTTTCAGTTAGGGAAAGGTTACATGATTGATTTTATAGAATTTGAAAAAAGATTAGATGTAGATTTTATGAGATTAAAAAAGGACATAAAGCAGGATAGTTTAAACTTCAAAGAACTTCTATTATTGTACCAAGGACCACTTATGGAAGAAGAAGGTGGGGAAGATTGGATCATACCTACTAGAAGTAAGTATGATAGATTATATGTCAAAGGCTTATCTTATTACATAGACTACCTAAAAGAAAACTCTATGTATACTGAAATTATAGACATATGTGAAGAAGCTATAAAGATAAAACCTTATGAGGAAACTATTCACCACAGTTTTATGGAGGCACTTATAAATTTAGATCAACATTCTTATGCCTTGATACATTATGAGTTTTTTACTAAGAAACTATTTAATGACTTGGAGATAGTACCTTCTAAGGAAACAAAAGAAATTTATAAAAAAATTAAAAATAAACAGGAAAGTAATAGTCAGAATATAGATTTAAATAAAATAGATGAAGAAATGTTAAAATCATTTAATTTTACAGGGGTAATGTTTTGTGGACTTGATTATTTTAAGTTTATGTATAATTATGAGAGAAGAAACAAAGAGAGAAATAAAGATACAAATATAGGTATAGGAATAATCACACTAGAAAGTAGATCTCATAAAGAATTAACTGAGAGGCAAATAGATACAGGTGCACAGCTACTAGAATATACTCTTTTCAAAACACTTAGATTTGGTGATATTGTTACAACATGGAACAATAAACAAGTAATAATGCTCTTATATGGCTTAGGAGAAGAAGGCATAGAATCAGTAGCTAGCAGAATAAATAATTACTTTGATTCGGAAAAACGTGATGATAAATTAGGATTGAGAATAAAAATAAATATTCTATAAATAGATGCTAATAGTAAGCCTGGATATATCAACAGATATATCCAGGCTTTTAGTTTTGAAATCGAGATGTAATAATGTGGAAATTGTTCTGTAATGTGGACCGGTATATATATATAATAGCACAGTTAAGATTCAGACAATTTATTAAATTCAAATAACATACTAATCTTATTATTGTAATTCCAACACAATTCAAAAGGGAGGATTGCTTGGAAAAGTTAAGAATAATCTTAATTAAGGACTTAAAAAAAGGAGGCGTGAGAAATGGATAGCCAATTTAAAAAACTAGTTGCATTTTTAATCGCTGCACTTATGGTTTTAAATATAGGTGTAGGAGTATATGCTGACACCATGATAACTGATGAAGGTGTAATTGTCGAATCAGCTCAGGAGTTTGAGATTCTGGAAGGAGAAGCAGAATCAGAAGATAAAGCAGAATCAGAAGATAAAGC
>NZ_JBQDAA010000020.1:0-20169 GCF_052089545.1 Tissierella sp. | reverse complement strand
CCATTATTGAAAGTTTGTCTCCTGGCACTATATTATTGTGTATCACTCCTGGTGTATTGTCTTTTGTATTTACTCTGTCTAATGGATCTTTTACAACTGACTTTCTTAAATGTCCTTCTTCGTATCCATTTCTTATTCCTTCATTTATTGCATCTTCTATAGATCCATTTACTACATGAACATCTTGACCAATATCTACAAATACAACTACCATGCCTGTATCTTGACACATTGGAACTTGATCACTTTCAGCTATGCCTGCATTATCAATTATCTTACCTATAGTATTGGATGCAAGTTCCCACTCTTCTTCATCTCTAGATTTTTTTAATGCATTTAAGACATCTTCTGGTAAAAAGAAATTTGCTTCCATAACTAGTCTTTTTACTTCTTTTGCTATTGAACTGGCTTCAATTTCTCTCATTTTAAACCACCCTTTATATTTAATTAGTCTAATTATTAAATAAACCGCCACAAAGGGCGGAATATTTAATTTTAAGCTATAAATTTATTTATTTTCTACTATTAGCTAATGCTAATACTCTATTCATTTCATTGTTTACAAGCATAATACCTTCGTCAACACCCATACCAGGTTTTGCAAGAACTTGACCTGCACCACATGCTATAGCTATGTTAGTACATATTTCAGAACTTACACTTGTTTCGTTACAAGTTCCACCTAAATATGATGCTACACCTACTTGGTTACAGAATAATATAGCTTCTATTGAGTTGTTTATTCCACCAAGGTCAGGAGATTTTATTTGAATCATGTGACCTGCTTTATTTTCAGCAAAATATTTTACATCTTCTAAAGTATTACACCATTCGTCCGCTACAAGTTCAACTGAGATATTGTTATCTTCTAAGCTCTTTCTTAAATCTCTCATAGCTTCCATTTGAGCTGTTCTTTCTCCAACATCCATTGGACCTTCTATTCTAAGTGTAAATGGTTTTGCAACTTCTTCTAGTTCACCTAGGTACTTAGTCATAGCCTCTATATCATTGTCTAGAAGCTCTCCAATAGTTCCATAAACGTCTATATGAAAAGTAGGATTATAGTTTTCATCTGCTCTATGGTCTAATACTCTTTTTGTTAACCATTCAACATATCCTTTTAGTTTTTCACCCTTAAGACCTAGCTTTTCTTCAACATTATTAAATAAACCATGAGGCATAACATCAGCTTGTTTAATAATCATTTTATCTGCGTTTAGATATCTATCGTCTCCAGATTGAGTAAATATAGGTATTCTTTTTAAATCTACATCTGTTTTATATTCTTTTTTAATTACTTCTGCTTTTGTAATATTTTGTGCTTTTGCAGATGCATCAAGGATAGATTGAGTAAGTCCATATCTAATAGCAGTATGAAGTTTTTTACCATCTATTTTCATTCCATCTATTTCTTCAGCTAGTTCTTTAAAGTTTTTAGTTTCTTTTCCAACTAGTCGATCTTTTATTTCACCTTCTATTATAGGTATAAAGTCTTTTGCTAAAAATAGAGGATCTCTTCCGCCTGCTCCTGAATATTGAACTGCAGCACAATCACCTAGTGCTACTTGACCATCTTCTAGAACTATCATTACAGAGATGCTTTCACCTGGTTGTCTTATTGAATCAAAGCCTTCTGTTACTGGCTCTCCTAAATAAAACATACCATCATTTTTTGCACCTTGTTTTATTGCCTTTTGATCGTCAAAATAGAAACCTGTTTTACCTTCTGAACAAATAATATCAACTATTTTCATTTACTTTCCCTCCGGTCTTCCTATTAATTTTCCTTTACCTACTGCAAATATATCGTCTACTGTCATTTGGAAACCTACTGCTCTGTTTTCAAACGTTCCTCTTTCTTCTAGTTTGCTTTTGTTAAAGTCTAATAAGTCTTTAGTAAATGGAATATTACCAGTCATTAAATATCTAACTGCTCCCTCATTATCTCTAGCTGGCATCATTTTACCATAATTGTATTTTGAAGGACCAAATGGAATATCAATTATTCCTTCTTCAAATCCTTTAACAGTTCCTATAGCAAGATCACCATTTCCAGCTTTTATTATGCCATCTACCATACATTTTGTTTCTGCCTTTATAACATTTATTTCACTTTGTAATTCTTTACTCATTGGCATTCTTTGACCTTCTAGTAGGTTTAGAACCATTTTTGTAGCTTTTATACCCTCTGAGTTTGCTTCTTTTGTTGGTATACCAATAGCTTCATGTGGAGTTTTTACTATTACCTTTGTAGCCCCTGCAAGTGCTGCAGCTGCAGCTCCAGTTGATATAACACCAAATGCTTTTGCTTCATCTTCAGGGAATCCTCCCATCCACTGATGGAATACTGTAGTTACAACTACATTTTTATAACCATATTTTGCTAGATATTCTTCAGTTTGTTCTTCTAAAGATCTTATAGCAGCAACGTCTTGAACCAAGTTACCACATTGTCCATATCCTACAGTTATACTTTTTACACCTTGTTCTGCTGCAAGAAGTGCTTCTATTATAGCAACAGCGTTTGATGTAGATGGTGGTACTAAAGTACCAGTTAGAGGCCCAAAAGGTTCTCTATTTATGGATATACCTCTGTCTTCATAATATCCTACTAGTCTATCACAGTACTGCCAATCTCTAATGCTTTTTTCCATTGTAACAGATTTTGCATAAGGAATGTTATAGCTTATACCGCCACCTTCATTAGATGTAAAGCCAGCTGCATGTATTATTTCTGCTAATAATCTAGAATCCGGTGTACCATGTCTTGCTTGTAGCGGTAAGTTTACACTTTCAAAAACTTTTCTGCCACCTTTAACACCATGGTTTACACCTGGGTATCCATTAAGTAAAGATCTTCCAGCTTTTAAAGACTCTTCTATACCTACTTGACATTCATCGTATCTATTTTGTCTTGTATATGAATCTATTGTTGATGGAAGAAGATCTGCTCCACCCTCTTTGTCTAAGAAATTTAGCAGTTTGATATGTTCATCTATTAATGCAACTCCAGCTCTAGGTTGAGCTAATGTCTTCCCTTCATTTTTAGCTTTTTCAAGCTTTTTAGCAAAATTCTTTTCATCTGGAATATTTTCTAAATATTTTACCGCCTCATCTAGGTCTACTTCTTTTCCTGTAGGCCATTGTCCAAGTACTTCTTCTCTTTGTTTAAAAAACTCATCATCTGACCATTTTTTATTTTTTAAATCCATTTATATTCCCTCACAGTCTACTATATATTTTTTTAACATTCTTACTGCCATATTTCTATCTACTTTTGTTAATAGTCCCATAGCAGAAAGTATATAATCTTTATCTATTAAAAACTTAGGATTTCTAGGTTTTAATGAATTAGGATCCTCTATAGAAAATAATAAAGCATTTAATATTTCACTAGGACTTTTACTATTTACAATAACTCCTCCAGTTCCTATGACAAAAGGAAGTTCCATTAGGTCTTTTCCTGTTTGTACAAAAGTTGCTCCTAAGGGTGAATATATTGATTCTACTATGCCAGCATGTCTAGACATTGCTAAGTCTGTGCAAACCTTTGCCATAGCTTCATCAAATTTTATATCTCTTTCAGTCTCTGGAATAAATGAGGTATTGTTGTATCTATTTTCTAATTCTTCCTCTAAACCATATTCTTTTATGTCAATATATTTTCTGAACATATTTTTACCAGCTGCTTCTAGTATAGAATGGGCAGAATATCTCATCCCAAGATCACCTTCTACAGTTCTCTTTGCTATAGGTTCTTCAAGTCCTCTAAGTACAACAGAAGCTTTACTAGGAGATCCTTCCCCTATAGAATGGATATCAGTTGTAGCTCCTCCTATATCTAAGATAGCTAAGTCACCTATACCTTTTTCATCTTCACTTCCCTTTGAAAGTGCCTCTGCTGCATTTAGCACACTTGCAGGAGTTGGCATAAGTATTTCTGATATATCATCCTCTACATTTTCCATGCCTTTTGCATTTACAATTTGTTTCATAAATATGCTTCTAATAGTTTCACGGGCCGGTTCTACATTTATTTGGTTTAACTTTGGCATAACATTTTCAGTAACATGATATTCTATTTTCCCTTTGAATATCTCTTCTATCTCATCGTTACAGCTTTTGTTTCCAGCTATAACAACCGGAATGCTTATCCCACTATTTGCAATCATTTGTGCATTGTGATTTATGCATATATGATTGCCACCATCTGTTCCTCCAGCTAGTAGAACCATATCAGCATCTGAAGCTTTTATTTCTTCTATTTCGCTCTTGTTTAAGTTGTGACTATAAGTATTCATAACTCTAGCTCCTGCTCCCAGTGCTGCTCTTTTAGCTGCTTCTGCAGTGAGTTCTGGTACAAGTCCTATGGCAACAATCTTAAGTCCTCCTGCTGCTGAAGAACAAGCTAGTTTTTTTACTATATCAATTTCTTTATCTGTTTTTTTATAAAGTTTTTCTAAAGCATTTTTATAACCTATTGTTACATCTGTTTCTACTGTAGTGTAGGATTTACCTGTTGCATGTATTTCTTCTTTTTCTATGTCTACAAGAGTTACTTTTGTATAAGTACTCCCAAAGTCAATAAAAAGATAACATTTCATATTGTTTTCCTAACCCAGATCTTCTTGAAGATCTTTTATTGAAGTTTCAACAGTAGTTCCCGGTGGATATACTCTATCAAAACCCATATCTTCAAACTTCTCTTTTACTTCATGCCAATCTTGCTTTCCTACTACAATATTTCCTCCTACATACAATAAAATATCTTTTAAACCTGATTCTTCACAGTTTTGTCTCATTCCCCTACAGTCTATTTCTCCATGACCATAAAGAGAAGATACAAAAATTGCATCAGCATTTGTTTCAATTGCTGCATTTATAAAATCTTCTTGAGGTGAAAGTACCCCTATGTTTACTACATTAAATCCTGCATCACTTAATGAATAATCAAGGATTTTATTTCCTACTGCATGACAATCAGAACCAATAACTCCTAATACGAGTGTCTTTTTTTCCATTTTATTAGCCTCCTTATTTAAAAGTATGAATATTTTTTATCACTATCAACTCCATAATATCACAAAGTTATAGAATAACAAGCCTTTGTTTTAAATTATTTTTTTATAAAGTATTGATATTTCAACGTTTTGAAGGTTTACTCTTCGTATCTTGCATATTATTTCAAATGTTCACACAATTATAAAAATGCCAAGGCTTTTTTGAATCAAGCCTTGGCATTTCCTGCAATATTTTTTTTATATAAACAATTTAATTTTTGTTGTTTTTATGCCTTTTTATTCAAATAATAAGTTGTTAAATTCTTCTTTTTCTATATCTCCAAAATATTGTTTTAATTCTTTTTCACTTACAGCTGACTTTATACTTTCTTCATTATAATTTTTACCTATAAGAGTTTCTTCTAATTTTTCTACGTTTTCTGAACCAAAGAAGTCTCCAAAAAATTTGCACTCATCTATTATTCCATCTTTTATGTGTAGTCTAACTTCTATACCTCCAAAGGGAAATTTTTTATAGTTTTTATAATTAAATTGTGGTGAACTTCCATAGTTCCAATCCCAAGTGGAATATTTTTCCTCAAACAGTTTATTTATTTCCATATTTTGCTTGTCACTTAGTTCATACTTTTGTGGTATTTCATTTTCAAACTCAAATATATATTTTAATAAAACTTCTCTAAAATCTTCTATAGTATCACCTTCAGGTAAAAAAGGTTTTATGTTTGTTACTCTACTTCTAACTGATTTTATGCCTTTAGATACAATCTTATCTTGTTTTACGTTTAAAGCTTTAGATAAAACATCAAGTTCTGTATCAAATAAGAGTGTACCATGATTTAGTACCCTATTTCTCCATATAGACTGGGCTATTCCTGAAAACTTCTTGCCATTTATGGTCATATCATTCCTACCTGATAATTCACATTCTATATCTAATCTTTTCAAAGCATTTAATATAGGTATGTTATATTTTTTAAAATCAATCTTTTTATTATCTCCAGTATTTTTTATAATAGAAAAATTTAAGTTCCCGAGGTCGTGATAAACTGCTCCTCCACCTGTTATTCTTCTTACCACTTGAATACCATTTTCTTTTACATACTCACCATTTACCTCTTCCAAAGTGTTTTGATTTTTGCCTACTATGATTGCTGGTCCATTTATCCAAAGAATAACATAATCTTCATCTGTTGGTAGGTACTTAAAACAATACTCTTCAAATGCTAAATTATATCTTGGATCATTAGAAAAATTTTCAATGTATTTCATTTTCTGCCTCCTAAGTTTATTCTCCTTTTAATATTATAATTTACAAATCTATATCTTAAAAATTGTAATATAA
Organism: Tissierella sp.; assembly: GCF_052089545.1. Taxonomy (GTDB): domain Bacteria; phylum Bacillota; class Clostridia; order Tissierellales; family Tissierellaceae; genus Tissierella_A. Next base: position 13,806 of record NZ_JBQDAA010000020.1, on the reverse strand, counting down.
ATAAGGGTAGATATCTTACCTAAGATATCTACCCTTATTATTGATTTTTACTCACATTTATTTTTACTCTTCACTCATGATTTCGGTCCAAATCCTATCATATTCTCCAATAATATCTGTTGGATCTTTAAATATCTCTACATTTTCTATCATATAGCTTTGTGGATATGCTACTAAGCTATTTTGTAGATCCTCTGGTAAAAGCTCTTTTGCCTCAGTTATAGGTGTAGAATACCCTATATATTCTGCATTTTTTGCTGAAATCTCGGGTCTTGACATAAAGTTTATAAATTCTTCTGCAAGTTCCTTGTTATCAGAATCTTTTGGTATTGCCATAGCATCAAACCATAAATTTGTCCCTTCTTCTGGTATAACATATTCAAGGTTAGGATTTTCTCTTATCATAGTTACTGCATCTCCTGACCATACTACTCCAATTCCTGCATTTTCTGCAACTATTTGATCTTTTATTTCATCTCCAAGATAAGAGTAAACTAAAGGCTTTTGTTCTATAAGTTCTTCTTTAGCCTCTTCAAGTTCTTCTATATTCCTTGTATTCATAGAGTATCCTAATTTTTTCAAAGCTACGGCCATGGTATCTCTTTGGCTTTTTAACATTATAATTTCACCTTTATATTTTTCATCCCAAAGGTCTTCCCATTTTGTAAGAGGATCTACCATAGTTTTATTATATATTATACCTACAGTACCCCACATATATGGTATGGAATATTCATTATTTGGATCATAGTCTAAATTTAAGAATCTACCATCAATTTTTTCATAGTTAGGTATATTATACTTATCTATCTTGGCTAGTAAATCTTCTTTTATCATTCTTTCTATCATATAGTCAGAGGGAAATATTACATCATAATTACCTCCACCTTGTTTTATTTTAACATAAAGGTCTTCATTTGTAGCAAAATCACTATATCTAACTTTAACATCAAATTCTTCTTCAAATGTTTCCAATACATCTTTATCTATATAGTCTCCCCAATTGTATACATTCAATATAGGCTTTTTCTCACCACACGCTGTCAGTATTGAAAGTGAAACTAGCATTAAAACTAGCATTATACCCATTTTTCTTTTTTTCATTTTTTAATTACCTCCTGTTTTTAAAATTTTCATCTGATCTTTTGTTTATTATAAGTAATAACAATAATAAAACTATAAACATTAAAGTTGAAAGAGCATTTACTATTGGATTTATACCCTTTCTTGTCATAGAATATATAGTAATACCTAAATTTGATACTCCCTGCCCTGTATTAAAAAAGCTAATTACAAAATCATCTATAGATAAGGTAAATGCTAGAAGCATACCTGTTACTATTCCTGGAAATATTTCAGGGATTATGACCTTTCTAAGTGCATAAAATGGAGTTGCTCCTAAATCCATAGCTGCCTCTGCTAAGTTAGTATTCATTTGTTTAAGCTTAGGTAATACTGATAGTATTACATAAGGGATAGAAAATGCTATATGTGATAGAAGCATGGTAATAAAACCAAATTCTATTTTAAAAAATCTAAAAAGTGCCATTAGTGATACGGCAGTTACTATGTCTGGATTTAATACTGGTATATAATTTAAATTTAAAATGATTTTTCTATTAAATCCCTTTATTCCATGTATGCCAATAGCTGCAAATGTTCCTATAATAGTAGATATGGTAGATGATAGAACAGCTATTAATATGGTTATATAAAGCGCTCTTAATATTTCAGTATCCTGAAAAAGTTCCATATACCACCTAAGAGTAAAACCAGACCAACCTGCTTGAAGTTTAGAATCGTTAAATGAATAAACAATAAGAACTATTATAGGGAGATATAAAAATAAAAACATCAAAAATACATATGTTTTTTTAGATATTTTCTTTACCATAAGCCACCATCTCCCCCTTCCTTATCACTATCAAATTTAGAGGTAAAAGCCATAGTTAGGAGTATAAAGACCATAAGAACTATAGATAAGGCTGATCCAAAGTGCCAATCTCCAGTCCATCTAAATTGCTGTTCTATTACATTTCCTATAAGGTTATATTTTCCTCCTCCTAAAAGGTCTGATATTACAAATGTACTTACAGCTGGTATAAACACCATAGTAATACCAGTTATTACGCCTGGTAGGCTGAGTGGAAATATTATCTTTTTAAAAACTGTTATTTTATTTGCGCCCAAGTCTTCAGCTGCTTCTATAAATCCTTTTTCTATCTTTGTAAGCACTGAATATATAGGAAGAACCATAAAAGGTAAAAAGTTATATACCATACCAAGTAATATTGCTTTATTATTATACATTAAATCTAATGGCTGAAGTCCTACTTTTACTAATATATTATTTATAAATCCATTTCTCCCAAGTAGTGTAAGCCATGCATAAGTTCTCAGTAAGAAATTCATCCACATAGGTATTACAAGCATTAATATCATTATATTTTGTCTGTTAGTATCTTCCTTAGATATTATATAAGCTAATGGATAGCCTATGATTAAAGATATAATAGTAGATATAAATGCTAGATTTACAGATCTTCTTAAGACCTTTAAATAAGTAGGAGTAAAAAATCTTTTGAAATTATTTAAACTAAGTGTAAAATCCGAAAAGCTTTGACTATCTCCACTTGTGAAGGCAAAGTATAGGATTAAAAATAAGGGCATAAGTATAAATATAATCATCCAAAATACATATGGATAAGCAGCTCTTTTTAACTTCATATTCTTTTCACCTTCTTCATAATATGAATATTTTCAGGTATTATATCCATACCTATATGTGTTCCTTCTGCTTTCATGATAGTGCTATGGATCATCCATTCAAAACCATTAGAGCTTACTATCATCTCATAGTGAACACCTTTAAAGATTACTGATTTTACTACACCATCTAGTTTACCATTTTTCAAATTGACTATATCTATGTCTTCAGGCCTTATAACCACATCTATTTCTTCAGATTTTTCAAAACCTTTATCTACACATTCAAATATTTTCCCACCAAATTCTACTAGAAAATCTTCTTTCATTACACCGTCTATAATATTGCTTTCTCCTATAAACTTGGCTACAAATGCATTTTTAGGTTCATTGTATATATCTACTGGACTTCCTATTTGCTGAATCTTACCTTCATCCATAACTACTATTGTATCTGACATAGTTAGTGCTTCTTCTTGATCGTGAGTTACATATATAAAGGTTATACCAACTCTTTCTTGTATGTTTTTAAGTTCTATTTGCATTTCTTTTCTAAGCTTTAAATCCAAAGCTCCTAGTGGTTCATCTAAAAGTAATACCTCTGGCTCATTTACAAGAGCTCTTGCTATTGCAATTCTTTGTTGCTGACCACCACTTAATGAATCTATCGATCTAGTTTCAAAACCTTTTAAACCTACAAGTCTAAGCATTTCTTTTACTTTTTTATCTATGTTAGCTTTATTCATCTTTTTAATCTTAAGACCAAAAGCTATATTATCATATATATTCATATGAGGAAAAAGTGCATATTTCTGAAACACTGTATTTATTTGTCTTTTATAAGCTTCTAATGTAGTTATATCTTTATGGTCAAATATTATACTACCTTCAGATGGATCTTCAAAGCCCCCAATGATTCTAAGTGTTGTTGTTTTTCCACATCCACTTGGACCTAAAAATGTTAAAAATTCATTTCTTTTAATAGATAAGTCTATATTATCTAATACTGTGACTCCACCATATTCTTTTGATATATTTTTTAAGTCTATTATATTCATATTGTCCTCCTTTTTAAAAGCTAGGTGGGGTGCTTACCCAAATAATTCTAGCCTTACTCCTTTTAGCATTTGAAATATAGTGATTTAAGTTTGCTTTAAAGTAAAAGGATTCTCCTTTATTTACATTATATTTGTTTTTACCTATATGTAAATAAATACTACCATCCATTACATATCCAAACTCTTCTCCTTCATGGGGAAAATCTTCTTTTGTTTTGCCTCCAGCTTCTAAGTAGATCAGTACTGGTTCCATCATGTTCTTTTGAGCATTTGGAATTATCCATTTTAATTTGTATTTTAAATCTTTATTTTCATTTTCAAATATATTTTCTTTTGTAAATACAACTTTTTCATCAGTATTTTCACTGAAAAAATCTTTAAGGTTTGTTCCAAGTCCTTCTAATATATCTATAAAAGTAGATATTGAAGGTGATGTAAGATCTCTTTCAACCTGTGAAATAAATCCTTTTGTTAACTCACATCTATCCGCCAATTCTTCTTGAGTTAAATCATTTTTTATTCTAAGACTTTTAATTTTTTCTCCTATATTCACAAATATCACCCTTCGTATTTAGGCATATATTAAACTATTTATTTATTATTACTAAACTTATTACCTTCACTTATTATAAAGATATTTTCATTTCCTGTCAATAGATTTTATATAAAAAAAGAATCTTTACAGTAGATTTAAATCTACTGTAAAGATTCTTTTATAAATTCAAATTATTGTTTTTTAAGGTTTACCAGCTTCCACCGGCGCCGCCTCCACCAGAACTTCCGCCACCGCCTGATGAGCCTCCACCGAAGCCTCCGCCGCCAAAACCACCTGGTCCTCCACGGCCTCTTAAAAAGGCTCTTAAAATACTTATTATAAGAATACCTCTAAAAAACTTAAAGTCAACAAAGGCAAATATGAGGACAATTATTATAATGGGAATAATACTCCTATTATCCCTTGCTTCCGTTTGAGAGTATCTATTATTAACACTTTCTTTATCTAGGCTTATATCATAATCTTTTTCTACATATTCTATGACACTATTAAAACCCATTGATATTCCTTCATTATAATCATTTGTTTTAAAAGATGGAATCATATCTCTTTCGATTATTCTCTTTAATCTACCAGCAGGAAGTGCCCCTTCTAGTCCATATCCTGTTTCTATCCAAATTTCTCCATCATTAATTGATAATAGTATAAGAAGTCCATTATCATATTCTTCACTACCTATTTCCCACTTTTCATATAGTTCTGTAGCATAAGTATTTATGTCTAAGTCTTCTAGTGAGTCTATGGATGCAACTACTATTTGTGCACCTGTTTCATCATATAATTCTTTATTTACACCTATTATATAATCTTCTAAGCCTACATCTATTACATTAGCTTCATCATATACATAAAAGTCTCTACTTTGGTCTGGAAGTTTTGTTTCTGCATATGCCATATTTATATTTAAAAATATACTTAAAGAAATTAAAAGTATAAAACTAAGAATAAATATCCCCTTTTGTTGTTTATTCTTAATCATACAAACACTCCCTAAAATTCAACATCTGGTACTTCACTATCAGCTTCATCTATTTCAAAATATTGTCTTTCATCAAATCCAAAGATTCCTGCATATATATTTGTTGGAAATCTTTTTATTTTTTTGTTATAAGCTGAAACACTATCATTATATCTCATTCTTTCCGTTGAAATCTTGTTTTCAGTACTTGATAGTTCTGCTTGAAGCTCTAAAAAGTTTTCATTAGATCTTAATTCTGGATAGTTTTCTACTACTACATTTAAACTACTTACTCCTCTTTGAAGTTCTGCATCTGCTTCTGCATACTCTTCCGGAGTACTAGCATCAGATATTTTACTTCTAGCTTCAGTTATTTGAGTTAATACTTCTTTTTCTTGAGCTGCAAATCCTTTAACAGTTTCTAAAAGATTTGGAATCAAGTCTGCTCTTCTTTTTAAAACATTTTCTACCTGTGCCCATGAGTTTTCTACATCTTCTTCAGTTGTAACTAAACTATTGTAACTGCCTCCAACAAAAGCTAGTATAAGAACTACTATTATTATTGGAATTAAACTTTTTTTCATACATCTTCCTCCTATTTAAATTATAACAATTAATTATATACCCTTATTTTATAGTGTATACCTTCATATTTTCAATAGCACTATTAACAAGAGCATCTATATCTAATGATTCTTCTGATTTCTTTATATTTTCTACCTTTGGATTTGTAACTGGATGTTTTGGTAAAAACACTGTACAACAATCTTCAAATGGTAGGCTGGATGTTTCAAAGGTATCTATATCCCTAGCTATCTGGGTTATTTCTACCTTATCCATTCCTATTAAAGGTCTAAAGACAGGAATAGAAACTGATTCATTTGTAACTGTTAAACCATCTATAGTTTGGCTTGCTACCTGTCCTAAGCTCTCACCTGTTATTAAAGCATTTAGTTTATTATCATTAGCTATTTTTTCTGCAATTCTCATCATGAATTTTCTAGAAATAATAGTCATCTCTTTTTCTGGACAATTTGCATTTATGGCCTTTTGTATTTCTAAAATATTTACACTAAAAAATTTTATTTTTCCTGTATACATACTTAGTTTTCTAGCTAATTCTTTTACTTTTTCTTCCCCCCTTTCTGATGTAAAAGGATATGAGTGATAATGTACACAATTTAAAGCTACACCTCTTTTAGCCATCATAAAACCAGCTACAGGACTATCTATCCCACCTGACATAAGTAAAAGTGCTTTTCCATTTGTAGCTGTTGGCATACCACCATATGCTTTAATCTTTTCACTATATATATATGCATGAGTTTGTTTTACATCTATATACATGTAAATGTCCGGCTTGTGAACATCTACTTCTAAAGAATCAAATTCATTTAATAATATTCCACCCATTTTCCTAGATATCTCTGGAGATTTAAGGTAAAAGTTTTTATCTGATCTATTTGTATCTACTTTAAATGTTTTTATACTTGAGTCTTTTTCTAGTCTTTTTCTCATGTTTTTTATACAGGCTTCTTTTATGCTTTCCATATCTTTTTCTACCCTAATACAAGGACTTATATATACAATACCAAATACTTTTTTAAGTCCTTTTATAATAGCTTCAAACTTTGATTCATCTGCTTCTATATATATCTTTCCCTGTTCTTTATAAAGTTTATCATATCCTATAAGCTTTGTTTTCTTTATCATTTGCTTTATAAGTCTATCTTCAAAATATTTTCTATTAGAGCCCTTTAATACTAGTTCTCCTAAACTTACACTTATTACTTTTTTCAAACATATCACCTCTTAGTTATCTTTCTAATTTCTTCTACTGAATTTGCAAGTTCCTTTACAAATAAATCTATATCATCTTCCGTATTTTCATAAGAAAAACAAACTCTTATAGTTCCTTCTATTTCTTTCTGGGATAAATTTATAGATTTTAAGACTTTACTTTCTTTAACACCATTAGACGAACAAGCTGATGCTGTAGATATATAAATATGTTTTTGTTCTAAAAAGTGTAGTAAAACTTCACCTCTAGTATCTCTTAAGGAAATATTTAATATATAAGGTGAAAAAGTATCATCTATGTTAGAGTTTATTTTTATATCTTCTATTTTCTCTTTTATAAGTTTTATAGTATATTTTTTTATCTTTAAGATTTTTTCTCTTTCATCTATCTTGTTTTTTCCCATTATCTCTACTGCTTTTCCAAAAGCAATAATCCCAGGTACATTTTCTGTACCAGATCTAAGACCTCTTTCTTGATTACCTCCAAAGACTATAGGTGAAAGTTTTATTTCTCTTCTTATATATAGTCCTCCAACTCCTTTTGGTCCATGAATCTTATGTGAACTAAAGGAAAATGTATCTACACCTAATTGCTTTAAATCAAAAGTTATCTTTCCAAAGGATTGTATTCCGTCTAAATGTAAAAGTGCTTTAGAATCCTTTTGATTTATAATGTTTTTAATCTTTTTTATATCTTGAATAGTTCCTATTTCATTATTCACATGAATTATAGAAACAAGTATTGTATCATGATTTAAAGAGTTTTTCAATTGTTCTAAATCTATCTTTCCCCATTTGTCTACATCTAAATATGTAACTTTAAATCCTTTACCTTCTAAATCTTTCATAGTATTCATTATAGAAGCATGTTCTATCTTTGTTGTAATAATATGATTTCCTTGTTTTTTTAAAAGATTTACAATGCTTTGTATGGCTATATTGTTACTTTCTGTACCCCCTGAAGTGAAATATAGCTCTTTTTCATCTATATTTAAATAGTTAGATATTATCTTTCTTGATTTTCTTATCTCCTTTTCAGACTGCAGTCCTAAACTATGTAAGGATGAAGGGTTTCCAAAATCCTCCTTCATTGCATTGTAGATAGTATTTAAAACCTCTGGTCTCATCTTTGTTGTAGCACAATTATCTAAATAAATCATCTTACCTCTCCTATTGTAGTATTACTAATATTATACCCTATATATTATATAGTATATTAGCTATATTATAAAGTATCTTCATTCTATTTTTAATTAATATATTTAAATTTTAATTAATCTATTTAAACATTGAATTTTTTGTCTAATTTTGTTATAATTTGTTTAAGGTTATCCCCCTGGTAACCTTAATGAGATTTCTATTCCCAATACCCCTTTTGAACGAATTGTTCCATCCGTAAGGATGAAAGACTCTTAGGAGTCTTTTTTTTTATCTTTTTTATGTTTTTATGTTTTTTTATGCTACAATTGAATATAATATAGTTTAGGAGAGGTGAATATGAAAAAGAAGTTATTAATTATTTTTACAGGTGGTACAATTGCAATGGAAGTAGATCCACTTTTACATGCAGCTATTCCCTCGCTTAATTCTGACGAAATAATTTCTATGATAAGTAATGTAGAGGAAATTGTAAATGTAGAATCTATTAATTTTGCTAATTTTCCTAGCCCACATATAAGACCAAAACACATGTTGGAAATATCAAATATTATAAATAAAAACATATATAGAGATGATATTGATGGAGTCATAGTTACTCATGGTACTGACACTTTGGAAGAAACTGCATATTTCTTAGATTTAATTATAGATCAGGAAAAACCAATCATATTAGTAGGTGCAATGAGAAATAATTCTGAACTTGGCTATGACGGTTCTAGTAATTTATCTGCTGCAATATGTACAGCTATTTCTGAAAAAGCTCTAGGAAAAGGTGTACTTGTAGTAATGAATAATGAAGTAAATGCTGCAGGAGAGGTTGTTAAAACGCATACATTAGCTTTAGATACATTTAAATCTCCTGAATTCGGTCCATTGGGTATAGTAGATAATGATGAAGTAATATTTTATAGAGATATAATAAGTAGAAAACATATAGATACTAAAAAAATAGAAGAAAAAGTTGCACTTATAAAGACAGCATCAGGAATGGAAGCTAATATCATAGATTTTTATATAGATTCTGGATATAAAGGTATTGTGATTGAAGCTCTAGGTAGAGGGAATGTTCCCCCTCAAATGATTCCTGGTATCGAAAGGGCCATATCTAGTAATATAGCTGTAGTTATGGTCTCTAGATGCCATACTGGAAGAGTTTTAGATAGTTATGGATATAAGGGTGGAGGAAAGCATTTAAGGGATTTAGGTGTTATATTTGGAGATAATTTACCAGGTCATAAAGCCAGAATAAAGCTTATCTTAGCCCTTGGTAAAACTAAAAACTTAAAGGAAATTAAAAATATATTTGAAAATAATAATATTTAAATTTAATAAAGAAGGAGTAATTACTCCTTCTTTATTTTCTATAGTATTATATTCATCTGTTTTCTCTAGTTATTTCTTCTACATCTTTTAATTCTCCAAATCCTATAAAACTTATATAAGGATATATAGTCCCAAATGAACTGTTTAGCTTAAAGCTAGCATTATTTTCATTTTCTCTATAATCATATCTTATATATTTACTGGCCTTTGACATCTTCCATAAATAAATATTACTAAATGTTTCCCCCTCATCCTTAGAAAAAGAACTTTTTAATCCCAAGCTATCTTTCCAAGCTACCCAAATTTTATCATTTTCTAAGATTAAGGTAGGATGTGTTGTATTGCCTTTATTTGAGACTGTTTTATCTTTCACTTCTATTAATGAACCATCCTTATAAGTATACTTTTTATATTTTATGCTTAAATTTTGATCTACATATTTACTATAGGCTAAATGAATATATCTTTCATCTTTTATGACATCTATATATAGTTTTTCCGAATTATCCGTAAGCTTTATGGTTTCCTTCCACTTTAATGAATCTATATCAAATACTTTTAAACAAATTTGATTTTTATAGTAAAAAAACAATAATATGGAATCCTTATCATTTAACACTTTAATTGGATTTAAAAATTTACTTATCATAAGATCTTCTACTTTTGATTTTTTCCATTTCCCATCTATAGAAATATAATGATAAATTTCAAATACTCCTTTTTCACTAAATTTAGGTATTAAATAAAATATGTTTTTTATTCCAGAACTGATATTTAATTTTATTTCATATACTTTAGATAATTTTTCTTTGGGTAGATTAATTTCATCTATATTAAATCCATTTATTGAAAGCAGTTTAAGATAGTTATTTCTATCTTGATATATTAAATTTATTTTTTCATTTTCTATTGCAAGGTCAAATTCTTCATATGCATCTTTACATATAGAAATACTTCTATGCCCTTCCTTTTGATTATAATATTCCATATTTATTTTATTATCTCTATTTTTAAATAAATATATTCCTTTTTTATTCATATTTGCAATTAATACTTTATCTTCATAAAAACTCATAAAATATCCCTCCTTCTAACTATTTCTATTACTTTAATAAGATTTTAATGCATAAGAGTAACACAATTCACCTAAATGAATATATTAAGATTGAAGCATCATTTATTATTGAAAGGAGGAAATTATATGTCTTCAAATAAACATCATGATTATCATGATTGTAATGACTATCACCATGACTGTCATCATGACCACGATCACCACTGTCCACCAGATGAATTACCAATAACTGAGGGGTGCTGTACTGGCACAACGGGTTGTAGCGAGTGGGATGGAACTCTTAGACATGTAGTAACAGAGCCAATATTTGTACAGAAGGTTTATGACGCAGCATTATTTAATCTTCAAGCTTTAAGTACTGTAAACAATGTGAGGTTTACACCAAATCTTCCAGAGGGTAGTAGAATTCTTAGGGTACTAGAGATTAAATGTAGAAAATTCTTTAACCCATCTAATATAGCTGATCCAAGAAATTTCAGACTTGATCCAGAAACTGTTCTTTCAGGTGGAGAATTTCTTAAAGATGAAAAAGGTAAATATGTAGAGGTAACAGGACCAGATGGACTTTCTACAGAAAAATTAATCTATGCAGATACTAGTGAGTGTGATGAAGAAGATTCTGGAACTCCTGTATTTGGTACTCAAAAGGTTAGAGTTAGAGGAAACGTAGTAATTGATATAGATTTACTAATATTAGATTCTAGAGGTAGAAGAGTCAGATTTTCAGTTACTGCAAATGTACCGGTTGCACCAGTAAACTCTCCACTAGTTTTAACTAATTTCTTTGAATTATGTATGCCATCAGTATACAATTCAGCATTCTTCCCAAGATTTGCAGAGTTCTGTAATGTATTATGTGAAACTAGACTTGCAACTAACAGTATTCACAGGGATATAACTATATGTCCAGAAACTGGTAAGATAACTATAGATCTTATTATCGCATTATGTATAACATGTGAGAAGAAAATCATAGTTCCAACTCAACTTTGTGTACTATCTACTGGTTTCCCAGAATTATCACCTGATACTTCACCTATTTGTACAACATTCCCAAACTTATTCCCAAAGCAAATAGATGAAAGTAGTGTAGCAGGAGCAAATTTTGATTTAAAAGAAAAACCATTTAATTTTTCTCTTCACGAAGAAGATTAAGACTAAAAAGGTAGATAGAATTTTTCTATCTACCTTTTTTTACATATATAGGCTGTACTTATTTTATATTATAAGATAATATAAAATAAGGTGATAACAATGGAGATTATTAAAAAGAAAATAAATAAAAAATCATTAAATAATAAAGATATATCTAAAGATGTCTGTTTTTTTGATATAGAAACAACAGGATTTAATCGTAATAATGATATAGTATATTTAATAGGAATCTTATACTTTGATAAAAAAGAAAATTCTTGGGTTATAGCACAATATTTTGCTAATGATTTAAAGGATGAACCCCAGTTACTCTTAGAATCCTCAAAATTTCTTATGAATTTTGAAACTATAATAAATTATAATGGTAATACATTTGATATACCTTTTGTAAATCATAAGTTAAGGTATTTTGGTTTTCCTTATTCTATTAAAAGAGAAAATTCTTTAGATATTTATTCAATTTTAAGGAAAAATAAATCTTTTTTAGAAATAGAAAATCTTAAATTAAAAACAGTAGAAAAATATTTAGGTATATATAGGGAAGATATATATAGCGGGAAAGACTGTATCTCCTTTTATAATGATTATATATTAGGTGGTGAATTAGAACTAAAGGAAAGACTGCTTTCACATAATTTTGAAGATCTTTATTTTCTAATAGATATTATGAATATATTAAATATTATAAAGGAAAAGAAATCCTTTAAGGTGAAAAAGGATGAAAATATATTAGATTTTTTTATAACTGATATAAAAGAATCTAAGGATACTATGACTTTTAAAGGTCAGTTAAACGGTATAAAGGAGAAATTTATCCACTATGATAGAAACTTTAATATATTAATAGAAAATAAAGATAAATTTGAAATTATTATTTATACAAATAAAGGTTTAGTTACTCCTGATAAGACTTGCATTTTTGTAGACAAAAGTGATTTTAATTTACCCAAGAATATAAGGTATAGTCATGAATATGAAATACCACAAAATCTTTTTTTATTAAAAATATCTTCTGACTACCTATTAAATGATATTTTGATATTCCTTAAAGAAATTCTACAAAATATATTATAAAATAAAAGGTTTATAAACAATAAAAAACACAGAAACTAATTTAAATTAGTTTCTGTGTTTTTTATTCTGGTGGGCCTTCAGGGACTCGAACCCCAGACCTACCGGTTATGAGCCGGGCGCTCTAACCAACTGAGCTAAAGGCCCCAGTAAAATATTTACTGGTGGACCTGGGTGGATTCGAACCACCGACCTCACGCTTATCAGGCGTGCGCTCTAACCAACTGAGCTACAGGTCCATATGTATTAATATGGTATTTGATTTTAAATAATATAATGGTGGACCTGGGTGGATTCGAACCACCGACCTCACGCTTATCAGGCGTGCGCTCTAACCAACTGAGCTACAGGTCCAAGTCCAATAAACAGACTATAATTTCTTAACTCAGTTATAAATCGTTTTTTGGCAGGGGTGGCAGGATTTGAACCCACGACATTCGGTTTTGGAGACCGACGTTCTGCCACTGAACTACACCCCTATACCTATGGTGCCCAAAGCCGGAATCGAACCAGCGACACGTAGATTTTCAGTCTACTGCTCTACCGACTGAGCTATTTGGGCATATTATCTTACTTTACTTGCAGTAAAATATTCGGTTACTTTGCTTTACTTTAACTAGCGGACTTAGTGATTCACACAAAACAGAAATTCACTGTTTTGGTTCTCTACTTATATCGACTGAGCTAGAGGGCATATTATTAAATATCTTAACTCAAAATTAAACATCTGGGCGAAAAAAAATGTCCTCGTTGAACATAAAAACAAAATCATGATTCAAGGACAATAAATAAAGTTTGGTGGGCCTTCAGGGACTCGAACCCCAGACCTACCGGTTATGAGCCGGGCGCTCTAACCAACTGAGCTAAAGGCCCCAGTAAAATATTTACTGGTGGACCTGGGTGGATTCGAACCACCGACCTCACGCTTATCAGGCGTGCGCTC
>NZ_JBQDAA010000019.1:9088-20367 GCF_052089545.1 Tissierella sp. | reverse complement strand
CTACAAAGTTAGAAGAACAATTGAATTTTATGAGAAAGAAAGATATAGCTTTTTCATTTACCTCTTATTCACTTATAGATGAAGAAGGAAATGATTTAAATAAAACAATAAAGGTTCCTAAAGAAATTGATTATGAGGGATTACTTAAAAACACAATAATAGGTTGTCTTACAGTAATGATAGATAGGGAAAAAGTAGGTGATTTTAAGATGCCCCTAGTACGTGCTGGTCAAGATACTGCTACTTGGTTATCTATACTTAGAAAGGGATATATTGCCTATGGGTTGCAAAAATCACTTTCAAAGTATAGAATAGTAAAAGGATCAATATCTCATGGTAAGATAAAAGCTCTTAAAAGAACATGGAATACATATAGAAATTTAGAAGAATTACCACTTCCTAAAGCCATATATGTATTTACATTTTATGTATTTAATGCAATTAAAAAACGAATATGATCCTTAATAGAAAGGAAAAAACTATGAATACTAAAAGAAAAAGAGATGGTGCATTCTATAAAGCACTATTAGTAGGAATAAATATAGTTTTAATTATAGCTGCATATTATGTAGCGTTTTATTTTAAATTTGATAGAATAATAAGTCCAAAACATATAGGTCAATTTTATCAAATAATTCCATATTTAATAATAACATCGTTAGTATTTTTTTATGTAAATGATGTATTTGCCATTTTAAAAAAATCATTTTTAGATATCATATATTCATCAATGATTTCATTGGTAATGATAAATATAACAACGGTAGCTATACTTTTTTTAGCAAGAACTTTATCATTTCCTCGTTCAGTACTTATGATTTCATCTATAATACAAGTTGTATCAATATTTATTTGGACTACTATAATATGGAAAAGGGTTCAAAAGCTAAAAAGAAAAAAAGATGCTATCATAATAGGAAATAAACCAGATAGTGATATAGTACTTAAAAAAGTGCTTATAAATTCAAAAAATCATATGAATATAAAATTCATATGCAATAAACTAGATGAAGAAATGTATAAATATATTGATAGAGTAGATGAAGTTATAATTGCCCCTGGAATAGAAAGTCATATAAAAGATGAAATTATAACATATTGCATAGAAATGGATAAAATAGCTTACCTGGTTCCATCGCTATCAGAGATATCATTATATAATGCTAGTATAGAACAATTTGATGATATACCAACGTTTAAAATAGACTCACTTTATATGTCTATAGAAAAAAGGTTTATGAAAAGAACCCTAGATTTATTTATCTCAATTATAGGACTAGCACTTACATTACCTATAATGCTTATTGTAGCTATTATTATAAAAGTATATGATAGAGGTAATATATTATTTTCTCAAGAAAGACTTACAAGAGATAATAAAACATTTAAACTGTATAAATTTAGAACAATGGTAGTAGATGCAGAAAAACATACAGGTCCAGTACTTGCAACAGAAAAGGATCCTCGTATTACACCTCTTGGAAGAATACTTCGTTCTACAAGATTAGATGAATTGCCTCAGCTATTTAATGTCCTTATGGGGGACATGTCTATAGTAGGACCAAGGCCTGAAAGAGAATATTTTGCAAAGGAATTTATAAAAGATATACCTGATTTCAAATATCGTGTAATAGTTAAAGCAGGAGTTACAGGATTTGCTCAAGTTTGGGGGAAATATTCTACTAGTCCTGAAAATAAGATAAGGTATGATTTATTATATATAAGGAATTATTCTTTTTTACTTGATCTCAAACTTATACTTGAAACTATAAAAGTTATGTTTGTAAAAGAAAGTTCAGAAGGGGTAAAGGAAGATAAATCTGTAAAAGAATTATTAGAGGATGAAAATCTTAAATCAAAGGAAAATACTAATATAATAAAAATAGAAAAAACAAAATAAGATTTTATTAATTTCATTAGGTTTTGTAAATAATTCTTAATAAACAAAGAACTATTTTTCATTTTTCTCCATATTGTTTTTTTATAACCATAAAGGAATGAATTCATCATACTCAAATACTTTCACAAAAATTTTGAAACGTATATAAAATGCATCTATATCTTGACCAAAATATATTTATACTATACAATAAATATGGAAATTTTACTATTTAAATTATGTCATTGTGAAATTGATAAAGTAATATAGAAATGTTAAAAAAGGGGTAATAACAATGAGTTACAATGGAGATGTGCTATTTTTATGTCAATTCTTTTATCCAGAATATATATCTTCTGCTACTCTTCCATATGACACAGCAAAAGCATTAGTTGAATCTGGTTTTGAAGTAAATGTTCTTTGTGGATATCCTGAAGAATATAACAATACTGGTAAAGTTCCAACGGAAGAAATACATGAAGGTATAAAGATAAAAAGGATCAAATATCTCCAATTAAAGCGTAGTAATATTATTGGGAGATTAATAAATTATTTTTCTTTTGTTTTTTTTGTATCATTAAGATTTTTATCTCTTAGAAAATACAAATCTATCATTGTTTATTCAAACCCTCCAGTATTACCTTTTATAGCTGCTATGGCAAAGAAGTTTTTTGGAACAAAAGTAATTTTTGTAAGCTATGATGTTTATCCTGAAATTGCAATTAAAACTAATGTTATTTCTAATAGAAGTGTTATAAGTAAATTAATGAGATGTGTAAATAAAACTGTATATAAAAATGCTAATAAAGTTGTAGCGTTATCAAGTGAGATGAAAAATTATTTACTCAGATATAGAAGAGGATTAGATGAAAATAAATTGGCTATAATACCAAATTGGTATGAAGATAAAAAAGTTCTTAAAAATTCTTCATCTCATGAAAATAAAATTTTTAAAAATTTAAATGCTAAAAATAAGCTAGTAATTTCTTATTTTGGTAATATGGGTATTGCCCAAGATTTAAACACAATAATAAATGCAATGAAAATATTAAAAAATGATACTGATATAGTTTTTTTATTTGCAGGACATGGAAATAAAATGGATTTAATGAAAAACACAATTAAAAGGGAGAATATAAAAAATGTCTTTTTTTATAATTTTCTCCATGGTGAAGATTTTCAAGATGCCTTAAACATAAGTGATTGTTTCTTAGTGAGTTTAGCTGAGGGGCTTACTGGTCTTGCTGTACCTAGCAAGACTTATAGTTATATGATGGCTGGCAAGCCAGTAATTGCAATTATGGGAAAAGATTCAGATATAGCCAGAGATTTAATTGAAAATAATGCTGGATATTCTGTAGAAGTAGGTAATGTAAATAAATTAATAAAATCAATTAATGATTTGAAAATGAATGAAGACAAAAGAAAGTTAATGGGAAAAAACATTAGAGAAATATTTCAAAAAAAATATAAAAAAGAAAAATGCACTCAAAAATATGTAGATTTAATTAAGAATATATTGGAGGCTTAATATATGTTTAAAAATAAAACGCTATTAATTACCGGAGGTACAGGATCCTTTGGAAATGCAGTAATGGAAAGATTTTTAGATACAGAAGTAAAAGAAATACGTATCGTTTCTCGTGATGAAAAAAAACAAGATGATATGAGAAAAAAATATATGAATGATAAAATTAAATTTTATATAGGTGATGTAAGAGATATATCAAGTTTAAAAAATGCTATGTATGATGTAGATTATATATTTCATGCAGCAGCCTTAAAGCAAGTTCCTTCATGTGAATTTTTCCCACTTGAAGCAGTCAAAACCAATGTATTAGGTACAGATAATGTGCTTACAGCTGCAATAGAATGTGGAGTTAAGAAAGTAATATGTTTATCAACAGATAAGGCAGCATATCCTATAAATGCAATGGGAATATCAAAAGCTATGATGGAAAAAGTAATAGTAGCTAAAGCAAGAACAGTATCATCTGACAGAACTACTATATGTTGCACTAGATATGGAAATGTAATGGCCTCACGCGGCTCTGTTATACCCTTATTTATAGAACAGATTAAAGCTGGGAAGCCACTAACAGTCACTAATCCAGATATGACAAGATTTTTAATGAGTTTAGAAGAAGCAGTAGAACTTGTAGTATTTGCATTCCAAAATGCTAATGCAGGAGATATAATGGTACAAAAAGCACCAGCTTCTACAGTGGGGGAGTTAGCTCAAGCATTAAAAGAACTATTTAACGTAGACAATGAAATTAAAGTAATAGGTACTCGTCATGGTGAAAAGTTATATGAAACATTACTAACTAAAGAAGAATACTTTGTGTCTAAAGATATGGAAAATTTCTTTAGAGTTCCAGCGGATAAAAGAGATTTAAATTATGACAAATATTTTGTTGATGGAAATAGAAAGTTATCTACAGAACAAGAATATAATTCTCATAATACTAAAATTTTAAATATAGAAGAAATAAAAGAAAAATTATTAAAATTAGATTATGTAAAAAATGAATTAAAGGATTGGAATATATAATGAAAATCTTGGTTACAGGCTCTCAAGGATTTATAGGTAAAAATCTTTTATCGGAACTTAAGAATAATGGTTATATAGATGTCTTGGAATATTCAAGAGAAACAAATGAAGAATTATTAGATGAATACTGTAGGAAAGCTGATTTTGTTTTTCATCTTGCGGGAGTAAACAGACCAAAAGATGAAAAAGAATTTATGAAACAGAACTTTGGCTTTACTTCTAAACTCTTAGGCAAATTAAAAAAACATAATAATAAAGCTACAGTACTCATAACTTCTTCAATTCAAGCAGAAAGAAATAATGCTTATGGGAAAAGTAAAAAAGCAGGAGAAGAATTACTTTTTGAATATAGTAGAGAAACAGGAGCAAGGGTGTTAGTATATAGATTAAAAAATTTATTTGGTAAATGGAGTAAGCCAAATTATAACACAGTAGTAGCTACATTTTGCTATAATATATCAAGAGGCTTAGAAGTTCAAGTGAATAATGAAGAGACTAAGTTAGAACTTTGTTATATAGATGATGTATTAGAGGAATTTTTAAGGGCATTAAACAATAATCCGACAAAAGAAGATAGATACTGCATAGTTCCAGAAACTTATAATATAAAATTAGGGAAATTAGCAGAGATTATAAAAAAATTTGAAGAAGATAGAACTACATTATCTATTCCAAATATGAATGATCAACTTACTAAAAAACTTTATAGCACATATTTAAGTTTCTTACCAGAAGATAAATTTAGCTACGATTTAAAGATGAATAAGAATAATAAAGGTTCATTTACAGAGTTTATAAAAACACCTGATAGAGGGCAAGTGTCAGTCAATATATCAAAACCTGGAATAACAAAGGGTGAACATTGGCATCATACAAAAAACGAGAAGTTTTTAGTAGTGAGTGGTAAAGGTGTTATAAGATTTAGAAGAGTAGGTAGTGAAGAGATAATAGAGTACTATGTAAATGGAGAAAAGTTGGAAGTAGTAGATATACCTCCAGGATATACTCATAATATAGAAAATTTAGGTGAAATAGATATGGTAGCAATAATGTGGGCAAACGAAAGGTTTGATCCAGAAAATCCTGATACTTATTATATGGAGGTTTAGTAGATGAAAAAATTAAAAGTTATGACAGTTGTAGGTACTAGACCAGAAATAATAAGACTTTCAGCTGTAATAAATAAATTAGATGAATCAGAAGCTATAGAACATATCCTTGTTCATACAGGGCAAAATTATGATTATGAATTAAATCAAGTGTTTTTTGATGATTTTAATTTAAAAAAGCCAGATTATTTTTTAAATGCAGCAATAGGTGGAGCTATAGAAACAGTAGGAAATATATTAATTAAGATAGATCCTATAATGGAAGAAGTTAATCCAGATGCATTTTTAGTACTAGGAGATACCAATAGTTGTCTATGTGCAATAGCAGCTAAAAAGAAACATATACCAATATTTCATATGGAAGCAGGAAATAGATGTTTTGACCAAAGAGTACCTGAAGAAACAAATAGAAAAATAATAGACCATACTGCAGATATTAATCTTACTTATAGTGATATAGCAAGAGAATATTTACTTAGAGAAGGATTACCAGCAGATAGAATAATAAAGACTGGAAGTCCAATGTTTGAAGTATTAGAATCAAGAAAAAAAGATATAGAAAAGTCTAATGTATTAGATAAATTAAATTTAGAAGAAAATAAATATTTTGTAGTATCAGCACACAGAGAAGAAAATATAAATTCAGAAGAAAACTTTTTAGATTTAGTTGATAGTTTAAATACTATAGCAGAAAAGTATAAATTGCCTCTAATAGTTAGTACACATCCAAGAACAAGAAAAATGATAGAAGAAAAAGGAATTGAATTCAATTCACTAATAAAAACTATGAAACCACTTGGATTTAATGATTATATAAAATTACAAAAAAATGCTAAAGCAGTATTAAGTGATAGTGGAACAATAAGTGAAGAATCATCAATATTAGGATTTAAAGCTCTTAATATAAGACAGGCTCATGAAAGACCTGAAGCTATGGAAGAGGCATCTGTAATAATGGTGGGACTAAAAAAAGAAAGAATATTACAAGGACTTCAAGTGTTAGAAACCCAACAAAAGGGTGTATTAAGAAGAGTTTATGATTATTCTATGTCGAATGTATCTGAAAAAGTAGTTAGAATAATATTATCATATATTGATTATGTTAATAGAGTGGTTTGGGGGAAGTAATATTGAAGGTATTACAAATTAATTCAGTTTGCGGAATAGGTAGTACTGGTAGGATAGCTACTGATATTCATAATATTTTAATAGAACAAGGACATAAGAGTTATATTGCTTATGGAAGAGATGAATCAAAAAGTTGTAATAATACTATTAAAATAGGCAATAAAATAGATATCTATGAACATGTAGCATTAACTAGAATATTTGATAAACATGGATTTAGTTCTAAGAATGCTACAAAAAGATTCATAAAAGAAATTGAAATTTTAGATCCAGATATTATTCATTTACATAATATTCATGGATATTATATCAATATTGAAATATTATTTGATTATCTAAAAAAATCAAATAAACCAGTGGTTTGGACTTTACACGATTGTTGGGCTTTTACAGGTCACTGTACATATTTTGATTATGTAGGATGTGAAAAGTGGAAGACTCATTGTAATAATTGTCCTCAAAAGAAAGAGTATCCAACAAGTTTAGTATTTGATAATTCTAGAAAAAATTTCGAAAAGAAAAAAAGAATATTTAATGGAGTTAAGAATCTTAAGCTAGTTACTCCATCCAATTGGCTTAAGGAATTGGTAGAAAAATCTTTTTTATCGGATTATCCAGTGAAGATTATAAATAATGGTATAGACTTACAAATATTTAAACCTACAAACAGTAATTTTAAGGAAAAACATAATATAAATGATAAGTTTGTAATTTTAGGAGTAGCTAGTGTTTGGGATAGAAGAAAGGGATTTAATTATTTTAAAGAATTATCACTCCGGTTAAGTGAAGATGAAATTATAACTATAGTTGGTTTAACAGAAAAACAAAAGAATAATTTACCCCGAAATATAATAGGCATAACAAAAACGAATGATATAGAAGAATTAGCGCAAATTTATACTGCAGCTGATGTATTTGTAAATCCGACTATGGAAGATAATTTTCCAACTACAAATATTGAATCTATAGCGTGTGGAACTCCTGTTATAACCTTTAATACAGGTGGAAGTGTAGAAAGTATAGATCAAGGCACTGGATATATAGTTGAAAAAGAAGATATAGAAGGATTACTAGGAAAAATTAAAGAAATAAAATATTATGGAAAAAACACATATAAAGATAATTGTATATTAAGAGCAAAAAAATGTTATAACAAAAAAGAAAAATTTAATGAATATATAGAAGTTTATGAACAACAGGTTAAAAAAAGTTTTGAATAAAGGTAGAGGGCATTATATGGATAATATGGATACGATAAAAAATAAAATCATCAATAATAGACTCATTAATATTCTTATAATAATTTACTTTTTATCCGTTTTTTTATCGATGATTTATGATGTCAGAGTTTTAATTTGGATTAAAAGAATAATAGCTATTTTTGGATACTTTATGCTATTTATAGATAAAAAGAAAATTAAGACTAATTTATGGACGTTAACTTATTTGATTATTATGCTATTATCAGGATTAATTATGGTAATTATAAATGGCAATGGTGAATTCATTCAAATAATTAATGCAGTAATTACTTTTGGTGGAATCTCTATATTATTATTAAACTTCAAATTAAATATTAAATATATGTGGATATTATTCATTTTTCAAATCTTATATTATTTTATTAACATGATATTTAAAATACCTCCTGATGATTTATTTTTACATCAAAGTAGAAATTATATATCTATATATGTAATTCAATTTTTAACATTATTATATATTGCATACCAAGATAATTATAAAAAAGTAGGAATATTTCCAGCTTTAATTTGTTTTATATTAAGTGTTTGGGGACTAGGTAGAGGTGGCATACTTATTTCACTTATTTTATTAATCGGTATGATATCATTATATTTGTTTGAATATATAAAAGGCAAAAAGAAAAGTAAAAGAATATTGACTAAAAAAAATATTATTATTTTTATTATGGTAGCAATAATAGTATCTATATTAATAGTGGCTACAGGTGTTTTTGAATTGATATTTGGTAGATTTTATGATATGGGACTTGAAAGTGCCCGTACTATTATATGGGGTGATTACTTACAGAAAACTTTTAGTTCTTTTTCTAACTTGCTTTTTGGATTTAATTTAGAATACAATAGGTTATTTACTCGGTATGATTTTAATTTGCACAATTCATTTTTAAGTATGCATGCACACTATGGGTTAATATTTTTCTTGTTAAATATATTTCTATTAAGTAAAACATTTATATTTTATTTTAAAACTAAAGAGTATCAAATGTTAATATTAATGATAGCATTTTTTCTAAGGGCAGGTACTGATTATATGTTCTCAGTACATTTAGGAGATATATTTCTTATTTACTTCGCATTATATTCATTTACTATAAAATCTAACAAACTATTTAAGAAAAAAATGATTTCAAAATGATTAGGTGGTATAAAATTGGATAATATTTTAAAAAAAATACATGAAATACAATTAGAAATTGCATTAGAAGTAAAACGGTTATGTGAAAAAAATAATATTAACTATATATTAATAGCGGGTACACTTTTAGGAGCAATAAGGCATAAAGGATTTATTCCTTGGGATGATGACATTGATATAGGTATGCTCAGGGCAGATTATGAAAGGTTTCTAAATATTGCAAAAGAAGAATTGAATTGTAAATATTATTTGCAAACATGGCATACTGATGATAAATTTGGGTTACCTATTGCTAAGATACAAAAAAAAGGTACAGTGTTTATAGAACAAAATTCACAAAATGTTACCCAAAAAAAAGGCATATTTATAGATATATTTCCTTTTGATAATGTACCCGAATCTAAACTTTTGAAGAGATGTCATAATTTAAAAACTTATATATTAAAAAGAATATTAATTAGTAAATTAGGGTATGAAGTTTGGGAGAAAAATGATAATAAAAAAAGAATTATTTATAAAATAATTAAATGTATATCTAAACCTTTTTCTATAGAACTAATTAAAAAAAACTTGGAAAAAGAAATGAAAAGATACAATAATAAAAGAACTAAAGACGTAGTAGCAATTGGTGGTTCATATGGATATATAAAAGAAATAAAGAAGAGAAAATGGTTAGATGAATTTGAAAAAGTAATTTTTGAAAAAAATGCTTTCTTTGCCCCAAAAGATTATGATGGATATCTTAAAAGCCTGTACGGTGATTATATGATTTTACCACCTAAAGATAAAAGAGAAAATAGACATAAAATCATTAAAATAGATTTAGGAGAGAATAAAAAATGAAAAAGATAATAACTTATGGCACTTTTGATTTACTCCATTATGGACATATTAATTTATTGAAAAGGGCTAAAAAATTAGGAGATTATTTAATAGTAGCGTTATCTACAAATGAATTCAATGAAATAAAAGGTAAAAAATGCTATTTTCCATACGAAGAAAGAAAGCAATTATTAGAAGCTATTAGATATGTAGATTTAGTTATACCAGAAGATAGTTGGGAACAAAAAATAGAAAATGTGAAAGAATTTAAAGTTGATATTTTTGTAATGGGTGATGATTGGAGAGGGGAGTTTGACTTTTTAAAAGAGTACTGTGAAGTTGCTTATTTAACTAGAACTCCTGAAGTTTCAACTACAAAAATAAAAACAGACTTAAAATTATAAGGAGTTTAAAATATGAAAGCATTTTTTTGTTTGACCCCCTATCAAATATTATTAGCAATTCACTTAAGGGAAAGTATGCTTAAAAATAAAAAAGTGGATATATATATATTAGATCATTTTGATGGTGCAGAAGAAATAGCAAGACGAATAGGTAAATTGGATATATTTAATGATGTTATATATGTAAATTGTCGCGTGTTTTCCAAATCCTTTAACCAAAATAGAAGTTTGAAATTCTTTTGTAGGAAAATAAGTGCATATTTAAAATATAAAACTATTTCAGAGAAATATTTTGAATTTAAAAATAAAGAATATGATGAAGTTTATTTCACCAATCCTGCAATAATAATTCAAATAGCAATAAGAAAGTTATATGATAAAAATAAAGATATAAAAATAAATCTGTATGAAGATGGAATAGGAGGGTATAGTTCTGATATAATTACTAATTCTATATATAAAAAGATTTTTAATAAAACATTTGGTTTCGATAAAACAAATGATCGATATAATAATATATTAGTATTTAAACCTAATTTATACTCTGGGAAGACAAGTATACCAATAAAAAAGATTCCCGATATCGACAAAACAAATAAATATTTAGTTGATATTTTAAATAAAACATTTGATTATAATAATAAATATAATATAGAACAAAATTTGATATTATTAGATCAACCATTTAATAATGATAAATTAAATGAAAAAATAAAAGATATTTTTGAACAATTTTTAAATGATGATTATATAGTTAAATTACATCCTAGGACGCAAAAGAGTATTTATGATGGATTTGAAATATATAAAACAAATTCAATACCTTGGGAGATAATTTGTTTAAATAATAATATAGAAGATAAAATACTTATATCTTATTTATCTACTGCATCATTTTCAAGCAAATTATTATTTGATAAAGAACCTAGATTAATATTATTATTTAATTTTATTATATAGTTTTGAGGATAATATTTTATTAA
>NZ_JBQDAA010000019.1:0-9078 GCF_052089545.1 Tissierella sp. | reverse complement strand
AAAAGAATTATCTCATTTAAAAAATGTAACAGAAAATTTGAAGAAATTTGTATATAGGTTTAGAGATTTATATAAAGATAAATCTAAAATTTTTATACCTAATAATTTAGAGGAACTCAAAGAGTATCTAAATGAAAAGTGAGTAGAATAAAATGAATAATAAATTACTTAAATCAAGCTTATTTCAAAATGCTGGTATATATACAATAACCAGTTTAATAAATGCAGCTATACCATTTTTTTTATTACCTATATTGACTATATATATGTCCCCTAAGGAATATGGTATAGTTTCTATGTTTACTCTCCTTATTACATTTGTTTCTCCCTTTACAGGATTAAGCGTAAATGGAGCTGTAGTAAGACAGTATTATAATAAAGAAAATATAAGAATTTGGGAATATGTATTTAATTCAGTTTTGATACTTATATCAAGCACTGCGGTAGTTTCTATAATTTTTTATCTGTTTTCAGATTTAATTTCCACTTTAACTTCATTTCCAAAACAATTACTCTGGACCATAATAGTAGTATCTTTTAGTCAATTTTTAACTGGTATAGTATTGAGTTTATGGCAAGTTCAAAAGAAACCTGTAGCATATAGTATATTTAATATATCTCAAACACTTTTAAATGCTGGTTTAAGCATATTATTTATTGTATATATAGGATTAAATTTTAAAGGCAGAATATATGCTCAGATGATATCTTTTACTTTATTCAGTATAGTTAGTCTTTTTGTATTATATAAAAATAAATGGATTGAATTTAAAGTAAATAAAAGTTATTTGAAAGATACACTTTCATTTGGAATACCACTTATACCCCATGCCTTAGCGGGCTCTATAATCGCTATGACAGATAGGCTGTTTATAACAAACATGGTGGGTTTAGATGCTACAGGAGTATACACTGTAGGATATCAAATTGGTTCTATAATAAATATATTAACAATGTCTTTTAATAGAGCTTATGTACCTTGGCTATATGAAAGACTTAAAAAAAAACATAAATGAAACAAAACTGAAAATAGTAAAGCTAACATACCTTTATTACTTTGTTGTGTTAATGATGGCTATAATTTTAGGATTTATAGCACCTATTATTATACAAATTATAACGGGTGAAGCATTTAAAGAGTCGAGTGTATATGTAATATGGATAGCACTAGGATATTCATTTAATGGTATGTATCTTATGGTGGTTAATTATATTTTCTATAATGGTAAAACTCATATACTTGCTTTTATAACATTTGCAACTACACTTTTAAATATATTATTAAATTATTTATTTATAAAAAAAGCTGGTGCTATAGGAGCAGCACAATCTACTACTATTACATTTTTGATTAAGTTTATTTTAGTATGGTACTTATCATCTAAAGTTCATAATATGCCTTGGAATATTATTAAAAAATAATATATAAGATTTTTATAATATTTTAATAATATTTATGGGTAATCTAATAATAAAAATAAGCGAACTTCTTATTAATAAGAATTATTTCTTGACCTAATATAAGGTGTGCTATATAATAAATATAGAATTTTGAGCTAATTAGAATTGTTTGTAAAATAACTTTAAAACAATGTTAGGAGGAATGAATTAACATTGTTTTTTTTGGATTTTATGATTATTTTTTAAACAGTTATGAAGATAAATGATATATTTAAATTCATGCAATTCTTAAAGAATATTATTGTAAATAAAATAATTAGAATATACAGGTATTATCAAAGAAGTAAAATTTCAAAGTTTGATCAATATAAAGGAGGAATTAAAATGTTACCAGCTATTTTAGGTGGAAAACCTGCTAGAAAGGACTTTATACCTTATGGAAAGCAATGCATTGATGATAACGATATACAGGCTGTTAATGAAGTTTTAAAATCACCATATTTAACTACAGGTCCAAAAGTAGAAGAATTCGAACAAAAATTATGTGAATTAACAGGTGCTAAATATGCAGTTGCAATTTCTAATGGTACGGCTGCACTCCATGCAGCTTGTCATGCTGCAGGAATTACAAATGGGGATGAAGTAATCACAACGCCAATTACTTTTGCTGCATCTGCAAATTGTATTTTATATTGTGGTGGGGTTCCAGTGTTTGCAGATATTGATCCAGATACGTGGAATATTGATCCCAAAAAGATTAAAGAAAAAATAACTAAGAAAACAAAAGCAATAATCGCAGTAGATTTTACTGGTCAAGCGGTTAAAATTGACGAAATTAAGAAGATTTGTAAAGAATACGACTTAGTGTTTATTGAAGATGCAGCACATTCTATTGGCACTAAATACAAAGGAAAATATGTAGGTAGTTTAGCAGATTTAACAACTTTTAGTTTTCATCCAGTTAAGACAATCACATGTGGAGAAGGGGGAGCTATTTTAACCAATAATGAAGAATTCTACAAAAAGATTATGCTATTTCGTTCACATGGTATAACTCGAGATAGTTCCTTACTAACAGAAACACCTTTCAATGGATATAACGAACAAATAGATTTAGGATATAACTATAGAATGACAGATTTTCAGGCTGCTTTGGGATTGAGTCAAATTAAAAAACTTTCAATATTCTCTCAAAGAAGAAAAGATATAGTAGAAAAATATAATGCTGCTTTTTCAAAAATCCCAGAAATTACGATCCAAAAAGAAATTCCAGAATCTGAAACTACTAGGCATTTATATATACTAAGGATTAAGACTAATACATTAAAAGTAAGTAGAAATGAGGTTTATAAAGCATTAAATGCTGAAAATATAGGGTTACAAGTTCATTATATTCCTGTATACTTTCATCCATACTATCAAAAATTAGGATATAAAAAGGGTCTCTGTCCCAATGCTGAAACATTATATGAAGAGATTATTACCATACCTCTTTATTATTCATTATCAGATGAGGATGTAGATAGTATTATAGAAGCTATAGATAAAGTAATCAGTTATTATAGAAAGCAGGGATAAATATGAGGATAGGTGCAATTATCCAAGCGAGAATGGGCTCAACAAGACTAGAAGGTAAAGTGATGAAAGAGTTGGAAGGAAAGTCTGTTTTATCTCATGTAATAGAAAGGGTAGAACAATCTAGGTTAATAGATGAAATTATAATTGCTACAACTATTCATGACAGAGACAGCGTCATTGCATCTGAAGCCAATAGATGTGGTGTGAAAGTTTTTAGAGGCAGTGAAGATGATGTTTTAAGTAGGTATTATTTTGCTGCTAAAGAAAATAATATTGATATAATACTTAGGATTACTTCAGACTGTCCTGTAATAGATCCCAATATTATAGATGAAATGGTGGATATTTATTTAAAAAGTAATTATGATTTAGTTTCTAATGCAGGTATAGATGCGGGTAAAAGAACTTTTCCACGAGGATTAGATATTTCTATTTTTTCATTAGAATTATTAGAAGAAGCATTTAATAATTCCACTAGAAAATATGAGAGAGAACATGTAACTCCTTATATGTATGAAAATTCAAGTGTTTTTTATTATAAAAATGATAAAAATTACTCAAATCATAGGTGGACATTAGATACACCAGAAGATTATGAGTTAATAAAAGAAATATACAATCATCTATATAAAGGTAAACATGATTTTTATATGAGAGATATATTAGATTTATTAAAAGGGAATCCTGAATTATTTAAAATTAATCAACATATAGAACAGAAAAAGATTAAATAAGTTGAATTTTGAAAGGTGGGTAAATAAATGGTTGATAAAAGAATCTATTTGAGTCCCTTAGAAAAAGAACATATTGAGACAGTTAGACAATGGAGAAATGATCCTGACATAAGAAAATACTTCTTTAGTTCACATTTTATTAATAAACTACAACAAGATGAATGGTTTGAAAGATACTCACGAGATAATTCACAGGTAAGTTTTGCAATACTTAATAAAGATGACAATAAAATTATTGGTACTATAGGTCTCAGTAAAATAGATCACTACCATCAAAGGGCAGAAATGGGAACTATGATTGGAGATAAAAATTCTTGGGGCAAAGGAGTAGGAAGTGAGGCTACTAATTTAATAGTAGAGTATGCATTTAATAACTTAAATCTACAAAAAGTATATTGTTATATAGCTGATGATAATATAGGATCAATTAAAAAAAATGAAAAAGTAGGGTTTAAAAAAGAAGGTAATTTAAGAAAACATGCTTTTATTAATGGAACTTTTAAAGATGTTACAATGATGGCCATTCTAAAAGAAGATTATTTAACTGAATAAGTACTTAGTTTATAGGGAGATGTTAAAATGAATATTAATGAGTTACAAAAAACATTTATTATAGCAGAAATAGGAATTAATCATGATGGTTCACTTGATAAACTAAAGAAAATGATTGATGTTGCTAAAGAATGTGGTGCTGATGCAGTAAAACTTCAAGTAATGACAGGCTATGATTTAGTAGCTGGAAACGTTCCATTTACTTTTGGTAAAGGTGACAATAAACATACTGAAGATTTAGCTGAACTATTTTATAATCGAAGAATAAAAGAAGAATGGTTATCAATAATCTACAATTATTGTAAAAAAATAGGGATTATTTGCTTTGCTACTCCATTTAGTGAGGGAACTGTAGATTTACTAGAAGAAGTGGGCAATCCTATATATAAAATTAGCTCAGGAGATATCACTCATCTACCATTAATTGATTATATAGCTAAAAAAGGAAAACCTATCATAATGTCTACCGGAAAGAGTACCTTAGCAGATGTAGATGAAGCAGTAAGAACAATCAAAAAGAATAATCATGATAATTTTGCTCTTTTACACTGTATTAGCTCTTATCCAACACCTTATGATAAGTTAAATTTAAGAGTAATTAATACTTTAAAAGAGACATTCCAATCAATTGTAGGATTTTCTGATCATTCAGAAGGATATATATCCTCTGTAGCTGCTGTATGTATGGGAGCAAAGATAGTTGAAAAGCATTTTACATTAGATAAAGACGATTATGGTCCAGACCATTGGTTTTCATTAGATCCTACTGAATTAAAAGCTTTAGTAGATAATATTAGGTTAGTTGAGAAAACTTTCGGTTCACCTAAGAAAGAAGTTGTAGATGTTGAAAGTATAGTATATAAAAGAGCATCTAGAAGTATAGTAGCAGCTGACGATATTAAAGAAGGTGAAGTTTTTTCAAAGAAAAATTTAACTTATAAGAGACCGGGAACTGGAATAAGACCTAAGTATATTGATATAATATGTGGGAGAAAAGCATTAAAATCATTTAAGGCAGACGAGACCATCACATGGGAAGATATTTAAGTAATAGTATAATGAAATTAAAAGGTGATTTTATATGCCAGTAAATAAATTTAAAAATGAAATTAACATATTGATAAGAGCAGATGGAAGTAGTAAGATTGGTTTAGGTCATATAATTAGAACTATGGCTCTGGCTAATGAATTAACAGGCAGAGGATGTCATGTGTATTACTTAACCAAAAGTGACGAAAAAGTCGTAGATATTTTAGCGGATAATGCCTTTGAGGTTATTAGTATAGAACAAGACTTAGATATAAAAGGTGAAATAGATATCGTAAATAAAAATATAAAGGAAAAAGGCATAAATATATTTGTTGGAGATTCCTTTTGTATTGATAGATATTATTTAAGCAATTTAGATAGAAATAAAGTTTTAGTAGTATTACTTGATAATTTAAGAGATATGAGTTTAGATGCAGACTTAATAATTAATGGAGGAATTTATGCTCCAGATTTTCAAAAGAAAGCAGAAAAATATAATACAAAAGCTTTGTTGGGATTAAGTTATACTTTATTAAGAGAACAATTTATGAACCTTAAAACGAGAATTATTAATAAGGATGTTAAAAACATTTTGATAACCATGGGTGGGGCAGATGTTCTTAATATGACATATGATTTAATGGAATATATTATTGAGTTAGATGGAAAATTACATTTGAATGTAATAGTTGGGAATGCATTTACTAAGAGAGATGAAATTAAAAGTCTAGCTCAAAATAATCCTAATATTTCATTATATTCTAATGTTAATAATATGGCTGAGCTCATGGAGAAAAATGATATAGCTATCTCTGCAGGCGGTACAACCCTGTATGAACTTGCCGCTACCGGTACACCCACAATTACTATAGTACAAGCAGATAATCAATTTTTACAGGCCACAAAATTTGATAAAAAGAAAATGGTTATAAATGCAGGAGATGGACATGAAATTTCTAAGCAAAAATTTCTAAAAATATTAGAAGACCTAATAATTAACTATGAAAGAAGAAAAGAAATGTCAAAGTTAGGCCAATCTAGTATTGATGGTAAAGGTGCAAATAGATGTAGTTCTATCATATTAGAAGAATATAATAATCTAGTATTTGATAATAAAAATAATTATAGTATAGATGAAAATTAAGGATGAATAAAAGAATATGGAGACTATAAAACGAATAAGAAGTAAAATTGGAGTTGAGATAAAAGCAGGGTTTTGGTATACAGTAGGAAATTTTTTCTTAAAGGGAATAGCGTTTATTACCATGCCTATATTTACTAGGCTATTATCTACTGATGACTATGGATTAGTTTCCTTGTTTAATACTTGGGCTGCTGTTTTGACTATAATAGTTGCATTAAGCTTAAATTCTAGTGTGATAAGAGGATATCATGAATTTAAGGATAATTATGATGAGTATTTATCTTCAACTATGTTTTTAAGTATGATATCATTCTTAGTGTTTGGGGTGATAATATCTATATTTAGAGATAGTTTTGTAGAACTTATAGGATTTTCATATCCAATAATTATTTTGATTCTATTACAAAGCTATTTTTTATATGTAATTAGTTTTAATA
The DNA here is from genome assembly GCF_052089545.1 of Tissierella sp. Taxonomy (GTDB): domain Bacteria; phylum Bacillota; class Clostridia; order Tissierellales; family Tissierellaceae; genus Tissierella_A. The sequence continues at coordinate 2,203 of NZ_JBQDAA010000019.1, read as the reverse complement.
ATTCAAAATATGTATGTCAATATATGTATAAAAAATCTTTATTTATTTCTATTAGTAAAACTTTATCAGGAGTTATTTTATCAATAGTATTGATTTTCTTAATGTCTGATAACTTATTTTTGGGTAAGGTAATAGGAACACTTATTCCAACTGTAATCGCGGGTATAATTATATTTATTATAATAATGTATAAGGGTAAAAAGTTAATTAATATCACATATTGGAAGTTTGCATTATTGATGTCCGTACCAATGATTCCTCATTTAATAGGGCATTTGATATTAGGACAATCTGATAGGATATTAATTGATAGATTTGTGGGCAGTAATGCGGTAGGTATTTATAGTTTTGCTTATAATGTAGGACTTATTTCTCAGGTGCTTCTTGCTTCACTAAATAGTGCTTGGGTTCCTTGGTTTTATAAAAAAATGGATGAAAAAAATAATATTGAAATAGTTAAAAAATCAAAAAATTATATTACGATTTTTGTAATTTTAATTACTGGGTTAATTTTCATTTCACCTGAGTTAGTAAGATTTATGGCACCTAGTGAGTATAAAGACGCTACATGGATTGTACCTATAATCATCATTTCATATTTTTTCCAGTTTCTCTATAATCTATTGGTAAATGTTCAATTTTACTTCAAAAAGAATTTGTTTATTCCTATTGGAACTATGATTGCAGCAATAATCAATATAGGACTGAATATATACTTTATACCTAAACATGGATATGCTGCAGCCGTATATACTACTTTAATATCATATATAATCTTATTTGTGATGCATTATATAGTTACGAGATATATAATTAAATCAGAAGTATACAGATTATCTTTATTTATAAAACCATCTATTATAGTAATAGTATTAACTTTAATATTCTACTGCGTACTACCATTATTATTAGTAAGATATATGATTATTTTATTTATTGGTATATTTTTAATATTATCTAATAGAAAATTTTTAATAGATTTAATAAAATGAATTTAATATATTAATAGACTTATTTTTAGAAATATGACATTAATATTAGAAAAAATTAGATAAGAGAAATGTTAAAAAAAGCTAAACAATTTTATCGTCACTTTGCCTAATTAATATTAGATATACAACAATAAGGATAAAGCGTAGGTAGAATTATAAAAGAAATAATATACTAAGTAATATTCTAATATTTAATAATCTAACTGAAAAGTATATTTTGGATATAGCACAAAGAAAGATGAAGTAACAATATTTCATTAATTTTATGATATAATCATATACAAAAGTAAATGAAAGGATGTATCATATGAAAATAGCGGTGGCAGGAGCAGGTTACGTTGGACTTTCGAACGCAGTTTTACTAGCTCAAAATAATGAAGTAAGTATTTTAGATAGAAATAAGTGGAAGACTGACTTAATAAACAACAAAAAGTCACCAATAGTTGATGAAGAAATTGAAGATTATTTAAAGAATAAAAAACTTAATTTAACCGCTACAACAGATAAAGCTCAAAATTATAATAATGCAGAATATGTAATAATAGCAACACCAACAAATTATGATCCAGAAAAAAATTCTTTTGACACTTCTTCAGTAGAATCAGTAATAAGGGATGTACTTGAAATAAATCCGGATACAGTAATGATAATAAAATCAACAGTACCCGTAGGATATACAAAGGAAGTAAAGGAAAAGTTTAATACAGAAAACATTATATTTTCGCCAGAATTTCTAAGAGAAGGTAAAGCTCTATATGACAACCTATATCCATCAAGAATAATATTAGGGGAAAGATCCGATAGGGCAGAAAAGTTTGCTAAATTACTTGCTGAAGGAGCTATAAAAAAAGATATAGATATATTATTTACAGATAGTACAGAAGCAGAAGCTATAAAACTGTTTTCAAATACTTACCTTGCAATGAGAGTAGCATTTTTTAATGAGTTAGATACCTATGCAGAAGTTAGAGGACTTAATACAAAGCAAATAATAGAGGGAGTAAGCTTAGATCCTAGAATAGGAAGTCATTACAATAATCCTTCATTTGGGTATGGTGGGTATTGCTTGCCTAAAGATACTAAACAGTTACTTGCAAACTATGAAGATGTACCAAACAATATAATTCGTGCAATAGTAGATGCAAACAGAACTAGAAAACCCTATGTGGTAGGATAGTTGTCGTAAACTAATAATAGTGTATAATTAAAAT
>NZ_JBQDAA010000018.1:0-21637 GCF_052089545.1 Tissierella sp. | reverse complement strand
CCTAGAACATTTGATAAATATCTCAATATACGATGATTATACAATGAACCACAGTTTAAATGTAATGATGCTGTCTACTGTTATAGCTAGAGATAGAGGTTTTACTATGAAGGAAATAAAGAAATTAGCTATAGGTTGTATATTTCACGATATAGGAAAAACATTTATACCAATAGAAATAATTAATAAACCTGATAAACTAACAAATGAAGAATTTAAAATTGTAAAAAGCCATGCACAAAAGGGATATGATTTTTTAAAAAGCTATACAGATCTACCGCTTACCGCTATAAATATTGCCCTATGCCACCATGAAAGAGAAGATGGCTCAGGATATCCAAGGAATTTACAAGGAAAGGAAATCCACCTATTTAGTAAAATAGCTTCAATATGTGATGTGTTTGATGCCTTAACATCAGATAGATCCTATAGAAGGGCTGTACCAGTGCATGAGGCTATGGAATATTTATTTGCAGCTGGAGGAGATGAATTTAGTGTAGAAACAATAAAAGTCTTTGCTGCATCAATAAATGTTTTTCCAAAAGATACACTAGTACGCTTGAGTGATGGAAGAGAGGGCATTATATATGAAGCTAATGATGAAATACACTCTAGACCTAAAATAAAAATTTATGGTGAAAATAAGAAAGAGGTTGATCCTTACCTAGTTGATTTAATGGATTTTAATAATCTAGTTATAGATAAGGTTTTATATGGATTTTCTTTTGATAAATAAAGATGAATTTTCATTGGTTTTATCCTCCTATTCAGAGAACCATTGAAATAAATGTCAGTTGATTCCATAATACATAGGATATTATAAAAACACTAGATAGTTACTATCTAGTGTTTTTATAATGCTAAAAAGTTCATAGAAAAATTTTCTTGTTTACTATATATTTCATTTCGGATTACTATCTTTTTACGTTATAATATATTAATAATTGTTTTTGTTTAGAATAATATATTATAATACTATAGCTATTGAAGAGAGAAGCAGGATTTTGGGTATACAAAGATAATAAGTATTAAAAAATAAATTAATTAAAGAGTGAGGGGCAAGTTAAATGGAACAATTAGTAAACTTCATAGAGGGAATCCAAAACAATGATATTGCTTTCTGGCTAATTGCAATAGCAGGGGCTATACTTATTCTTATTGGGAGTTTTGGACTACGTACTATTTTAAAAAGAAGAATTAAAGGTCAACGAACCAGATTATTTATTGATACTATCATTAATTGGATTACTTTATTTATTTTAATCGTTTATTCCTTTACTTATTTTACAAAAACATCTTTTATATATAAGACGCTTTTCGTGTTTGGCGATACCCAAATAACTATAATTCTTATTTTAACAATTTTATTTTCAGTCATATTAGCTGTTAAATTTTCAAAAGCAGTTCGTGAATTTGTATTACCTGTTGTCTATGATAAATATGGAGTAGATAGAGGCCTTCGTGCTTCAATGAATACTTTTTTTAGTTATTTTATTGTTTCGATGGCAGTGATTATTTCTCTTTCATCAATTGGTTTTAACTTAGATAGTCTAACTGTTTTCGCAAGCGTATTAGGTGTTGGAATCGGATTTGGTCTACAAAATGTGATGTCTAATTTTATTTCAGGTTTAATTATTTTATTTGAACGCCCAATTAGGGTTGGTGATCGTATTATTGTTGATGATAAGATTGCAAATGTTGAAGAAATAAAAATCCGTGCAACCATTGTACGCACACGTATAAATGAAAGGATGATTATTCCTAACTCCTTCTTTTTAGAGGAAAAGTTTGTCAATAGATCCTATTCAGATAAAAAATTGCGCATACCTGTTGAAGTTGATGTTGCATATGGTAGTGATGTAGAATTAGTCGAAAAAATATTATATGAAACTGTATATGAATTAAAAGAAGAATTGTGGCCAAATATTGTTGAAGAACCTAAGCCACGTGTGTTTTTTGAAGAATTTGGGGATTCTGGTTTAAAATTTAGTGTTTGGTTTTGGATTAATTCACAAAGCGATGAAAGAGAATTTAGAATTCCAAGTGATTTACGATTTAAAATCATCAAAAAGTTTGAAGAAAATAATATATCCATACCTTTTCCACAAAGAGATATACACATTATACCTAAAGATAAATGATTAGAAAAACAGATATGGCAATATCAATTTTATAATTTAATTTATTTAGTTTAAAATATAATAAAAATAAGTTAGTGAACATTAGTAGTAAAGTGTTAATCTGTCATTCTGAGCTTGCAAGAATCTAAGCTTGGTTCAAGAAATATTGAAAAACGGCCTTCCATGAAAGGAAAAACAGCTTTCATAAGTCACTCCTTATTTTCAATATTTCTTTGATCCTCAAGTAGCTTTGCTTAGAGAATATTGGTAAATTTAAGCGTACCTCAGAGGTTTGTCATTCTGAGCATCGCGAAGAATCTATGGTTTAGGGTCAAAACAAAGATTCTTCATCGCTATGCTCCTCAGAATGACAGCGACGCTTTCTTTATAAGAAGTGCAACTAAACAAATTCTTTACAGAAAATTTATATACAAGAAAAGGAGAAACAATGAAAAGAACTCTTACTGTGTTTATAAGTATAATAATTAGTCTTTCATTAATAGGATGTAGCAAACCTGATAGGGATGGAATCGTGTTAGAAGTAACTGAAAATCAAATATTGCTTGCAGAAGAACTTTCCCCTGAAGAGTATGAAAAAATTAAAGATAAACCTGCTTCAGAGATACAAAACGAAGATGTATTAGGAGACGCTTACTATGGATTAATCTATTTAACTTATGATAATGCAGAAAGGTTTAGTAAGGGTGATGAAGTAGAGGTGTGGATTGATGGTGATATTATGGATTCCTATCCTGCACAAGCTGAGGCGAAGAAAATTGAACATAAAAAGTAGAATTTTCTAGTGAAAGATATTTATATTTTAGTCTATATTGACATATAAGACATTGAATGATAATCTAAATATAGTTACAAAATTAAATATGAACTATTTGTGGGGGAACTCAATAGAGTTGAGAAGACTTGGTCTGACCCTTTGAACCTGTCAGTTAATACTGGTGTAGGGAAACAAGCATTATTATAAATGATGAATTTATGCGTTCCTACTTAGGGACGCATTTTTATTTATAAATAAGGGTTTTAAAACACGTAAGAGCTGCAGAAAAATATATCTTAAAAAAGGAGGAACAATGTTAGGAAAACAAAAGATAGAAGAAAGTATTATAGAAGCAGTAAAAAAGGTAAAGACAACTAATCCTATGGCAGGATCTATAACTAATGCTGTAACTATGAATTTTGTAGCCAATGCTCAACTTGCAGTAGGGGGATCAGCTGCAATGGTATACTTACCTGATGAAGGAGAATTTTTAGCGAATGCTGGAGGAGCAATGTATATAAATGTAGGAACACTCTTACCTATATATGAGGAAACGTTAGAGCGTACGGGCAAAGTTTTACATGAAAAAAATAAGTCATGGGTTTTAGATCCAGTTGCAATAGGAATAGGTTCTTTTAGAACTAAAATTTTAAAGCGATTTAAAGATTTTAAACCTACTATAATTAGAGGAAATGCTTCAGAAATTATTGCCTTAGCTGGCTTGTGGAAATTAGATGGTGGGACTAGTACTTCACAAGTTAGAGGTGTAGACTCTACAAACCTAGTAGATGATGCCAAAACTGCTGCTATTGAACTAGCTAAATGGACAGGAGGAGCTGTTGTAGCGTCAGGTGAAGAGGATCTTGTTACAGATGGGAATACAGTAGTTTATTCTAAAGGTGGATCTGATTTGATGGAAAAAATAACTGGAGCAGGCTGTTCATTAGGAGGAGTTATGGCAGTTTACTCGGCAGTAACGACTCCGTTTATTGCAGCACTTACAGGGACTCAGATTTATAACTTAGCTGGTAAGCGTGCCAAAAAAAGAGCGGAAGGTCCAGGAAGTTTTCAAGTAGCTTTTTTAGATGAACTATATAAAGCTACATCACAAGATATAGCAAATAATTATTTTGAAATCAAGGAGGATGTAAAATGAATACGTTAGTAGCAGTAGCAATAGCTCCATTTGGAGAAGGTGATGAATTAGCAGAAGAAGTAGCGGAAGTGGTAAAAGTAATAAGAGAGTCAGGCTTACCTAATAAGACAACATCTATGTTTACAGAAATAGAAGGACCTTGGGATGAAGTTATGAAAGTTGTAAAAGAAGCAACTTTTATACTTGCTAATAAAGGGATTCGTACAGAAGTAGTTTTAAAAGCAGATATAAGACCTGGCTTTCAAGATACAATTAATAAAAAAACAGAAAGCATAGATAATATTCTGGGAGGTGAAAATGATTAATAGGAAAAACTTTGATCTTTCAGCATACTTTGTTGTAGGTCCTGAAAACACTAAGGGAAGAGAAGTTCTTCCAATGATCAAAGAGGCAATAGAAGCAGGATTTACTTTTATACAGATTCGATCAAAAACAGCTTCTGCTAAAGAACTAATTAAACTAACAAAAGAAGCGTCAAGAACAATTAAGGAACTTGGAAAGTCAAAAGAAGTATCTTTAGTTGTTAATGATAGATTTGACATAATACTAGCTGCTAGAAAAGAGGGAGCAAAGGTAGACGGTATTCATATAGGACAAGATGATATACCGGTAGAAGTATGTCGAGAATATTTAGGTGAAGATAGTATAATAGGAGTATCAGCTAGGGCACATGAACTATTTCAATATATAAAAGAAGCAGATGTATCACAAATTGATTATTTTGGCGCAGGACCACTTCATGAAACACAGACTAAGGCAGATTGTGGACTTGATTTCCATGGAAATATACTTACTAGAACTTTTGAAGATATTTCTAAACTTAAAAAACTTAGTCCCCTTCCAATAGTAGTAGGTGGTGGAGTTAAGCTGGACGATATAGAAGGACTTGTAAAAACAGGAGTTGATGGTTTCTTTGTAGTTTCTGCTATATCTGAAGCTGATAACCCAAAAGAAGAAGCTACAAAATTAGTAGGAGCTTGGAAAGTTAATGCTAAGTAAAATGTATAAAAATAATGTGTGTAGGAATATAAAGATAATTGAATTTTATTCAAGCTTAAACTAAGAAATAAATTTTATATTATTTAAAATTTTAAAAAGCATCCAATACTAGGTGATGAAGACATCACCTAGTATTGGATGCTTTATTATTAAGAAGTCTTATAAAACCTTTTCTATACTTAAAATTATACTTGAACTTTAGAACACTCTGGACTTGCTTTTTCAATAGTTTCTTTTCTTTCTAAAAACATATAATATGATAAACAAATTACTAGTGTAAATATTGCAGTCCATGCTGCAGACATTCCAATGTTGAATATTGTTGGATTTGCTTGTTTACTTGCAAAGTAAGCATAGGGTATTCTAACTAAAAAGACAGCTAGAAGTCCTTGTATCATTACAAAATTTGTTCTACCTATTCCATTAAAATACCCTGTAAAGCAAAATGCAGTAGAAAGTGCTAAACATTCTATAGCAGTAGCTTTCAAAAAACTACTAGAAGCTTCTATAACTGCTGGGTCACTAGTAAAAATTCTTGATAAAATATCACCATGGAAAAATGAAAGATAAGACATTATTATTCCAAAAAGTGATGCTGTTGACATCCCTACCCACATAGTCTTTTTTGCTCTTTTTTCTTGGCCTGCCCCTATATTTTGAGCAACAAAGGCAGATATAGATGACATATAGGCCAGAGGAATAAGGAGCATAAACATTACAAGTCTTTCTGCTACCCCAACTCCTGCGGAAGCAGTTAGTCCTAAACTATTTACTATACCAATTAAAACTAGAAAGGAAACTTCATTGCACATATCTTGAAGGGCAATAGGAGAACCTAGTTTTATAATTTTTTTAATAACTACAGGTTTAAATTTTAAATTTTCTTTTGAAACAGAAAAAGACAGACCACCCTTTATCATAAGGACTATAGAAAAGATAACACTAATTGCTTGAGCTAGTATAGTTGCTATAGCCGTTCCTCTCGAGTCCATACCAAATATTTTTACAAATAATAAATCACATGCTATGTTTACAAGACATGCTATCCCTACAAATAATAAAGGGGCTCTTGAGTTTCCAAGTCCTCTAAAAATACTACTTATAACATTGTAAGCTACTATGAAAATTGTACCTATTGAACATATAGTTATGTAATTTATTGTCTTTTGAAATGCTTCTTCAGGTACATTCATAATAAGAGCTATTTTAGGGGTCATTAATAACATTATAATAGATAAAAAAACACTTAATATACCGAATATCCAAATAGTAGCACCTATTACATCAGCAGCTGCCCTATCATCTCTTTCTCCTACTTTTTGTCCTATAAGGACTGTTGTACCCATGGATAACCCCATAATTATTCCTGTTATAATTAGCATGGTTTGGCTTCCAGTAGCTACCGCAGAAACATCAGCAGGACCTGAATATTTACCAACAACCCATAAGTCTACTGCTCCATATGTTGCTTGAAGAAACATAGCAAACAATACTGGAATTGTAAATTTCATAAGAGAAGGCAATATAGGCCCTTTTAAAAAACTACTTTCTTTTTTTACAGCCATCTTAGTTCCTCCTATTTATCTATTTTTAAGTTTAATTTGCAATACTATTTATAGAATTTTTTAAAAGGCTAAAATATTTTTATATTATGAAATATTTTAGCTCTTATATATTATTTTCTTTAAAACCACTTAAATCATAATAACTATTATAGATTAACTAAAAGAGTTGTCAATACAAATATGTAAATAAGAAAGTACTAAAAAATTAATATGATAATTTCAAAATAAATACTCCAATTAATTAAAATGTTATTGTAAATAATCTATATTTATTGTATCTAATTTATTTCTTTGTTCTATAGAAATTTTTTGCTTGCTATTACCAAATATTATAATGGGTATATATTGATTAATGAATATAAATACTAGATAAAGTGAAAACTTGTATAAAGGAAAGTAAGTTTAATGAAAAGTAAGGAGTTGTTAAAATGCATAAAAACAATCTAGGATGGAAGATAGAAAATAGTTATTCAAAGCTTCCAGAGTTTTTCTATAGCAAGGTAAAGCCAAACCTTGCAAGTTCACCAAAGCTTGTTACTATAAATGAACCTTTAGTAAAATCTTTAGGATTAAATATAGAAGGATTAAAGAGTGAAGAAGGTATAAGTATATTAGCAGGAAATAAGCCATTAAAGGGTGATACATTTTTAGCTATGGCTTATGCTGGCCATCAATTTGGTCATTTTACTATGCTTGGAGATGGAAGAGCTACTTTAAGTTCTATGTTAAGAGAATATATAATAAGTGAAGGCATGTATGGACTTAATATTCCAACAAGCAGAAGTTTATCTGTTGTTACAACAGGAGATAAAATAGTTAGAGAAAATAGAGAAAAAGGGGCTATATTAACAAGAGTAGCTAAAAGTCACATAAGAGTTGGAACATTTGAGTATGCTGCAAATTTTGGCACAGAAACAGATATTAAAACACTGGCAGATTATTCTATAGATCGTCATTTCCCATATATTAAGACAAATGAAAATCCTTATTTATCTCTTTTAAAAGAAGTAATAAAGGTTCAAGCAGGGCTTATTTCTAAATGGCAATTGGTAGGATTTATTCATGGTGTTATGAACACTGATAATATGGCTATAAGCGGTGAAACAATTGACTATGGACCTTGTGCTTTTATGGACACTTATGATTCTCAAACTGTCTTTAGCTCAATAGATAGATTTGGACGTTATTCTTATAAAAATCAGCCAAGCATAGGAAAGTGGAATTTAACAAGATTTGCAGAGACACTTTTATCTCTTATAGATTCTGATATGGACAAATCAGTAAAGTTAGCAAAAGAAACTATAAATGAATTTGATGATTTATATTATAAAAACTATATTAAAGGTATGAGAAATAAGCTAGGCATTTTTAATGAAGAAGTAGAAGATAAAAAACTTATAGAAGAACTATTTCATGTCATGGAAAGACACAATGCAGACTATACTAATACCTTTATTGATTTAACATTTGATAGATTTGAAGAAAATGATATGTTTAAGAGTAAAGAATTTAAAAGTTGGAAGGATAAATGGGACGATAGGCTTAATAGGCAAGAAGAAGGGAAAGATGTATCTAGAGAATTAATGAAGAAATCTAATCCCTCTCTTATACCTAGAAATTATTTAGTAGAAGAAGCTTTGGATGCGGCTGATAAGGGAGACCTTACACATTTTAATAATTTACTAGATGCCTTATCTGACCCATATGATCATCTTAATATAGATGATAAATATACAAAAACACCAAAACCTTCATCTATACCATATGTAACATATTGTGGAACTTAAATATATGAAATAAAGAGAATTAATTTTATAAAACACCTCCCAATAAACTAATTGTTCGAAAATTAGCTTATCGGGGGGTGTTTTTATGGGAAAAAACTTAATCGCAGTGTTGAAAAAATAAAGTTTATAAAAAAATAAAAAGATTGACAAGAAAAGAAAACATTGATAAAATATTAACAAGTATTAATTCCAAATTTTCTGAGAGTATTCTTGGAATATTTGTTAAGATAATGAATCTAATAGAGAAGTTTATTCTGATCTAAAAGAGGAGAGATAATAGTTTTTTGACATGCTATTAAAGACTTCCTTTTTAGGAAGTTTTTTTATTTTTATAAAGATCAAAGTCATATAGTTTTACATAAAAACTTAGGAGGAATAGAATTGACTAAAAAAATAGCAGTTGTAGGAGCCATCTTAGAAAACCCTAAAGAATGCCAAAAATATTTTAACAGTACTGTAGCTGATTTTAAAGATATTATAAGAGGTAGAATGGGAATACCCTTTGAAGACAGTAAAGTTTCGGTTGTTTCAATAGTTGTACTTGGGACATTAGATGAAATAAACCATTTAACAGGGAAATTGGGAAATATTAAAGGAATTACAGTAAAAACATCTATTTCAAAAAAGGAAGTATAAAATGGAAAAGATATTATTAAAACTATTTAAAGAAAATAAACTATCTTCAAATGAATTATTAAAACTGCTAAATAATAAGAGACCTTCAGATGAAGCTCTCTTATATAAATATGCCAGACAAACAAAGGAAGCAGTTTATGGTAAAGATGTCTTTATGAGAGGTCTTATAGAATTTTCAAATCATTGCTCTAAAAACTGTTTGTATTGTGGTTTGAGAAGAGACAATATGATGGTATCAAGATATAGATTAAACAGTGAAGATATTATGTCTTCTTGTGAAGAAGGGTATAAAGTGGGTTATAGGACCTTTGTTCTCCAAAGTGGTGAAGATAGCTATTATGATATAGACTTGTTATCTAATATGGTAAAGGAAATAAAAGAAAGATTTAAAGGTGTTGCTGTTACATTATCAATAGGAGAAAAAAGTGAAGAAGAATATGAAAAATTATTTTCTGCAGGTGTAGATAGGTTTCTTTTACGTCATGAAACATCAAATGTAGAACTTTATGAAAAACTGCATCCCCATATGAAGTTCGAAAGTAGAAAAAGATGCTTAAAAACATTAAGGAAAGTAGGATATCAAATTGGTGCAGGTTTTATGGTTGGATTACCAGGTGAAAAAAACGAAGATTTAGTAGAAAACCTTTTGTTCTTAAAAAATATGCAGCCTCATATGGTTGGAATTGGTCCTTTTATTCCGCATCCACAAACCCCACTAGGAGGAGAAAAAGGAGGAACAGTTGAAAAGACTTTAAAGATGCTTGCTTTAACTAGACTTTTATTACCCCAGGTACTTTTACCTGCAACAACTGCAATGGAAACTCTAGATCCAAAGGGAAAAGAGAAAGCTTTACAAGCAGGTGCCAATGTTATAATGTCTAATTTATCCCCTATAAATGCTAAAGAAAATTATGAAATTTATCAAGGGAAATCATATACAAAAGAAGAAGCAAGGCAAAGTTTTGTAAATATTGAAAATCGTATAAAATCAATAGGTTTGAAAGTAGACTTATCTAGAGGTGACCACATTAATTGGAGGGATAACAAATGATAATAGAACAATCATATGTAGAAGATTTATTAGAACAATCAAAAGAAGTTACAAAAGAAGAAATTGATAAAATGCTAGAAAAGGCAAAAACTTTTGCTGGACTTAGTCACTTAGAAGTTGCAAAACTTCTACAAACAAAGGATAAGGGGCAACTTCAAAAGATATATAAGATTGCAGGAAAGATTAAAAAAAGAATTTATGGAAATCGAATTGTAGTTTTTGCACCATTATATATAAGTGATTTTTGTGTTAACAATTGTGTGTACTGTGGTTATCAAAAAAAGAATGACTTTCCTAGAAGAAAACTTACAAAAGAAGAAATACAAAAGGAAGTAAAAGTTCTTGAAAAGATGGGTCATAAACGTTTAGCTTTAGAAGCTGGTGAAGATCCTATTAATTGCGACATTGATTATGTTTTAGATGCAATTGATTCTATTTATCAAACAGAAAATGAAAATGGGAATATCAGAAGAATTAATGTAAATATTGCTGCCACTACAGTAGAAAACTATAAAAGACTAAAGGAAAAGAATATTGGAACCTATATATTATTTCAAGAAACTTATCATAAGCCAACTTACATAAAAAATCATCCAAATTCATTAAAAGGTGATTATAATTATCATCTAACAGCTTTTGATCGTGCTATGGAAGCAGGAATTGATGATGTTGGTGGAGGTGTTCTTTTCGGACTTTCAGATTATAAATTTGAGATCTTGTCTCTTATGCTTCACAATGAATATTTAGAAGAAAACTTTGGAGTAGGTTTTCATACGATTTCTGTACCAAGATTAAAAAAAGCAGAAGGAATGAATTTAGAACAATTTCCTCATTTAGTAGAAGATGATACCTTCAGAAAAATTGTAGCTATTTTACGTATTGCAGTGCCTTATACAGGAATTATTTTATCTACAAGAGAAACCGCAGCTATTAGAAAAGAAGTGATTCAATATGGAGTTTCCCAAGTAAGTGCAGGTTCTTGTACAGGAGTAGGAGGATATAAAGAAAGTGAAGAAGGAAAAGATATAAATCAATTTGAGCTAGAAGACCATAGAACTCCTTTAGATATATTGAAAGAATTATTAGAAGATGGATTTATACCTAGTTACTGTACAGCTTGCTACAGACAAGGACGTACAGGAGATCGCTTTATGAGACTTGCAAAATCAGGACAAATTCAAAATGTGTGTGCCCCTAATGCTCTTATGACTTTAATGGAATTTATTGAAGATTATGGTGATGAAGAGTTATTTCAAAAGGCAGAGAAGAAGATATATGAAGAAGCTGATAAAATAGAAAGAGAAGATATTAAAAAGTTACTTTGGGAAAACTTAGAAAAAATCAAAGCAGGACAAAGAGATTTATTTTTATAGGAGGTTTTTATGAACAAAACACCAAATGCAAACAGGTTCCATATAACTTTACTAGGAAAAAGAAATGCTGGAAAGTCTTCCTTGTTAAATGCTTTGACAAGTCAAGAAGTATCTTTGGTATCCCCGATTAGTGGAACTACTACTGATCCTGTTAATAAAGCAATAGAGTTTTCAGCCTTAGGACCTGTTTTGTTTATTGATACAGCTGGGGTTGATGATAGTGGTACCTTGGGAGATTTAAGAGTAGAAAAAACAATGAAGGTTCTACCAAAAACAGATTTTGCACTTTATGTGATAGATGGTAAAGAATATAAATCAGAAGAATACTTTAAAAAGATAAAAAAAGAACTGGAAAAGTATAAGATACCTTTTTTAATAGTTATAAGCCAAAAGGATAAATTATCACCAAGTGAAATAAAAGAAATACAAAAAATATATCCTTCATCCATATTGGTGTCTATAAAAGAAGAAAAAAGCATTATGCAATTTAAAGAAATTTTAGTTAAGAAAATAGAGAAAAACATCAAAGAAAAGCCAATTGTAGGTGATTTAATACCTTATAATGGGACAGTTGTTTTAGTTGTAGCAGTTGATTCCCAAGCACCAAAGGGTAGAATTATCTTGCCTCAAGTACAAGTTATTAGAGATTGTCTAGACCACGGAATTAAAAGCTATGTAGTAAGAGACACAGAACTAGAGTCTGCCTTAGAAGATTTAGATAAGGTTGATTTAGTGATTACAGATTCCCAAATATTTAAAAAGGTAGAAAAAAGCATATCAAATTCTATAAAATTAACATCCTTTTCCATTTTATTTGCAAGATATAAAGGAGACTTAAATATTTTTTTAGATGGTATTAGCCATATAAATTCCCTGCAGGATGGATCAAATATTTTAATTGCAGAATCCTGTACCCACAATCATTCCCATGAAGATATTGGTCGGGTAAAAATACCAAAACTATTAGATAAATATACAGGGAAAAAATTCACATACCATTTTAAAACAGGACATGACTTTCCAGAAAAATTAAAGGATTACGATTTTGTTATTCATTGTGGTTCCTGTATGCAAAATCCAAAAGAAATGGAGTCAAGAATATATAAATGTAAAGAAGCAAATGTACCTATTACAAATTATGGCATTTTACTAGCATATTTAAATAATATTTTAGATAGGACAGTAGAAGTATTTAAAAATTCTATAAAATAGATATAAAATCTTAAGAACTGTTAAAGTCTTAAGATTTTATTATTTTTTTACCCTTTATATTTGCTGTAATTATTATAGGTAAGTATACTTTTAAAAATTGGGTATATGTATATATAAGTGATAGTATTTTAAAAAAAGTAAAAAAAAAGTAAAAAAAATTTATATATTAAATGAATTGAATACTAAAAGGAGTGTATTTAATGAATAACAAGCAAGTTGAAATAATGAGAAATGGTAAAGGATTTATTGCAGCACTAGATCAAAGTGGGGGTAGCACACCTAAAGCTTTAAGAGCCTATGGTGTAACAGAAAAAAGATATGATAATGAAAGAGAGATGTTTAAACTTGTTCATGATATGAGAACTAGGATTATAACTAGTCCTTCATTTACATCTGAACATATATTGGGTGCTATTTTATTTGAAAAAACTATGGATGATAAGATTATAGGAAAGTGGACAGCAGATTATTTATGGGAAGAAAAAGGTATAGTTCCTATATTAAAAGTTGATAAAGGCTTGGCTGACTTAAAAGAAGGAGTACAACTTATGAAGCCAATGCCAGACTTAGAAGATTTATTGGACCGAGCTGTGGAAAGAAATATATTTGCTACTAAGATGCGTTCCGTTATAAAAGAAGCTAATCCAGAAGGAATTAAAAAAATAGTAGACCAACAATTTGAAGTTGGAAAGAAGATAATAAAGAAAGGCTTAGTTCCAATTTTAGAACCTGAGGTAGATATAAACAGTGAAAATAAAGAAGAGTCAGAAAAACTTATGAAAAAAGAGATATTAAAACATTTGGATAAACTTTCTAAAGATGAAACTATTATGTTAAAGCTTACTATACCAACTGAAGAAGACTTATATGCTGAACTAATAGAGCATCCACAAGTTATGCGGGTTGTAGCTCTTTCAGGTGGATATAGTAGAGAATTCGCTGTAAAAGCTTTAAAGAAGAATCCTGGACTGATTGCAAGCTTCTCAAGAGCATTTGTAGAAGGAACAAGCATAGAACAAACAGATGTAGAGTTTAATAATACTTTAAGGCAGTCAATAGAAGAAATTTATGAAGCGTCAATTGTATAAAAAATCATTATTTTAGCAAAGGCCTTTTATTAAGGGTGATATATTTATTATAAATAGTAAAAGAGGTTTTGATCTTTAGTTTGAATCAAAACCTCTTTTCAGATTAACATAAGATTTTCCATAAATGCTACTAGGATAAAATGGAGGCAAAGCTATGAAAAAACTGGATAATATAAAGCAATATAAAAGTCATTATAGCGATAAAAAACTATTTAAAAAAATATTTAAATATGCAAAAGTTGCCGGACTAAATATTATATATGTTGGGTTACTATTATTTTATACACTTGAAAACCCTAAATTACCAGCTAAATTAAAAGCTATAGTAGTAGGTTCATTAGGTTACTTTATTTCACCCATAGACTTAATACCTGATCTTCTACCCCTAGTTGGATACCAGGATGACCTAGGAGTTTTGATGGCTGCAGTGATTATGGTGTCATTTTATATAGACGAAGATTCTAAAATAAAAGCTCAAAAAAAATTAGAAGAAATATTTGGAAAATATGATAAAGATATATTAGAAGAAATTAATAAAAGGATTGATAAAAATAAAAAATAATTATCTAAGGAGAGTATCAAATGATAGGACAAGTAGTACATATTGGAATAACAGTTTCTAATATAGAAAAATCTATAAAACTTTACAGATCAAGGTTTTGGAAAGAGCAAAGCAGTATATTTTAAAGACCCAGATGGAATAGTTTTAGAATTAATAGAAAATATATAATAAAGACATATTAATATCATCTTTTTACTATAATGTAAAGTTAGGAGAAATAAATTTTATATATTGGGTAAACTATATATAGATACCAAAATTAAAATTCAAAATTTTAGTTTACTAATCAGGGGGACGAATAATGAAAAAGATTATTATGATATTTTTTTTAAGTTTAAGTATTTTTTTAACATTTGGTTGTAGTAAAGATGATAAAGAAGCTGTAAACAAAGAAGATCTTATAGACAAGGAAGAATCTATAGAGGAAGAAGAACCTGTAGATAAGAAGGAACCTGAACAGGAAGAAGAAGCAAATGTGCCTATAGATGCAGAAGAAGAAAAAGAAAAGATAGTATATAAGGATGATTTAAATGGTTTTAGTTTAGAACTTCCATCTTCATGGAGAGGAAAATATAATGTTGAAAGAGAGATTTGGATAGATGATGAAAGTAGTAGTGTAGCATTTAACTTTGAAGAAGATAGCATATCCAATAATATATTTACAATTGTAATAATGGAAGAATCCTTTGAAGAGGATGAGTGGGAGGAACTCTTTTTAATATACATAAAGGAGCAAGATGGAAAGACATTTTCATATTTAAATATAATGGAACCTACTGAAGAATTATTAAAAGAAGAAAATAAAGGTAAGCTTGAAAAGGTAACTGAAATGGTAGAATCAGTTCCAGAGATAATTGAAAGTTTCAATATCGAAAAATAAATATCATTAATATGAAATTTATGATAAAATAGTATTAATCAAAAAGTTAGGAGAGATAAGAAATGAAAAGGAGTAAAATTCTAAGAGCTGTAAGTTTAGTATTATCGTTAATGTTTATATTTACTAGTTTTGCATATGCAGATAGCGATAAAGTTGTTACGCTTGCTAAAGACTTAGACAGTGATCAGAGAGAGCAAATTTTAGAACTTTTTAAGGTAGACGAAGACAATGTAAAAATAATAGAGGTAAACAATCAAGAAGAAAGAGAATATTTAGAAGGTGTAGCTAGCGAAGCACAACTTGGTAAAATAACTATGAGTTCAGCTTATGTTGAAATTTTAGGAGAAGGCTCTGGAATAGATGTTGAAACTTATAACATTTCTTGGGTTACTAAAGAGATGTATGCAAATGCACTTGCAACAGCTGGAGTTAAAAACGCTAAGGTAATAGCAGCGGCACCTTTTTCAGTTTCAGGTACAGGAGCTCTTACAGGTATATTAAAAGCATTTGAACAAGCAACAGGACAAGAGATAAGTGAAGAACAAAAAAAGGTCGCTAACGAAGAAGTTGTAAGAGTTGGAGAACTTGGAGAAGAAGTAGGACAAGATAAAGCTTCTGAACTTATAAAGGAAGTAAAAGAAAAAATAGTAGAAAAGGATATAAAAGATCCTGAAGAAATAAAAAAGATTATTATAGAAATATCTGGAAACTTGGACATAACATTAAACGATGAACAAATACAAAAAATTGGAAATCTTATGGAAAAGATATCAAAACTTGAATTAGATACTGACAACATAAAAAATCAGCTTAAAGATATAGGTAAGAAGCTAGATGATACATTAAAAAATAATGAAGAAGTAAAATCTATACTTCAAAGAATATTAGATTCGATAAAAAGTTTCTTTAATTCTATATTCAACTAATAAAAATAAAACTGGAATATTAATATTTCAGTTTTATTTTATCTTTTAAATGTAAACAATGGTATTTTTTATTATTACGAAACCTTGTGATAACAATTGCAATTAAAAGTTAAATGTAATAAAATATTTTGTATAAGATATTAAAAATATTAAACTTTTCTTATTGTTGTTTAATATATTTTAATTTTAATTTTTAAAAATTAGGAGATGGAAAAATGCTTAAATTAGAAGATTTTAATGAAGCAAGAAAAAAATTAGAAGGTGTAATCACTCGTAGAGGACTTATTCATAGTGAGGTGCTTTCTGAAGAATCTGGTAATGATATTTATTTAAAACCAGAAAACCTACAAAAAACAAGATCATTTAAAGTTAGAGGATCTTATAATAAAATTTCTAAACTTAATGAAGAAGAAAAAACAAAAGGTGTTATAGCATCATCAGCAGGAAATCATGCACAAGGAGTAGCCTTAGCTGCTACACAGCTTGGTATTAAGTCTACAATTGTAATGCCTAGACTTACTCCTTTTATAAAAGTTGAAGCAACAAAGGGTTATGGAGCAGAAGTAGTACTACATGGTGAAGTTTATGACGATGCATATAAAAAAGCAGTAGAACTTCAAAAAGAACATGGTTATACTTTTATCCATCCTTTCAATGATGAAGATGTAATTGCAGGACAGGGTACTATAGCATTAGAAGTATTAGAAGAACTACCTGACGCAGATATTATCTTAGTTCCAATTGGTGGCGGAGGACTTATTTCAGGAATAGCAACTGCTGCTAAACTTATAAATCCAAACATCAAGGTAATAGGTGTTGAGCCAAAAGGAGCTGCAAGTGCTACTGCAGCTATGGAAGCTGGAAAAGTTGTAGAAATAGCTGAATCCAATACAATAGCAGATGGAACAGCTGTTAAAACAATTGGGGATATAAACTATGAGTATATTAAAAAATATGTAGATGAAATAATAAAGGTTTCTGACTATGAGCTTATGGAGACTTTTCTACTTATGGTAGAAAAACATAAACTAGTTGCAGAAAACTCCGGACTTTTATCAGTAGCAGCAGCTAAAAAGATAAAGGAAAAAGGGAAAAAAATAGTTTCTGTTATAAGTGGAGGAAATATAGACGTACTAGCTATTTCTTCAATGTTAAATAAAGGACTTACACAGAGAGGAAGAATATTTAGTTTTGCATTAAATCTTCCAGATAAACCAGGTCAAATAGAAACTATTGCAGGTATACTTGCAAATGCAAATGCAAATATAAAGAAAATAGACCACAATCAATTTGTAAATCTTGATAAATTTAATGATTTAGAACTTAGAGTGACTGTTGAGACAAATGGTGAAGACCATATTAATAAAATAACAGAAGCTTTAGCTGAATCAGGATATAAAGTAAGAAGATTATACAATACTCATTAAACCATAAAAAAAGAGCATTTTATGCTCTTTTTTTATGGTTATTTATATTATTTTTTAAGTTGTACTAAATTTAAAAATACATCTTTATTTTCTTTGATCTTATTTTCATTTCCGAATACGCACAGATAATTTTGTTTCATTATTTCCTCTAGTAGGCTTTCATAATCTTTAAGTTCTTTTTGTGTGGTAGATAAAACTTCATCCATTTGCTTTTTAAAGTCTTCATATTCCGCATTAGTTATATATCTATTAAGACCTATCTGACCCCTTTGAGAAGGAGTTAATGGTGGATCTAATTTATTCATAGTTCCTATTATATAATTTGTTAAATCTTCTTTACTAATTTTAAGATCTTTTAAATATTTACTAGTATTATCATATACTTCAAGTGTTTCTGTAAGATTTGGATCTCTATATGAGAAGGTAGACACATTACCCTTTGTACCAAATGTTATACCAGCACCATATGCACCACCTTTAGCACGTATCCAGTTATGAAGATAGTCACGACTTAATATAGTTGAAAGAACAGCCATGTTACCACTATATTCATATCCAAGTTCTTTTAAATTATATCCTTTTGCGACATATTGTACATTTGCAGAAGATAGAATTCCTTCATTTAACTTTTCAACCTTTAAACCTATATCTTTTAATTCGTATTTTTCTTCATTTAATACATCTTTTACAAGATGTAAATTGTCATTTACTAATTCTAAATCTTCTTTTTCACCTGTAACACTTACTATTAAATTGTCTTTATTAAAGACTAAACTATATACTCTTTTTAAGTTTTCTAATATTTCATCTGATTTTTCATCAAAATTATTAGCTAAGTCTTCAATAAACCATAGAAAATCTAGACCTGATAATAACTCTTTATATTTCCCGGATGTTGAAAAATAAGAAGTTACTCTATTTTTAACTATAGCATGACCAGTATCATATACACTCATTTCTATTCTTGATTTTAATTGATTTATTATTTCTTTTATTCTTTTCTTATCCTCTATAACTGTATTAGTTAGAAGTTCCTTTATAAGCTTGAATAATTCAGTAGTTTTATTTCTTATCACTTTACTACTTACCATTAATTTAGGATATATATTATCATTTTTCCTATCAGATAAAACAGTAGCACCAAAATTTATACCGCCTGTGTTTACATATATTTCATTTGATAGATCACCATAGTTGTAATTTTTTGTATCTATATTACCGATTAATTGAGATAATAGGCTTATATAAGGGATTAAATCTTTCTCTATGTGTCTTAAATCAAAAGCCAAGTTCGTATAGATAATGCCGCTTGAAAATAAATCATGGTGAAGCACTGTGATATCATCCTTATAAACCTCTTGTTCTATATTTAATGGCTCGCTATTTACATCTTCTAAAGAGAGTTTTGGAATTGTATTTTTGTCTTCTATAGTATCTTCAGAAAGTTGAAATCTTTCTAATGCACGGTTTTTTTCTATTAAAATATTCAATTCATCTTTAGAAAGAGAAGCTTTATATGCTGCTAATTGTTCTTGCAGAACCTTATCTTTTTCCTCAGCCAGTCCCTTTTGAGGTTTTAAAACTACTAGAGAATTGTGATTGCTTTTTAATAGATGATCTCTCATATAGTTTTCATAGTAATCAGAATCTAAGGATTCTCTTAAAAACTTAAGTGTTTTTTCATACTCTAGATGTGCTAATGGTTCACCATCATATAACCAACTATCTAATATAGTAAGACCATATTGTATACCCACTGTAGCACTTCCGCCAGATTCCCTTAAATAATATTCTAGCTTATTTATAGTAGCTTCTACTAGTTTTTTATCGATTCCATTTTCTACGAGATTTTCTAAAGTATCAAAGATAATCTTTTTAAATTCATCCTTTTGATCTTCGCTTGCATTTTTAGCAGCTATAGAAAAAACAGGCTGGATACCTCCAGATGAAAAACCTAATATATCTTCACCTATTCCTGCATCTATTAAAGCTTTTTTAACAGGAGATGCAGGAGAATTTATAAGAACATCGTTTAGTAAATCTATCATAAGATTATCTTTTTGATCAGTAGCTTTTCCAAGTACAAAGTTTAAAGATAAATAGTCTTTATTCTTATCACTTTCGTCCTGTGAAATAGGATAGTATTCTACCAATTCATCTTTTACAGGAGTTTGAATATGGATTTTGCTATCCACATCTCTTTTATCAAATTTATTTAAATATTCTTTGTCGATATATTCTAAATCTTTTAATACATCTCCATCACCATATAGATAGATATAACTGTTTGATGGGTGGTAGTATTTACTATGAAACTTTAAAAAGTTTTCATGACTTAATTGTGGTATAACATAAGGGTCTCCTCCTGAAGAAAATCTATATGTTGTATCAGGAAAAAGTGATTGAGATATTCTTTCACTTAAAAGAGATTCGGGAGTAGAGTAAGCACCACGCATTTCATTGTATACAACTCCTTTATATACAATAGGATCCTCTTTATCCATTATTTCATGGTGCCAACCTTCTTGCATAAAGATTTCTTCCATTTCATATATACGAGGATTGAATACCGCATCCAAATAAACATCCATTAAATTTTTAAAGTCTTTATCATTTCTACTTGCTACTGGATAAACTGTTTTATCAGGATATGTCATAGCATTTAAAAATGTTTGAAGAGAGCCTTTTATCATGTCCATGAATGGTTCTTTTGTCCTGTATTTTTTTGAGCCGGATAGTACAGAGTGTTCTATTATATGTGGTACACCAGTACTGTCTTCAGGAGGAGTTCTAAAACCTATTGTAAAGACTTTGTTTTTATCATTATTTGACAGATAAATAAGTCGTGCTCCTGTTTCCTGATGAGAAAAAAGTCTAGATGTAGAGTTTACTTCTTTGACTTCTTTTTCTTCTAAAAGTTTAAATCCATTATATATTTTATCAATTTCAAAATTCAATTTATTACCTCCAATGTAATTTTATTACTAAGCATATATTATTATATACTATTTAATCAAACACACCAATATAGATGCCTTTTTCCAATGTAAATATTAGAAAAAGGCATCTATATTTTACATAAACTATCTATTTTTAATCTCATCTTTTTCAATATCAGTAGCTATGATATTTCCTACAACATTTTTTTCTTTTCTTGCTTCAAACCCTAAGTTATCTTCTATGCTATCACCTTCATTATCAGAATCCAATATATTATCTTCAGATAGTGTGGAATCAGATTGAGACTTTTTTAAATCTTTCTTTGGAACCATTAGCCCATCCTTAGTTAATTCAAATTTACTTTCATAATCCTCATTTACCATAAGGAGTATTTTTCCATTGTGAACTTCTTCGTAACAAGTGTCTCTATACTTATCATCTAAATCCATTCGGTTAAAAGCATCTATTATAGAATCATTTCCTTTTAAAAAGTTTTTAAACTTATCATATAATGAATCATCATCTTTTTTTATCATTATATTAGTTGAACCTTTAAGCATTTTTATTTCTTCACTTTCACTTACTATTATATACATATCATCCTCTTTATAGCCTTCAGCTTTTAATTCTTCTATTCTTTTTAAGACTTGGAGTTCATTTTCAAACAATTCAACTTTATTTTCAGACATATTTAAATCCCCCTTCTATTTGATAGTTACTATAAATATACCCTTATAAAGTTAAAATTAAGCAATCTAAAGAGGTAAAGCTGAATAAAAAAATTAATATGGGGGTATAAATTTTATAATCTAATAATTTTAGGAGGTACTTTTATGGATAAGATTCTCAATAAACTTCGTGAGAAATATGATGGAAAAAAATGGTTTGTATTCTTAGAACAACTAATGTATAGATTTGATGATGATGGAGTTACAGCAATAGGTGCACAATTAGCATATTATTTAATACTAGCTATATTTCCCTTTATTATATTCTTTTTAAGTATATTGCAATTTACACCTCTGGCAGATGCAAATATACTTCAACAACTTTTATCACCTTTACCAGGAGATTCTAAGGAGTTATTTTATGATCTTATAAACAATATAATAAAGGGTGGAAGTGTAGGACTCTTATCAT
>NZ_JBQDAA010000017.1:12248-21678 GCF_052089545.1 Tissierella sp. | reverse complement strand
TGAGTAGAAAAATAAACACTAAAAAGGTTATTACAATCCAAAGTATAATATCTTCTAATATACTTAAAATCTTTTTAGCTTTAAAACCTTCTCTTACAACTCTGTAAATATCATATGAAAGCCCTAAAATTATCCCTTGATTTATAGAAAGTAAAAATATATACAATTCTTTAGATGAATCTGCATCCAACATATATAAGGGATCCATCTATTTAAAAAGCCTTTCTAAAAGTTTTTTGGGCTCTCCTTCTTTACTTATATAAGTTAAACTATTTATTGTACCTGATATTTTAAGACATCCATCATCTAGGTTTAGTTTGCTTATATTCAGATTTTCACCTTTTATATTGAGACCACCTTTTATAGTAGATAATATTACTGTATTATCGTTATAACTGTCAACATTTTCTACTCCTGTTATATTTATTCTTTCTCGATCTTCTAAAGTGATCCTTTGATTTTTAAAAGCTATTTTATTTTCACTCACATTATCACTCCTCTTCTTAATAATATTTATGAAAACAAAAGAGCTTTTATGACAAAAGCTCTAATCTAATATTTTATATAAGTCAGATGCACCACTTTTAGCTACATTATCTTTTACTTTTAAAACCTCAAATGCTTTACTTCCATTTCCAAAATTAATTGTAATCTTATCTGAAACCTGAATACTATCTCCAGGTTTTGCCTTTTTTTCATTTATTAAAACTTTTCCTTGTTCACAAGCCTTTTTTGCTACAGTTCTTCTTTTTATGATCCTAGAGTTTTTTAAAAATTTATCTATTCTAATGAATATCTCTCCTTTCAAAAAACAAAAACCAGGTATATACCTGGTTTTCTAAAAGTTTACTATTTATTTACAATTTCTTTTAATGATTTACCAGCTTTAAAAACTGGTGCTTTAGATGCAGGTATTTGAATTACTTCTTGAGGATTTCTTGGGTTTCTACCTTCTCTAGCTTTTCTTTGTCTAACTTCAAATGTTCCAAAACCTACAAGTTGAACCTTTTCTCCTTCTGCTAATGCACCTTCTACTGATCTCATAAAACCATTTAATGCAGCTTCTGCATCCTTTTTAGTAAGTTCACTCTTATCTGCTATACTAGCTATTAATTCCGCTTTATTCATTATAAATTCCTCCTTAGTAATAGTTTACACTATAATACATTTTATTTAAAGTTTAATATCTTTACAACTACTATTCATCTTCTTTAGCTAAACTCCACAACTTTTCCATTTCTTCAAGAGACATATTTTCTAATTTTTTGTTTTTCTCTATAGCTTTTGCTTCCATAAATTTAAATCTATTTATAAATTTGTTATTAGCATTATTCATAGAAACTTCTGGATCAATGTTAATAAATCTAGCTAAATTTACTACTGCAAAAAATAAATCACCTATTTCTTCTTCTAACCTCTCAGGATCTATTTGAGAACAATCTAATACTTCTATTATCTCTTCATATTCTTCTTTTATTTTTCCTAATGGTCCATCTATACTATTCCAATCAAAACCAAGTTTAGCAGCTATCTCCTGTGTTTTATAACTCTTTATGGAAGATGGAAATCCAGAAATGTGATTTAGTTTTTCTTCTATAGTTTCAAATCCTCGTTGTAAATCCTTTAATCTATCCCAATTATATACTACTTCTTCGGATTTTTCCAGCTTTTCCTTCAAAAAAATATTGGGATGTCTAAATATTATTTTCTTAGCAAGAGTAGTAGTTACATCTATTAAAGAAAAATCTCCTTGATCAAAAGCAATTTGTGAATGAAATATTACCTGCAAAAGAACATCTCCAAGTTCTTCAACAATATCATCAATATTATCTCTATCAATAGCATCTACTAATTCATAAGCCTCTTCTATTACATGTTTTCTTAAAGACTTATGAGACTGCTTAATATCCCACGGACAGCCATCTTCCCCTCTTAGTTTTTCCATGATATGAATCAAATCATTAAGATCATAAATATCTTTATTATCATTTTCAATTCTAGGGATATATATACTTGTTAAGTACCCAATGTTTGGAATTCTATCCATAAGATATATAGGTATATTGTTTACACTTTCGCTATTTCTTATTCCTGCACTGTCTACAATATATATTTTATATTCATCACCATATATTTCTGATAGTATTAGCTTTATTTCTGAAATTATTCTTTTATTATAGACTTGAGTTATGATTATATCAGTATTTATATCTATCATAGAATAATCAAATACTGTTCCATCAACAATTTTCAGACCATTTACTGGATCTTTTTCTATACTCATTATTAAAGGATCTATAAAACTCATCCCTCCAACTATTTCTATATCTACATCCTTTTCCAATAATATCTCTACTGTTTTCTCTGCAACTAAAGGGTTTCCTGGCACAAAATAATTTATATCTTCTCCTAATGATACTTCCTCTATTAGATTATCAACTATATCATTGTAAACATTTTTAAATTCTTCATTATCTTCATATAGATAATCAAAAGATTCATATTCTACCAAATTTTCATTAAAATATTCTATTGTAGGATGTTCTTTTGTTCTTAAAAAATTTTTATCTCCTTTATTGATTCTATTAATAGCACCCAGTGTTAAATCATCAACACTGCCAGGGCCTAATCCAATTATATAAATTTTAGCCATTTGTATTTCTCCTTACCGTTTTGTTTTATTTTTTATATCTTTCTACTTTGTTTATAACCTTTTTATACTTAGGTAATGACTCAAAGTCTTCTTTTCTTATACTTTTTGTAATTATAAGTAATATTATATAGCTTAATCCACCAATTGCAATAGAAATAATAGTCGAAATATCATTCATTAAAAATTTAGACATAAAATCAAAAGATAATCCTGCTATAGTTGCCATTATAATTGAACATATAAAAGGTTTTATAAAAATATCTTTGTAGTTTAACTTTATTTTAAATTTAATAATAATCATAGATAAATTCAAAATCGCTGCTACAACAAAAGTCATTACGGTGCTTATAGCTGCTCCTCTTATATTTATGCTTTCAATGGAAGTTAAAGAGAAAGTTAAAACTATTTTTATTATAGCTCCCATACATAAGTTTACAACAGGTATTAGTGGCTTCCCCAAACCTTGGAGTATGGAGGTTGATGTTTGAGTTAATGTAAGAAATATTATTCCAAAGGATAAAACCTTAAGTATTTCTGAAGTATTTGTTATAACTTCCATAGTATTGTTAAAAAAGAGTAGCGATATTATAGGTTTTGCAAGGACATAAAGTCCCAAGGCGGATGGGAGTCCTATTAAAAGAGTTATTCTAATACCTGTACTTATTGTATTTTGTACCATTTTCTTGTTTTTTTTAGCATAAGATGAAGAAATAGCAGGAACTAAGCTCATTGCCACTGACATAGAGAATACTTGCGGAAGATTAACCAGTGTTTGGGCATATCCTTTAAGTTGACCATATAAACTATTCGCTTTCATATCAGTATATCCTATTTTCTGAAGTCTTTTCAAAACTATACCTGCATCTATTGTATCAATAATTGGAATAATTGCAGCCCCTATAGTTATAGGAATAGCTATAATTAATAAATCATATAATATATCTTTTATGGGATAATTACTATCTGCTAAACTTGATTTGATTTCTTTGTTTATCGTTTTTTTCTTTATCAAAAATATTATAATTATAATAACCATCCCAATAAATGCACCTATGGAGCCCCCAAAAGAAGCGGCCCCTGCAGCCATTGGTAAACCTTTTTCTATAAAATATATGGTTAAAAAAAGCCCACTTACAACTCTAAAAAGTTGTTCCCCAACCTGTGAGATGGCAGTCGGCAACATATTGGAACATCCCTGAAAAAAACCTCTAAATGAAGCCATAATAGGAACAAATAAAAGTGCTGGTGAAAGTGCAATAAGCGAATAGTAAGCATTCTTATTACCAATTGATATAACTATTTCATCAGCTTTAAATACTAAAAATAAAAATGAAAAAACTCCTCCCAATATAAGTAATATAAGTGCAGTTTTAAAGATTCTAAAAGCAGATTTAAAATCTCCAATTGCTCTTTTTTCAGATACAAGCTTTGCTATAGCAACTGGAAAACCTGAAGTTGATATAGTAAGTAAAAGTACATAAAAAGGATATGCAGTTGAATAATAACCCATACCTTCTGACTTTATAATGTTCCCTATAGGTATTCTATATATTGCACCAAGAACTTTTACTATTATTCCAGCAAAGGTTAAGATAAAAGCTCCTTTTATAAAATTATTATTTTTCATATATTCTCCCCCAATTATACTTTAAATAGTACCATTGGTAAAATATACTCAAATTGACAATAAAAAATACCTACTTAAAAGTAGGTATATAGAAAACTTGTATCAAATGCTTCGCTGATACAAAGCTCTTTCTTATGCAGGAGCTATGCAATTGCATACTCTAGACCACATGGAATGGAGTAGTGCAATTGTAAGCTCTGGTACTATTGTTCTAACTGCTTTGATAAAAATTTTGAAGCTGTTTCTAATAGAGTTGTTTCTAATTTCCCCATGCTAGAACCCTTTTCTTTAGATAAAAGTATTATAGATCCTATAGGGTCTCCTTGCATTACTATAGGGCAAATTACTTGAGATAAATAGACCTCCGCACTTTCATCTTCGTATATTATTTTAATAGATGGAGACTTTTTATCAGTAATAAATGTATTTCTAGATTCTATTATCTTCTCCAAATCTGGACTAATTCTTTTTTCTAAATATTCCTTTTTAGCCCCTCCTGCAATTGCTATAATATTATCTCTATCACTAATTATAGCCGTGTGACCTGTATTTTCATTAAGAGATTCACAGTACTCAGATGCAAATTCATTTAATTCACCAATCGGCGAGTATTTTTTAAGTATAACTTGACCTTGTCTATCAGTAAATATTTCAAGAGGATCACCTTCTCTTATCCTCAAAGTTCTTCTTATTTCTTTCGGGACAACAACTCTCCCTAAATCATCTATTCTACGTACGATTCCAGTAGCTTTCAATTTAATCCTCCTTTTAAGAGCAAGTATAGTAAACTTATTATTCACTAAATGGAAGATTTTATTCATATTTGATAAAACTCATTATATTTAATTTTTAATATTATTCTTCGTCTTCTTTATTGTTTTTATCATTTACATCTAAATAAGTTTCTATCTTGGCATCATCTTGTAAACCTTCAAGATATTCTACATATTTGTTTTCATTGGCAAAATGTGTCACTTCATCTTTTAAAGATTCAAATGTATTTTTAACATCTTGTATCTCCACTATATGATATCCCTTTTCAGTTTCGATCAAAGGACTTATTTCACCTTCATTTAATCCAAATACAACTTCATCAAATTCTTCAGGATTACTTCCTTTTGGAAAGTATCCTAATTCACCACCTTTTAAAGCTGTATCTGCATCTATAGAGTTTTCTGTAGCTAGAGATTCAAAGTCTGCTCCATTTTTTAATTGTTTTAAGAGTTCCTCGCCTTTATCTTGTTTTTCAACTAGTATTTGTCTAGCCTTAACTAGTGTTAAATTTTCTTTGTTTTCTTCAAAAAAACTTTCAATTTCTTCATCTTCTAATTCAAGTTCTTCTATATAGTTAGCCTTATGCTTTTCTAGCAATATGTCCTTTTTAACAAACATTTTAAAATATTTGTCGTCCATATCTACATCTTCCTGATACTCTTTTAGCTTCTCTACGCCACCCATATTTTCTTCTATTTCTTTTATTTTTTTATTTATTTCGTCATCATTTACTGTAATATCTTTTTTATCTGCATCTTGTAAAATCAATTTTTCAAGTATGAATATATTTAAAATCTCTTCTCTAAGACTTTCTTCAACCAACTTTCCATCGGTTCCCACTTGGTCTAATACACCTTTTCCCAGCCTATTTTCCATTGTATTAGCCTGAATTTCATACTCTTTTTCAAACTCTTCTTCTGTAATATTTTCTTTATTTACAGTTGCTATTACACCTTCAGGTGCCTTTTTAGTACATCCGTTAATTATAAAGGACATAGTAATAATCAAAGCTATTATTATTAAATTTTTGCCTTTAAATTTGTACATTTAAAACATCCTCTCCTCCTAATATCTTTATCTTTATCTTTTATGTTTTATCTTCTTTCTTATTGAAATTGTCAATTCTTTCAATAAGTTCTTTGCTTATCTTTAGTATATTATCACCATATTTTAGCTCAATATATGGATTGTTTGATAAGCTAAATATAAGCTTTTTGCCATATTCCTTAGATAATTCATCAATTAATGGAAGGCTAATAGATTCACTTGTGACTAAATCTAGTCTTAGTTTATCTTCCATTTGGATTATGTTTTTTATTTTATTTCGGCTTGCAATTGCTTTTATTAGAGATATATTCATAAGATTTTCTATTTCTTTTGGTATGTCTCCAAATCTGTCTATAAGTTCATCTAATAGTTCTCTATAATCATCTATGTTTTCAATAACAGAGATCTTTTTATAAACTTCTATTTTTAATTCTTCATCTTTTATAAATTTAATAGGTATAAAACTATTTACCTTTATATCAACTGTAGTTTCTATTTCTTCTTCTATCTTTTCACCCTTAAGTCTTCTAATAGCCCTACCTAGAAACTTAACATAGAGATCATATCCTATAGCTTCAATATTCCCATGTTGTTGAAGTCCTAGAAGGTTTCCAGATCCTCTAATTTCTAAATCCCTCATAGCTATTTTAAATCCTGAACCAAATTCAGTAAATTCCTTAATGGCTCTAAGTCTTTTTTCAGATACTTCCGTTAAAACTTTATTGGGCTGATAAGTAAAGTAGCCATATGCAAGCCTATTAGTTCTACCAACTCTACCTCTTAGTTGGTATAGTTGCGACAAGCCCATTTTATCTGCATCATAAACTATTATAGTATTTACATTTGGTATATCCAGGCCTGTTTCTATAATAGTAGTACAAACCAAGACATCATATTCTTTATCTAAAAAACCCATCATTACTTTTTCGAGTTGTCTTTCACTCATTTGACCATGACCTATACCTACATGAGCTTCAGGTACTAACTTTCTTATTTCATTAGCTACCTTATCTATAGTTTGAACTCTATTGTAAACAAAATAAACTTGCCCGCCTCTTGAAATTTCTTTTAATATAGCATCTCTTATCATTTGAGGATTATACTCAACTACATAAGTTTGTATAGGATATCTCTCTGCTGGCGGATCTTCTATAACACTCATATCCCTTATTCCCACAAGAGACATGTGTAAAGTTCTTGGTATAGGAGTAGCTGTAAGTGTCAATACATCTATATTTGTTTTTAATTCCTTTAAGGTTTCCTTATGTTTAACTCCAAATCTTTGTTCCTCATCAATTATTAAAAGACCTAAATTATTAAATTTAACATCTTTAGATAACAATCTATGTGTACCGACAACTATATCTACATTTCCTTCTACTAATCCTTGTGTTGTTTGGTTTTGAAGTTTACGAGTTCTAAATCTACTTAAAAGACCTATATTTATTGGGAAGTCTTTAAACCTTGCAACCATAGTATTGTAATGTTGCTGTGCTAAGATGGTAGTAGGTACAAGTATGGCTACTTGCTTTCCATCCATTATAGCTTTGAATGAAGCTCTAAGTGCAACTTCTGTCTTGCCATACCCAACATCTCCGCAAAGAAGTCTATCCATAGGCTTTTGTTTTTCCATATCATCTTTTATTTCTAAGGAAGACTTTGCTTGACCTGGTGTATCTTCATATGGGAAAAGATCTTCAAACTCTCTTTGCCAAACAGTATCTTTATTAAATTTAAATCCTTTTTCACTTTCCCTTCGTGCATATAAGTTTAATAAGTCAGCTGCCATATCTTCTACAGCCTTTTTAGCCCTTGCCTTAGTATTTTTCCATTCAACACTGTTTAATTTATTTAATTTAGGTTTTATTGATTCTGAACCTATATATTTTTGAACTAAATCCATTTGATCTATAGATATATAAAGTTTATCATTGTTTCTATATCTTATAGTTAAGTAATCCTTTTTTACTCCTTGAATATCTAATTGTTCTATGCCTTCATATCTACCTATACCATGATTTTCATGAACTATAAAAGCACCTATTTCTAAATCTCCTAAATTTATTACTTCTCTATCTTTTTCCTTTTTTATTCTTTTAAGCTTTTTCTTTTGAGCTCCAAATATTTCCTTATCACTTATAACTATAAGTTTTAAATTCGAATACTCAAATCCTCCATTTATGCTACCTGGAGTTATAATAGCTTGATTTGACTTTATTTCACCATTTCTATCTTCTGAAAAACTAGCAATAAAATCTAAATCTTCAAGAGTTTTTTTAAGTCTCATACCTCTTTCTTCAGTTCCAGATAATAGTATTATTTTGTACCCTCTATATTTATAATGGTTTAAGTCTTCAAGTAATAACTCCATTTTACTATGATAATTATTAGTAGCTTTCATAGAAAAATTATATATAGATTTTGGATTAAAATAAGCTTGACCCTTTAAAATAACACTATTTGTAATAACTATTCTTTCTTCTATCCATGGTATTATCTCACTATATCTATAGTTTGTGTCTATATGACTTCTCATAGCTTCACCTGATTCTAATAAATCAGTAATTTTTAAAGCTAAGTCTTCTTCTAATCCTTTAGATCTATGTTCTATTCTTTGAGGCTCTTGTATAAAAATTAAAGCTTCTTTTTTAAAATAGTCTATAATAGATCCTACACTTTCTTTAGGAATATATGGAATAACCATGTCCTGATTTTTTAAAGTCGAACCTTCTTTTAAAAGCTCAATATAAGTATTAAACTTCTCCAATATCTTTTCATGTTTTTTATATGATTTTAAATCTTTTTTTATAGATTCTGCTATACCATCTCTCCATCTATGGAGTATAAGTATTTCCTTAGTAGGAACAATATCTATATTTTCTACTATCTCTAAAGACCTTTGGCTCAGTACATCAAACTGTCTGATGCTATCTACTTCATCACCAAACAATTCTATCCGGCAAGGAAAGGAGAAGTGTGGAGAGAATACATCTAATATTCCTCCCCTTATACTAAATTGTCCCTTCGATTCAACAGTAGCTGTTCTCTCATATCCAGATTGAATTAATTTTTCTGAAACCATATTTAAATCTATAATAGAATTTTCATTTATTTTAAGAGTATATTCTTCAAATATATCTTCACTAATGATTTTATCTAACAAGGCATCTATAGATGCTATTACTATTAAATCTTCACCACTAGCCAGTCTTGAAATAACCTTTAACCTTTGATTTAAGTTTTCATTACTTGATACATCTATATCATAAAAAAATGTTTCTTTTTGGGGAAACATTTCAACATCTATGTTAGAAAGATTTATCATATCT
>NZ_JBQDAA010000017.1:0-12238 GCF_052089545.1 Tissierella sp. | reverse complement strand
AATTCTACTTTTTTGCTCGCTTTCAGTTATGAGAAGAACTTGTTTTTTAGTATGAGTATTTAACCCCATAAGTATTTGACTTAAGGATTCATCTACTATTCCATAAGTACCAATAGGGCTTAAAGCATTTTTTATATCCTTTAATATATTTTTATAAGAAGCTAAGTTCTTTAGAGGATCAATTAAATAATCTTTCATTTTCCTTCTCCTTTACAACCACTTAAAGCCCAAGCTTTCACTTGGGCCTAAAGTCTATTTACTCTTATTATATTCATTCATCGCTTTATTAATATCACTATTTATTAAAGTTTCAATAGCTTCCGAGGCATTTAACATCGAATCGTCTATATCTGGCCTTTCTTCTTTAGAAAACCTGCTTAAAACAAATTTAGCTAAATCTTCATTGGGATGTTTTTTCCCTATACCTATTTTTACTCTTGGAAATTTATCATCTTTTAAATGATATATTATAGATTTTAAACCATTATGAGAACCAGCGCTTCCTTTTGCTTTTATCCTTACACTAGAAAACTCTATATCTATATCATCTACTATGACAATCAGCTTTTCAATAGGTATCTTATAAAACCTAATAATTTCACCAACTGCTATACCACTATTATTCATATAGGTTTGAGGTTTTACTAAGAGGACTTTTTCTCCTCCTATATTACCTTCCCCATAAACTGATTTAAACTTTAAACGATTTAATTTTATATTGTTTCTACTTGCTAATGATTCTATCACATTAAATCCTATATTATGTCTAGTATCAGTGTAGTCCTTTCCAGGATTACCTAAACCTACAACTACATACAAAAAATCATCTCCTGATCTAATCAAATATTATGCTTATAGATTTGTTTCCATTTATTCTTCTTATTGCTTCTGCGAATAGATGAGATACACTAACTACCTCAATTTTATTATTTGGACAGTTTTCTAATAAAGGTATACTATCTGTTATAATAAATTTTTCTAGTTCTGAACCACAAATTCTATCTATTGCTGGTCCAGATAAAACTCCGTGAGTTGCACAGCCATAAACCTTTTTAGCACCTTTATCTTTTAAAGCATTAGCAGCATTTACAATTGTTCCTGCAGTATCTATTATATCATCTACTAAAATAGCATTTTTACCTTTTATATCTCCTATTATATTCATAACTTCTGCTTCATTAGCTTTTGGTCTTCTTTTTTCAATTATAGCTATTGGAAGGTCTAAAATATTAGCAAAGTTTCTTGCACGAGTAACTCCTCCTAGATCTGGAGAAACAACTACAGTATCCTCCCCAACTATATCTTTAAAATGATTTGCAAGCATCGGAATAGATGTTAAATGATCTACTGGAATATCAAAGTATCCTTGAATTTGTCCAGCATGTAGATCCATTGTTATAACCCTATCTGCCCCTGCTACAGTTAAAAGATCTGCTACAAGTTTTGCAGTTATAGGTTCACGTGATTTTGTCTTTCTATCTTGTCTAGCATATCCATAATATGGTATAACTGCATTTATTCTTCCTGCTGAAGCTCTTTTAACTGCATCTATCAAGATTAA
This sequence comes from Tissierella sp., assembly GCF_052089545.1. Taxonomy (GTDB): domain Bacteria; phylum Bacillota; class Clostridia; order Tissierellales; family Tissierellaceae; genus Tissierella_A. Next base: position 10,677 of record NZ_JBQDAA010000017.1, on the reverse strand, counting down.
AATTTCCATTAAATTATCATTTACCGGATTACAAGTAGGCTGAATTATAAATACATCTTGTCCTCTTACTGTTTCACTTATATTTAAGCCTATTTCGCCATCACTAAAATGCATTACTTGAGAATCTGCAATATCTTTACCTAGGTCTTTAGCAATTTTATCAGCTAAATCTTTATTTGCGTTTCCTGTAATAATTTTTATTTTTCCTCTGTTTAATTCCATTCTAAAATTCTCCTCCTATGTTTTATCTTTTATCTATTTTTTCAATCCTTTTTTTTCTACCCAACCTTTTATATTTGTTTGAGAAGCTCTTTCTACAGATAAAGAACCTTCTTCAACTTCCTTGGTTATAGTAGAACCGGCTGCTATATATCCCCAATCATTAACCTTTACAGGAGCAACTAAGTTTGAATTACTTCCTATAAAAGCATTATCTCCAACTATTGTCTGAAGTTTTTCCTTTCCATTATAGTTTACAAATATAACGCCACATCCTATATTAACATTTTTACCTACTTTAGCATCTCCTATATAAGCAAGATGACCTGATTTAGAATTGTCTCCTATATAAGAATTTTTAACTTCTACAAAGTTTCCTATTTTTACACATTTACCTATGTGGCTTCCAGGTCTTATGTGCGCATTAGGACCTACTGTGCTATCTTCTTCTATTGTACTATTTTCTATAACCGAAGATTTTATTTCTACCCTATTTTTTATATCACTATCTAGTATTCTGGTATTTCCTCTTAATATACAATCTTCACCTATTCTAGTATTTCCTTCTATATGAGTACCTGGATAAATAATAGTATCTCTTCCTATATTTACATCTTCTTCAATATAAGTATTGTCTGGATCTATTATTGTTACCCCTTTGCTCATATGTGTTTTATTTATTCTTTCTTTCATAAGTTTTTCACTAAAACTAAGTTGTTCTCTAGAATTAACACCATGAATTTCATCTTGGTTTTCTATAAGACAAGCACCTAAACTATAGTCTTCTTCCTTTAATATACCTATAATATCGGTGATATAATACTCATTTTGAGCATTATTATTATCCAGTCTTTTTAAAAACATCTTTAGAATTTTTCCATTAAAGCAATATACCCCTGAGTTTATTTCTTTAATTTCTTTTTCAAGATCTGTAGCATCCTTATCTTCTACTATTTTAGAAATGTTTCCATTTCCATCTCTCTTTATTCTACCATATCCGCTTGCGTCATCCAATAGAGTCGTAAGAACTGTTCCATATAAGTTGTTTTTCTTATGATAATCTAACAAAGTTTTTATACTATCTTCAGTCATTAAAGGAGTATCTCCACAAAGTATAACTACTGTATCCTCGTCCCCTATTTCATCTACCGCCTGCATAACTGCAAATCCAGTCCCATAAGGTGCATTAGCTCCAACTGGCTGTTCTTTAAATACAACAGGCTGAGAGTCGAAGTGTTCCTTTATAGAATCACCTCCATGGCCTACTATTACTATATTTTTATCTATTTTAGCGCCTTTACTAGCTCCTATTACATATTCTAAAATAGGCTTCCCACATACTTTATGTAATACCTTTGGTAATTTAGATTTCATTCTTGTTCCTTGGCCTGCTGCAAGTATAATTGAAATATCCATAAATCTTCCTCCATTTTTTCTTCTATATTATTATTTTATACTATTTACAAGATATGTCTATAGTTTTCCATATAAAACTATTCAATTAGATATTCTATCTTGCTTCCTTTATAGAATGTTTCAACTATAAATTATCATATGTAAATTTAAAAATAAAATAGAGCCCTAAGGGCTCTGTTTTATTCTGCTAAACTTAAGTTTTTTTCATATTCTTCAAATACAGCTTCTTGAATCTTTTTTCTTGTGGTAGCATTAATTGGATGAGCTATGTCTCTAAATTCTCCATCAGCCATCTTTCTGCTAGGCATAGCAATAAATATACCATTAATTCCATCTATTATTTTTATATCATGTACAACAAATTCTTCATCAAAAGTAACAGATACGATAGCTTTCATTTTAGATTCTTCAGTTACCTTCCTGATTCTTACGTCTGTAACTTCCACTGTCATTCACCACCTTTCTTAAATCAATATTACTCCTATTTAAAGTATTCTATAAAACTCTTCATATTCCTTCTTTTATTTGATTTATTTTTTAAAAAATTTTAAAACTATGTCAATATTGCTTTTATTTTAAATTTGATATGATATAATCAATCAGTGACATTTTTTTCATACTAGAATACAATGATATTATAATATAAATTGGTAACAATAAAATACAAATAGAAATTCAGGAGGCAATATTATGTTTGAATTTAATTTAAAATCTAAAGAGCATAAACATATACATTTTATAGGAATTGGCGGAATAAGCATGAGTGGACTTGCAGAAATTCTTTTAAGTAAAAAATATAAGGTGAGTGGAACTGACTCAAAAAATAGTGCTATTATTCGAAGGCTTAAAAAATTAGGTGCAAAAATATACTTAAATCATGATATGAAAAATATATGTGGAGCAGATTTAATAGTATACACAGATGCTATTTCTAATGATAATATAGAATTACAAGCAGCTAGAAACTCTAATATACAAACAATAGATAGAGCGAGTTTTTTAGGAGCACTTATGAAAAACTATACATATTCTATGGCAGTTTCTGGAACTCATGGTAAAACTACAACAACAAGCATGTTAGCAAGTATTACTAACCATGGAAATTTAGAACCTACAGTTTTACTTGGAGGTCAATTAGATGATATAGGTGGAAATGTAAAAATAGATTCTGATGACTATATATTAACTGAAGCTTGTGAATACAAAGCAAATATATTAAAATATTTTCCTACAATGGCAATTATACTAAATATAGATGAAGATCATTTAGATTATTTTAAAAATATAAACCATATAGTAGATACATTTGTAGAATATGGAAAGAATTTAGAAAGTGATTCTTATCTTATAGTAAATGTAGATGATCCTTATATTGGAAAAGTTATAAACAATACAAAAGCTAATGTAATAACTTTTGGAATTTTAAACAAATCAGATTATAAAGCTGAAAATATTAAATTTTCAAAAGAAGGATATCCTTCTTTTGACTTAAAAATTAAAGGAAAAGGCAAGTTCCCTTTAACTCTTAAAGTTATGGGAAAGCACAATATTTATAATGCAATAGCAAGTATTGCTGCAGCTGATACTTATGGAGTACCCATTGATGAAATTTTAAAATATATGAATCTTTATAACGGAGTCCATAGAAGATTAGAACATAAAGGAAGTTTTAACGGAATTGACGTATTAGATGACTATGCACATCATCCAACTGAAATAAAAGCAACACTTGAAGCTGTAAACAATAAAAAAGGTGGAGAAATCTATTGTGTATTCCAACCTCATACATTTACAAGGACCAAAGCACTTCTTGATAGCTTTGCAGATTCTTTCAAACTTGCAGATAACATAATTATAACTGATATATATGCTGCTAGAGAAAAAGATACAGGAGAAATACATTCTAGAGATTTAGCTGAAAAAATAAAATCTAAAGGAACTAATTCTATATATATTTCAACTTTTGACGAGGTAAAAAAATACTTGCTTGTAAATGCAAAAAAAGATGACCTAGTAATAACTATGGGAGCAGGCAATGTATACTTGATAGGTGAATCTTTGCTTGATATAGATATAGAAGTATTAAAAAGAGCTGTAGTATAGTAATATTAATTATTTTTTAAATAATTTAAAAATCCATATAAAAATAAAGCATAAAATTCATTATTATAATAATATTTTATGCTTTATTTTATATTTTTACATATTTTATTTTTTAATATCCTCGTTTTTCTAAAAGTCTAAACATATTTCTCTTATATTCTTCTACTCCAGGCTGATTAAATGGATTTACTCCTAGTAAATATCCTGAAAGAGCACACGCCTTTTCAAAGAAGTATATAAGTTTTCCAATATAAAATTCATTTAGCTCTGGAATTTCTATAACTAAGTTAGGAACATTACCATTTATATGGGCTTCTTTTGTACCTTCAAAAGCCTTTTTATTAATAAAGTCTAATGTCTTACCTTGTAAAAAATTCAATCCATCTAAATTATCTTTTGTAGACTTTACAGATATATCTCTTCTAGACTTCTCCACATTTATAATCGTTTCAAATAAGTTTCTTTGACCATCTTGAATATACTGTCCCATAGAATGAAGATCTGTAGTAAAGTTTACGGATGCTGGAAAAAGTCCCTTACCATCCTTACCTTCTGATTCTCCATAAAGCTGCTTCCACCATTCAGAAAAATAGTTTAAAGCCGGTTCATAGTTAGCAAGAATTTCTATATCTTTTCCCCTATTATACAGTATATTTCTGATAGCTGCATATTGATAAGAAGGATTCTTTTCTAAGTTTTCATTAGAATATTCTTTTCTTCCTTCATTTGCACCTTCCATAAGTTCATCTATGTCTATACCAGCTACTGCCATAGGGAGGAGTCCCACAGGTGTAAGTACAGAAAACCTTCCTCCTACATCATCTGGAATTACAAAGGTTTCGTATCGCTCTATATGAGATAGTTCTTTTAAAGCTCCTTTTTCCCTATCAGTCGTAGCATATATTCTTTTTTTAGCTTCCTCTTTTCCATATCTTTCTTCCATATATTCTTTTAAAAATCTAAAAGCTATAGCAGGTTCGGTAGTTGTACCAGATTTTGATATAACATTTACACTTATATCCTTATCTTCTATCAAATCTAGTAAATCCAGCATATAAGATGTTGAAATACTATTTCCTAAGTAATATATTTCAGGTGTCTTTCTTTTAGTCTTATCTAAACTATTATAAAAGTTATGACTTAAGGCTTCAATGCATGCTCTAGCACCTAGATAAGATCCACCTATCCCTATTACAATCATTACATCCGAAGAGTTTTGAATTTTTTTAGCTGCTAATTTTATCCGTTCAAATTCGTCCTTATCATAATCTTTAGGAAGTTCTATAAATCCTAGATAATCATTTCCAGGCCCTTTTCTTTCATGTAGCAGTTTATGACTTATACCTATAAATGGTTTTAAATTTTCTATTTCTTCTTTTCTTGTAAAAGAATCTTCATAATTAAGATTAATATTCATATTATTCCCCTCTTAATATAATATTTCTAATAATAATAGTGCGAAATCATCTTCTATTTCTCCAAAGCTATGTTTAAAAACTGTCCTTTCTATATCATTTAATATATCTATAGGATTTGCTTTTATTATATTTATAAGTCTTTTTAATCCAAATTCTCTACCAGAATAATCTCTAGCTTCTGTAACTCCATCTGTATAAAATAGGATTTTGTCACCTATATTTATTTGGATTTCCTTTTCTTTAAATGTGATTTCTTCCAGTAAAGAGGATATAGGATATCCTTTGTTTTCTATAACATCTACAGCATTTTTTTCTAAATTATACCTTATAGGCATACAGTTATGTCCTGCATTTACATATTTAAGTTTTTTAGTTTTAGTATTAAAGACTCCAAAAAATATAGTAAAATAATATCCTACCTCTAATTCCAGAAATAAAAACCTCTTGTGAAGTTCCCTCAAAATATCAGATGGATTTGCAGGATTACCATTCATAAATCTCATAGTCTGTCGAATAAACATAGTCATAAGAGATGCGGAAGTACCATTACCAACTACATCACTTATATATACCCCTATATTGTCATCATCTATTCTATACATATCAAACATATCCCCACTTAATGTCTCTGAAGGTTTGTATATATAGTCAAGGGTTAAATTTTGAATTTGTTCCTTTTTCGGAAGTATTTTCCCCTGTAATCTCTTAGAAAACTCTAAATCATCATTCATTTTTTTATTTTTGTTTATAAGCTCAAGTTCAAGTTTTCTTTCACGCGTTATATTTCTGAAAACTTCGACTGCTGCTATTATAACCCCTTTAGAATCCTTAACAGGGGAACTTTTAACAGAATAAGTTTTATTATTTATTATTTCTTCTTTTTGTATTGTTTCTCCAGTCGCAATACTTCTTTGAGTTATGCAAGTATTGCAGGCTTTTTCTTTACAAATAACTTCATAACATTTCCTATTATTAATATTTTCTCCTAAGGCTTTTTTCATAGATTTATTAGCATAAATCACTAATCCTTCTTCATCTATAACTCTAACCCAGTCTGCCATACCTTCTAAAACATGATAATTTAACTTGCTATAATCTAAAATATCTAATATTTTTTCCTTATTTATACGATCATATCTCTCTAACATGTAATCACCCAATTCGTTTATTTTGTCTTATAGTTAAAATTGCATAACTACTAGATAGGTTAAACCTTACTTTGTCTCACAGAAATAGATTCAAGTGTATTGTAAGTAAACTTTTCATCATAAAAATATATGATGAAAAGTTGTTATAATGTGATTTATTGTTATTTTAGTCAATCAATCTCTTCATACATCTATTATATAGTATATTAATAGTATTTACTATACATATTAAGCAGTTTAAGCAATTAAATTAATAACTTACCTTTATTTCATCTTCCTCTAAAAATCTTCCTATAGCATATAAAGCATCTGATAATCTATTTACATATTTAACTAGCAGTGGATCAACTTCTTCATTTTTAGCAAGTGTTATAATTCTTCTTTCTCCTCTTCTACATATAGTCCTCGCAACATGTATATATGCAGACTTTCTGTTAGTTCCGGGAATTATAAATCCAGTAGGACTCTTTAATTTACCCATATATATATCTACTATTTTCTCTAATTTTTCAACATCTTCTTCTTCAATAAAAAATTTAATCTTTGATTTCTCTTTTGTAGCTAGGTTTGTAGTTACAGTAAATAGTTTATTTTGAATATCTTCTAAGATTTTATAGGTTTCTTCATCAGATACATAATTTTTAGCTAAACCTATAAAAGATATGAGTTCATCTATAGTTCCATAGCTTTCTACTCTTATATCATCTTTAAAAAGTCTTGTGCTATCGTATAAAGAAGTTTTTCCTCTGTCACCTGTTTTAGTGTATATATCCATTATATATCATCCTTTCTATTTTAAACCTTTATCTGGTCTTGGACCGTAAAATTGATAATAATCTACCTTAATTTTACCATTATATAATTTTCTTTTTCTATCGGCTTTTCTATCATAAATAGATTCAAAGTTTTCATTAGACGTAATTACATATATAGACCAAGTTTTAAACTCCTTAAATTTCAATCCAAAATCTTTGTAGAGTGTTTGAACTTCTTCAATCTCTCCCATTCTTTCACCATAAGGAGGATTTGTAATTACAACTCCGTAATTATCTTTTAAATCTACATCTCGCATATCTTTCATAAAAAACTGAATATCATCTTCAAGTCCTAAATTTGATGCGTTATCTCTTGCTCTTAGAATAGATCTTTTATCTGTATCAGAACCTAAGATTTCAAGTTGTGATTCATTATCTATACATTTAAGTGCTTCTCTTTTCTCTTCCTTCCAAAAGCTTTTATCTACCCTTTCCCATTTCTCTGATGCAAACTCTCTATCTAATCCTGGCGCAATATTTCTACCAATCATAGCAGCTTCTATAGGAATCGTACCAGATCCGCAAAATGGATCATAAAGAACCCTATCTTTATTCCAAAAGCTTAAAAGTACCATAGCAGCAGCTAAAGTTTCTTTAATAGGAGCATCTCCTGCCCTATCTCTATATCCTCTCTTGTGTAAGCCTTCACCTGAAGTATCTATAGTAAGTGTAGCTACATCTTTTAAAAGAGCAACTTCTATTGTATATTTTGCTCCAGTTTTTTCAAACCAATCTACCTTATATTTTGTCTTTAATTTTTCTACTACAGCCTTTTCTACTATTCTCTGACAATCAGATATACTATATAGTTTAGAGTTTATACTTTTTCCATTTACTATAAAATTGGCATCTTTAGGGATCCACTCATCCCATGGAAGGGCTTTAGTCTTTTCAAACAATTCATCAAATGAAAAAGCTTTAAATTCTCCCATCTTTAACAATACTCTTTCTGCAGTTCTAAGCCATATATTTGTCTTAGCTATATCTCGTTCAGTTCCAGAAAATGTTATTTTCCCATTATCTACATTTAAATCTTTATATCCTAAAGCTTGCAGTTCTCGTTTTGCTACTGCTTCTAATCCAAATGTAGTCGTTGCAATAAGCTCTATATTATTCATTAATCTTCTCTCCTTATTAAATATATATTTATTATATCTTATTTCTCCCTTTAAAAAAAGTTTTTTAGTTTTTAAAAAGTTATTTTGGGTAATAATATTATTAGGCGACAAAACAAAATTAATAATGGGGGGTTTTTATATGAAAAATATTGGAAAATTTTATCAAAGTGGAGATTGGAAAGGTGAAAAACATGTACCTGTAATACATGCACCAGAAACTATTCAAAAAGATGAAGAAGTAGAAGTTAAAGTTGTAATAGGTGAAGAAATTCCACATCCTAATGAATTTGAACATCACATAGTTTGGAGTAAGGTTTATTTCTTGCCTGAAGGATCTAAGTTCCCAGTTGAAATCGGAAACTTTGATTTCTCAGCTCATGGAGAAATGGGATTATTTACTTCTGCAAAGGTACAAACAAGTTTTACTACTGAAAAATCTGGTACTATTTTTGCTACATCTTATTGTAATATACATGGACTTTGGGAAAATAGCCAAGAGTTAAAGGTAGAAGCTTAATATATATACTTGACAAAAAAGGGTAAATATATTAATATACTTATAATGAAAACTTAGATTAGATAGCTATTTAATCTAAGTTTGTACATACAATATTATTTAATTTATTTGGGTAATTTAATATAAAACTATGAAAGATATAAGTAGCTTATATTAGTTAAATCGTAGAGAATAGACTGGTGGTGGAAAGTCTATAACTTAATTTAAGTGAATTACAAATCTGGAGTTTCAATAAAAATATTTTATTGCGAATTCTTCCATGTTACGGAAGGCTAAGGCTTTATTAAAATTAAGGTGGTACCACGGGTATTTCTCGTCCTTTCAGGAGAGAAATACCCTTTTTTTATACATTTTATTAAAAAGGAGAGAACAATATGGCAAATGTTTTTGATGTATTAAAAGAAAGAGGATATATAGACCAAGTTACTTTTGAAGATGAGTTAAGAGAACTTTTACAAAAAGAATCTGTTCCATTTTATATTGGATTTGATGCTACAGCAGACAGTTTAACCCTTGGCCACTTTCTACAAATAATGGTTATGATGCATATGCAAAGGTCAGGTCACAGACCTATAGCACTTTTAGGTGGGGGAACTACCATGGTAGGAGATCCATCCGGAAAATCTGATATGAGAAAAATCTTAACACCTGAAATGATAGATTACAATGCTTCTAAATTTAAAGATCAACTTAGCAGATTCTTAGACTTTAGTCAAGGCAAAGCTATTATGGTAAACAATGCTGACTGGCTATTAGAATTAAACTTTTTAGATTTCATGAGGGAAATAGGAGTCCATTTTAATGTAAATAGAATGCTTAGTTTCGATTGTTATAAAACTAGAATAAACGAAGGACTTACATTCTTTGAATTTAGCTATATGCTTATGCAGTCATATGACTTTTTAAAGTTATATAGAGATTATGGTTGTAAATTGCAACTTGGTGGAAGCGACCAGTGGTCCAATATAATAGGTGGATACGAATTAGTTAGAAAATTAGAAGAAGACAAAGTATATGGTATGACCTTTAAACTTCTAGCTACTGCTTCGGGTACTAAGATGGGTAAAACTGAAGCTGGAACTATTTGGCTAGATGAAGAAAGGACTCCTCCTTATGAATTATACCAATACATGAGAAATACGGATGATAGAGATGTAGAAAAATTCCTAAAGCTACTTACCTTCCTTCCACTAGATGAAGTTAACAAACTTGCTGCTTTAGAAGGAGCAGAAATAAACAAAGCCAAAGAAGTCTTAGCTTTTGAAGTAACAAAAGCTATACATGGAGAAGAAAAAGCTAAAAAAGCTGAAGATGCTTCTAGATCACTTTTTAAAGGGGAAGGAGAAAAAGGTTCCATACCTTCAACTAAGATAGAATTGTCTAGATTTAAAGAAGGTGTAGATGTTTTAGATTTATTAAGTGAATTAGAACTTATAAAATCTAAAAGTGAAGGTAGAAGACTTATAAAACAAGGCGGAATAAGAATAAATGATGTAAAAATAAAGTCAATAGATAAAACAGTTACTTTAGAAGATTTTAATGAAGGAAAAATATTAATTAGAAAAGGTAAAAAGGTATATCATCAGGTAAAAATATAAGCTCTTAAGAGCTTATATTTTTTTGTATTTTTATTCCTATTTAGTAAAATTTTGATGGTTTATTCTATACAAATAAAATGCTATACTTTAAAAAGGTTACAAAGTTATTACAACCAAAATATTTTAGGAGGAATATCATGTTAAAAAGATTTAAGGTATTATCATTATCATTAAGTATCATTATTTTAGGAAGCAGTGTGGTTGGAGCATCTAGCTTTAGAAATAACTATAATAGATTTACAAATTATAATGTAAATTCTAATTTTTACGATACATATACAGCTAGAAGTTACAACTATACTTGGGATGTAAGTATATGGAATAA
>NZ_JBQDAA010000016.1:21612-22359 GCF_052089545.1 Tissierella sp. | reverse complement strand
AGAATCTTTGTTTTGACCCTAAACCATAGATTCTTCGCGATGCTCAGAATGACAACATTAGAAGACTTAACTTCACTTAATATTACAACTTGGGTAATTTCAAATCCCCTTTATATATTAGACAACTATTCCCTTGGCTAGGTTCTAAGGTATAGACCATGTTTTCTTGCTTTATTTTCTAAGTCCAATATTTGGTTTTCATTTTTAAAAAACATTTCCATCGACATATCAAAATGTCCTCTTATAGAAATGTCTAAACCTAAAAAATGAAGGTTGCAAAATGTAAGCTCTCTAGAATTTATTTGTAATAACATTTTAAAATCATCAAATGTTTCAACACTGAAATAACCTGTTACTTGATTAATATCTGTCCTTATCATATGGTTTACCCAAAGATATTGCTCAAGTCGATCTAACCCATCCAAAATTCTAATATGTCTATGCTCATCTATATTTGCATACTCTATTTCTGCTATTATTATTGAATTTCCATTTTTTTATATAACTCCCTAAAAAAATCAACTTGCTTATATTCATTTTGTAAATATAAATCTTTAAAATCCCAAGACACTTCATTTGCTTCTTCTTTTGAAAGACTATGAGGAAAAACATCTAATAATCTATGGGGTGTTGCCTTATAAAAATCATCTGAATCATTTATAATTTTTATCATATTCTTTTTTATTTTGTTTACTTCTTCTAAGCTTATTATTTTCAACATATTTTCACCTCAATTATTTTAATCAG
>NZ_JBQDAA010000016.1:0-21602 GCF_052089545.1 Tissierella sp. | reverse complement strand
TCCTTATATCCTACAAGGTCTTTAGTGTTTTTTAAATATTATATTTGCAAGGAATCTAACTATTAATATTCCAATTAAAATAATAATTCCAGTAAATACAATGGCCAAATTCATTCCAAAAGGATTAAACCAAGATTCATTTGGAGAAGTTATAAACCTTCTCCCTAAAATTATTGACAATAAAATACTTAAAGTGTTTATTGAAACAATAAAAATTGCTTTGCTTTTAACAGATATTAGACCTGCCAAAACAATAAATAGAAAAATCCCTATAAAGGCAAAAATGGATGCATTTGTGAATACAGAGGTTTCTATGTAATGAAATAAAAATGACATAGGAATTAAAAAAACTACTAACCCAATTACTTTCATAAAACTTCCTCTTGGTATATTTTCCATATAATAACCTCCTTCTTTATCTCTTTTATTTATTATATCAAAATCAAAAGAATTACTTCTAAAAAATTATAATATTCCCTTCCGATGAGTTCAAAGGTATCTTGTCTGCCTAGTTATTCTTCTCCCCCAGCAACAAAGTGGTACACACTATCATAAACAATTATTGCTTAGCATGATATTAATATAAATCAGTTACTTAGCCTACTATCCTTATTCTTTATTTTTAAAAACAAGAAAACCCATTGAAGTCAAGAGGTTTGGGTTGTATCAATATTTGTATTATGAAAGTTCTATTTGAAACTTTAATCTTCAAATATCAATCCATTTAACTCGGCCTTAATACTTCTCCAATTTGGTAGAAATTTATCCATGTAAGCTTTAAATCTATCATTGTGCTTTCTTTCAAGTAAATGTGTCATCTCATGGACAACAATATATTCTAGACATCTTGGGTTTTTCTTAGCTAATTCTAAGTTTATCCAGATCCTTTTGGCATTTATATTGCAAGAACCCCACCTAGTTTTCATGAGCTTAACTCCCCACTCTTCAACTTCTACTCCCATTATAGCTTCCCATTTTTTTATATATCCTGGTATAATCTTTTTTAATTCTTCTCTATACCATTCTGTCATAATCTTTTCACGTTTTTCTTTTGTAGAGTTTTTCCTTACATAAAGATCTATATCTTTTTTATTATTTATTTCTACACATTGTTTTCCCTTAGTTTCAAGTAGATTTAAGAGGTATCTATCTCCTAGAAAATAATGACTTTCTCCTGATAAAAACTCCCTAGGAGTCTGCCTCTCTTGAATAATAAACTTAGCTTGTTGTTTTCTTATCCAGGATAGTTTTGATATAGCAAATATTCTAATAGCTTCCTCATCCATGTTTTTTGGTACAGCAAGTCTAACCCTACCATTGGGTGGATGGACAGACAGATGTATGTTTTTTATCTTCTTTTGTAACACTTCAATATCTATATCTGCTATTACAATATTATTCAATTTAATACTCACCTTGTTCCTTTACTAGTTCAAATATTTCATCAAGCTTATCTTCATCATCAATATGTTCTGCAACTATACTTCTAACCAGACGCTCCTTTATCCTACTACCCCTCCAGCCATCTGGCCTATTAAACTTAAGATTTTCATCTATTCCTAAAGCAATCTCTTCATCTTGACCTAAGTTGTCAAATAGAGCTCTTTTAGCGCCTGAATCTATGCTTCTAGGATAAGAAAAAGACTTACTTGGATCTTTGGCTTCCTTAGTTAACTCTATTATTTCTTTCAAATATTCTTCATATTCTAGGGCTTGTTCTTTTCTTAACTTGATAATTTCATCTAACAATATAGACATCTTTTCATAATACTTTGGATTTGTTGGCGTTTCTTCTATTATAAGTTTTCTTACATTGTTTTCAATTGTCTCTGCTACAGCTTCCTTATCTTTTCTTATACCATGTGGTAAAGAATCTACAGCATCTAACCCTCTTTCAACTATAAGTTCAACAAGAGTTAAATCTCCAAGTTCAGATATCTTTTCACTTGGCCTAGCATATATGTAAGAATCTATAAGATGTCTCATATCCCCTTCATAAGCTTTAAGATCTATATAATCTCCTGATGCATGCATAACCTCATGACGGATAATATCATATTTTTTAGTTTCTCCGATAATATCTTGTCTTTCTCCCTTAGAATATCCAGCTTCCTCCATGTCATTTGCAATATTTGCATAGGCCCTAATAAAGGATACTACATGTTTATATAGCGCCTGCCTTCTTTGCTCATTTTCCTTTACAGCGTCTTTATCCATTGTATCTTCTGCTACAAAATACTTGATATAAGCAAGAGTGTCTCTTGGTGGAGCAACTGGTTCACATAAGGCTTTCAAGCTGTCTAGGGCCGTGTCTAGTCTTTCTGCTCCCTTGTCTATCCTATTAGAAAGTAGTCCTTCTATATCTTCCTTATCATAGGCTTCAAATGCTTCAGAAGTATAGTCTTCTATGCTCTTTTCTAAACTTTTAAAGAGGTCTTTATAATCTATAATATAGCCATATTCTTTATCTTCATCATCTAAACGATTTACCCGGCAAATAGCTTGAAAAAGCCCATGATCTTGCATACTTTTATCTATATAAAGATAGGTAGCAGGTGGAGCATCAAAACCTGTAAGTAGTTTGTCTACAACTATTAAAAGTCTCATCTGCCCTGGTTCTTCTACGAATTGTTTTTTAACTTCTTCTTCAAATTCTTCTGCTTTTTTACCATTTAGCATTTCCCTATATATTTCATATTTTTCTATGTTTTCAGATTCTCTATCTTCACCTGTTGTTTCACCTTTAACATCTGATATATTTGGAGAATATGACGTTATAATAGCACACTTTTTAAGGCCTGCTGATTGGAAAAGTTCATAATACTTACAAGCTTCATATATACTACCAGCAACTAAGATAGCATTTCCATTACCTTTTTGAAGTCTTTCCTCTGTTTCCATATCGTATATAATGTCAGTAACTATTTGGGACAACCTAGATTTAGAGCTTAAAACCTTTTGCATAGTTCCCCATCTTTGCTTTAACTTTACTATGGCATAGTCTGTAAGACCACGAGTTTTAGATTCAAACCACTTATCTATTTTTTCTTGAGATGATATATCCTGTTCTATATCTCTTGCTTGGTATCTTAGATCTAAAACTACCCCATCTTTAACTGCCTCATCAAATTTATAGGTATGAATATAAGAACCAAATACTTCTATACTCTTTTGTTTATCTTTTTTTAATAGGGGTGTCCCAGTAAAACCAATAAATAAGCCATTAGGTACTATAGTTTTCATAGCTTCATGAAGTTTACCAGATTGTGTTCTATGACACTCATCTACAAATACATAAATATCTCCCTTAGCTTTAAAGTCTTTGGGCAAACTCTTTTTTATATCAGAAATATAATTATCATAATCCGCTTCCTTAACTTCTCCTTCTTTACGTCCAAATTTATGTATTAGTGAAGTTAATAATAGGGGCGTAGTAGAGTTTAACTTTTCTATTAAATCTTGGCCACTTTTTGTTCTATAGACATCTTCATCGACACCTTTAAAAACCTTCTCAATTTGTCTATCTAATTCATCCCTATCTGTAATAATTAAAATACGAGACTCTGGAATGTTTTCTCTTATCCATTTAGCTAGCCAAACCATAATAAGGCTTTTTCCACTACCTTGAGTATGCCAGATTATTCCACCTTGACGTTTTTTTACTCTTTCAATTGATGCATTTACGCCAAAGTATTGGTTAGGTCTTGAAAGTTTTTTTATTCCTCTATCAAAAACTACAAAATCATGGATAATTTCAAGAAATCTTTCCTTATCACATAGCCCTATTATCTGTCTATCAATTAAATATTCTTCATCTTTAAGCTTATCTTCAATATGATTTGATAAGGTATCTTTAACTTTTTTATCTTCTTTCCAAGTCAGATAATGTTTTTCCCCGGTTTCAATAGTTCCATACTTCATACCTTCTGTATCATTGCCTGCCATAATTATTTGCATAGTATGGAAAAATGGTTTTATAAATTGTTTCTTTTGATTGTCTAGGTTTTGTCTAATTCCCTGGGATAAGGATACAGTACTTCTCTTTAACTCTATTATTCCTAGAGCTATCCCATTTACATAAAGAACTAGATCTGGTCTTTTAGTATGCTCACCCTTTATGGATACTTCTTCTGCTAGGTAGAAGTCATTTTCAAATGGATTATCAAAGTCAATAAAAGATACAGTTTCATACTGATCTTCTATATCTTCTTTGACTTGAACACCGTAACGTATCATTGAATAAACTTCTTTATTTACATAATAAAGTTTATCAATCTGATTTTTAGCTGCAATTTCAAGCTTAGCTATTGCTTTTTTACTCAATTCAAGACTATAGCCCTTTTTGGATAGGTATTTTTTAAGATAGTCTTTTTCTATATTAGAGTTATCCTCCCTATCTTTCCAGTCTCCCAAATATTTGTAGCCAAGCTTGTTAGAAAAAAGCTTAACTATCCTACTTTGAGTTTTCCTTTCTACTTGACCTACATTTCTCATATCAACCTAGTCCTCCCCGTCAATAGTTCTTGCATCATGCCCTGCTTGATAGTTTTATATTTGGATAACTTTTCTTCTAGTAGTGATATTTCTTTGTCCATGTCTGATAGGATTTGTGCTATTGCTTCTTGTTCTTTTAGTGGTGGGAAGGATAATTCAATTTGTTTCACAATACTACCACTTAGATTTGGTTGCCCACCTTGTGTATAAGTTTTTATAATATGTTTTTTTAAAAGTGCTAATTTATAGTATAAATACATAAAACTATCCTTTTTAGGTAATATGGCTAACACAGCTTGGTTTATTGCAGCATTTATATTTGTTATAGCTGCAACTCCTGCTGTAGCCCCATATAAAGCTAATAATAGAGTTCTTCCTTTAACCATCTTTGCAGATGAGTTTTCTAGTCCTTCCATAGTTATTTTTCCGTCGACATCATTAATAATTTTTCTATTTAAATCTCCTGATGTGATCCATTTAATATTTCCATTATAATAACTAGGTTTAGAAGATAAGGGTGTACCTCCAGCATACATTATACAT
This sequence comes from Tissierella sp., assembly GCF_052089545.1. Classification (GTDB taxonomy): domain Bacteria; phylum Bacillota; class Clostridia; order Tissierellales; family Tissierellaceae; genus Tissierella_A. The sequence goes on along the minus strand of NZ_JBQDAA010000016.1, from coordinate 16,565 downwards.
ATATCACCTAATTTCTTAACTTCCCATTCCCCACTAAATCCATCTAATCTTTTTTTACCTGTTAAAAGCTCTTGCATAGTTCCTTCTTTTATCTTTTCTTTTTTCTCAATTAGTTTTTCTAAAGAAGCAATCAAGTTTTCAGTGTCAGTTAGGACAGTGGCTATAGCTTTTTGTTCAGATAGTGGTGGTAAAGGAATATTCATTTCAGAGTATTCTTTTCCGTTAATTCCTGGTTGTCCACTTCTCATGGACATTACCTTAACCCAATTTCTATATCTGCCAGTGTGTGTGAAAAATTTCAAATAGCTTGGATTTAACACCTTTTTATTTGGAGTTACTTTTATTAAAAAACCAGCATATACCAATCTACCATCTTTCTTATTATATAAATAAGTTTTACCTGTACTTGCACCAGTTCTTGCAAAGACTAAATCTCCATCTTCTAAATAATAATTATCCGACGCTTCATTTTTAACAGATTTTTTATTCGATTTGATAAAATGACCACTTTCAGATATATCTGTTATCCTTAAGTATGTTGGTAATGACTCGTTATAATCAACAGCTGCTGCATTAATACCATATCTTGGCTCTGATATAATATTATCTTTTAGCATAGAAACTTCCCAATCCTCAGGTATAATCCCTACCTCAGTTATCTTATAACCTTCTCTTAGCTTTATTTCTTCTACCATTGGAATCCCATCCTTTGTAAATGTTCTTCCACCTTATTAGAATATTCTTCTACTTCTTTTTCTAATTCTTCCAAAGTATCTTGGTATCTTTCAGCTAATTGGCTTATTCTTGAAGTAAGTCTATGGGAGATTCTATCCATTTCTCCGTTTACTTCCTCTTTTATATAAGGTATCCACTTAAAGTCTACAACTAGTTCTTTAACTTCTGCTTCTCTTAAAGTTTTATACTTTTCATCAACTTTCTTTTCTAGGTCTTTACTTTCATCTCTTACTTTTTTATTTATAGCAGATACACTATCTACTAGGCTTAAATATCTTTTAACCACTTTTACTTCTTCCTTATATTCAGGATGGTCTTTGTTTTCTTTTATATATTTATTTATAGCTCCCTTAGTTATATTACCCCTATCATTTTTTAGCTCTTCAAGTATTCCATCTTCACCACTATGTTCTTCTTCAAATTCTTCTTTTTCTCTATTGGCCTCATCTTTTTCTACTTCATATTCTTCTATAGCTTCCTTTTGAGTTTGGAAGAACTTCTCAATAATTAGTTCTCTTGGTACTAGGTCCTTGTCTCCTATCCATCCATGGTCTTTTACTATGTAGACATCATCTTTCATAGTCTCCAGCCAATAGTTCATTAGGTATTGGTATATATCATATTTATCTATTAAAATTTTTCCTGCAAATGATTCTAGTAAATCTTCTGATATTTCTTGGATTAGTTTTTTAGCATCTGTGTCCCCTTTTATAGATTGAAAGCTTTCCCTATGATTTTGGGACCAGCTTTTTATAATAATATTTATTTCATCTGCGTAAGCTATAAATTCACGGTGGTTAAATATTGTTTCCTTTAAATCTTCTACCTTAACATTCAACTTACTATATCCACTATGATCTCCTTCTGAAAATAAAGCTTGTCTCAGTGTAGGATATTCATCCCAATAGTTTTTAAGTTCATCTATATCAGCATTTGGTATATCGCCTAGGAGATGGGCTGAAATGTCTTGGATATCTTCCTCTTCTTGATTGTCTATATATCTTGGTATATTTAAATTGTATTCATTTTCTTTTATTTCTGCTATAGCTACCATCCTAGAATATTTAGGTATTTCTCTACCTTTATTAAAGACATCTACTATCTTATGAACATCTTGTTCCCTAAGTCTATTTTTGTTACCATCTTTAATAAATCCCTTGCTAGCATCTATCATAAACAGGCCTTTTCTAGCTTCAGCATCTTCCTTATCTATTACTAGTATAGCAGCTGGGATTCCTGTACCGTAAAACATATTGGCAGGTAGGCCTATTATTCCCTTTAAGTATCCTCTTCTAATGATATTTTTTCTAATTTCCCCTTCTACGTTTCCTCTAAAAAGTACACCATGAGGTAGGATTATAGCTCCCTTACCCCTATTTTTTAAAGATTTGATAAAGTGTAAAAGAAAAGCATAGTCTCCATTTTTAGCTGGCGGTATTCCGTAGCCTGTAAATCTATCAAATTCATCGTTCATTGGATCAATTCCATTGCTCCAAGATTTAGTTGAAAAGGGAGGATTGGCTACTGCAAAGTCAAATCTTTTAATCGATCCATCTCTATCCTTAAACTCTGGCGATGTAATAGTATCACCTTGTTTGATATCAGCGATTTCATTGTCATGTAAGATCATATTCATCTTAGCTAATGCAACCGTTGCAACATCTTTTTCCTGACCGTAAATAGTAACTCCTCTCTCTGCTTCATCTGCAGCTTTTAAGAGTAGTGATCCACTTCCGCAGGTTGGGTCATATATGGTTTGGGATTGACTTATGGCCTTATCTATACCTATTATTTGAGCCATCACTCGTGATACTTCTGCTGGTGTATAGAATTGGCCCTTACTTTTACCTGATTCAGTTGCAAAGTGTTTCATTAGATATTCATAAGCGTCACCTAAAATATCGTCTCCCTCTGCCCCATTACCAGTAAAGTCTAATTGTTCATCTTCAAATATGGCTACAAGATTAGTTAACCTATCGACCATTTCTTTTCCTTTTCCTAATTTATCTGAATCATTAAAATCTGCAATTGTTATAACTCCTACTAGGTCATTAGCTTCTGCCATTTTTTTAATAACTATATTTGTTTTATCTCCAATTTCTGGATTTCCCTTTAGCTCAGAAAGATCATAAAAACTACCACCTTTTGGTATTATAATTAAAGAATCTTTCTTACCATAATATTTATCTGTCACATATCTCATAAATAATAGTACCAATATGTAGTTTTTATATTGAGATGCATCCATACCACCTCTTAATTCATCACAACTTTTCCATAGTTTACTATAAAGTTCACTTTTCTTCATTGCCATCTTGTTTCCTCCGTCTAATCATTTATTGTCAGTTTTTATTTCAGTATTTACCTATCTCTATTATAGTCTTAGACTATGAAAATGACAAGTTTATGATGTTTATTTATATAGCTTAATCTTATTATTAAAAAGAGTTTTTAACAATATAAAAAACACTAGTTGAATTATTCAACTAGTGTTTTAATATTTATGTATGGTGGAGGCGGTGGGACGGATCTTCCTATAGTTTCCTAAAGGCCCTGACTATATCTTAAGCTTTTTTAAAAGCTTCTTGGCGTATTATGAAAGTATATTTTAGTTTTTACCTTTCATCCTAGTGCTACTTATCTATTGACTTAGTAGCCTATAAGTCGATACAGGACTGTTAGATTTCTCTACATATCCCTCGGTATTAGCATTTTAAAGCCTTCACCGATAAAGCCAAGTTTTCACCTATAGATTTCTCTATAGGGCGACTCTCATTTTGAATCGAACCCACGTCCGAAAACACTTCCACGAAAGTTTCTCCGAGTGCAGTTAGTAATTTAACATTCCCTTAGTCTATCTCCTACTAACAGGATATAGACCTTAGTAGCTTCATAAGTTCCGTTCCAGGGTCAAAGCTTTCCCTGGCTCGGTTCCCCACTAAGTTGACGTTCTATTCCAAGCCGTGGGCTACCTAGATAGAACGGACAGCTTTAACTAAGCTGCAAATGCGTAATTATTGTTGTCAATTATTGTTCGTGCCACTTTTTACGTTGATCGGCGACAACGACTCGCTACTCTCGATTCCATATCCCCGTCGAAACCTAGACGCCCCCAGATATTGAAATCATTAAATTTCAGCAATCTTAATTATAGCAAAATTAATCCCTAATGTCAAATAATTCGTTTTTTAGTATTATCCTATTTTTTTCTTATAAACATCTGTGTAAATATATAACCATATTTGTCATCTGTCTGAATACCAATACCTATATGAGTAAGGCCAGGTCTCAATATGTTTTCTCTATGTCCCTTGGAGTCCATTAGTCCTTGATGAGCAAGTTTCACAGAATGATGTCCTGCTAAATTTTCAGCTGCTTCTATAAAACTTATTCCAAATTGATCCATCATTTCAAAAGGAGTACCGTATGTTGGTGAAGTGTGATCAAAGTAATTATTTTTTGAAATATCTTTAGATTTTATTCTAGCAACATCTCTGAGTTCTTTATCTAATTCTAATTTATTTAAACCACCTTTTTCCCTTTCTTCATTAACCAAATCTATCATTTCATTTTCCATCTCTAATAGTTTTTCACTTGTTTCTAATTCTTCTACATCTTTTATCTCTATTGATTTTTCTTCATTTGTCTTTTTTTCTTCATTTGTCTTTTCTTCTTCATTTGTCTTTTCATCTTTAGGATTTTCTTTATCTATATCTTCCTTATCTTTAACTTCAAAGATATTTACAATATCTTCTGGTATCTCTATTTGTATATTTGTACAAGAAGTTAATAGAGCAAGCAACAATATAAATACTATAATATATTTTTTTATATTAAACACCTCAATTAGTTATATAATAATCTATCTATATATTTATAATATCACTTCTTATATATAGTTACCATATTTTTTAAATATTCTAAACTAGAATTAAAAATTTTCAAATAAAAAAGGTGGTGGAAATTTTCCACTACCTTCTTACCTTAAAATTTAAAATATTATTATAATTCCTTTACTCTGGTAAAAATACATCTATTCCAAATTCACCTATATCAGTTAACACGGGTATATGTAGAGCTTTTTTATTTGCCATTGAAATTGACTGATGTTCACCTACGGTTATTTGTGGAGGTGTTATATCACATTTATAATCATGTGATGCAAGTCTTGTTACTGCATTTCCACTTATTATATTTGCAACTTCTCCAAGAGCTGAAGATACAAATACATCTATCTCTTCCATTTCCATTCCTGCCATTATTTTAACCATCTCTAGTGTCATATCTTTAGAAAAGCTGAATTGTACATTACCTTTTAACTCTCCTGTCACTCCAAGGGTAACATTGGCATCTTTACTTTTACTAAATCCTTCTATAATTTCTAGGTCCCCTCTTTTAACTTCTAAGTTAAGCATTAGTTTAAAAACTTCTTCAGTTGCTCCATAAAATGAATTAATATATTCAGCCTTCATTTAAATATCACCCTTTTCTTTCATGTATTTACCTATCTTTTGATCCATATGCCCCACATGCATGATTAACCATGTCATAAGTTTTGCACTAAACTCCTGTATTTTTTCTTCAGTAAATCCACCATCTAAAAATATATCAACATATGAATTTATTCCAGCTTTAAAATTTTTGTGTGCCTCTTTATGCTCTTCAATATAAGGATAGTCTATTCTTTCTTGAAGTTTTTCCTCTTCATCAAAATGAAACTCTACATATCTTTTTAAAAAATCTAGAGATTCACGTACTTTTTCTAAACGATTTTCCCAACTTATTTCTTTATCTCTAGCTATCATTATAAATCCTTCTAGCTTTTCAAATAGTTCTTTATGCTGGGTATCTATTAATTCAATACCTACTTTATATTCTTCTTTCCACACTTCCAACATTCCCCCTTTTTATATAAAACTTGCCAAGAGTAAAACTCTTGGCTTTTTAAATCTAATCATATTTTTCGCTAGAGTGTTGTCTCATTCTTCTTTCAGCATCCTTTTTGGCTATATCTCGTCTTTTATCATATAGTTTTTTACCTCTAGCTGTTGCAAGTTCTATTTTTATTTTACCATTTTTTATATAAGCTTTTAATGGTACAAGAGTCGCATTCTTAGTTAAGGTATCTTGTTTTAGTTTTCTTATTTGCCTTTTATGAAGAAGTAATTTTCTTTTCCTAATAGGGTCTACATTTTGAATATTCCCTTGTTTATAAGGACTTATATGCATATTATTTATAAATACTTCTCCATCGTCAATACTTGCATAACTTTCTTTTAAGTTTATTCTTCCTTCTCTTATAGATTTTACTTCTGTACCCTTAAGAGATATGCCAACTTCTAAACTATCATCTATAAAGAAGTCATGTCTTGCTTTTCTATTGCTAGCTACAATCTTTATACCTGTCTTTGCCATAGTCTCACCTTCTATTTTTATTACTTTATCCGATAAGCTGGAAATCAATATTACTTCTAGATATATCGGCTCCAACTACTTCAATTTTAACTTTATCTCCTAAATTATATGTTTTTTTACTTCTTTCTCCTATTATTTGTAGATTTTCTTCATCAAACTGATAATAGTCATCTATCATTTGACTAAATGGCACAAGTCCTTCTATAGTATTTTCAAGTTGTATAAACATACCAAAGTTTGTAAGTGAAGAAATTATACCTTCATATTCTTCGCCTATTCTTTCACTCATATATTCTGTCATCTTTAAATCTTCTACTTCTCTTTCAGCCTCTTCTGCTATTCTTTCAGTAAATGAAGTGTGTTCTGCTATATCTGGTAATTCCTTTTCTAGTGTACTTTGTTTATTTGAATTCATATTACCTTTTATAAAGTCTTTTATTATTCTATGAATAGTAAGATCTGGATATCTTCTTATAGGAGCTGTAAAATGTGAATAGTACTTTGCTGCTAAACCAAAGTGTGTGTTTTGCTCCATACTATATTTAGCTTTTTTAAGTGATCTAAGCATCATTGTAGATATAACTAACTCTTCTTTTTTACCTTCTATTTCTTCAGTTAATATCTGCAAATCTTTTGGGTGTATTTCTTTTCCTTTAAGTTTATACCCTAAATTATAAATAAATTTACTAAATGCAGCTATTTTTTCTTCAGAAGGATCTTCGTGTATTCTATAGAGAAATGGAATTTCTGACCAATAGAATTGTTCTGCTACAGTTTCATTTGTTACAAGCATAAACTCTTTTATCATCCTATTAGCTATTCTTCTATCAGCCTTTTTTATATCTACAGGTTTTCCTTTTTTATCTAGTATTATTTGTGTTTCGGGAAAATTAAAGTCAATGCTTCCTCTTTCTTCTCTTTGGGCTCTTAATATTTCCATGAGTTCTTTCATCAAGTTTAACTCTTCCAATATCCCATCTAGTTTTTCTTTTGCTCCGTCATCATCTTCTTCTAGATAGTCAGATACATCTTCGTATACTAACCTTTTGTCACTATTAATAACACTTTCAACTATTTCATGTGATAAAACTTTCCCATTATCATCTATTTCCATTATAACAGAAAGACAAAGTCTATCTACATTAGGATTCAAGGAACAAATACCGTTTGAAAGTTCTTTTGGTAACATTGGAATTACTCTGTCTACTAGATATACTGAGTTTCCTCTTTTATAAGCTTCTTTATCTAGGGGAGAATTCTCTTTTACATAATGTGATACATCTGCTATATGAACTCCTAAGCTATAGTTTCCATTTTCTAATTTTTCTATAGAAATAGCATCATCTAAATCTTTGGCATCTGCACCATCTATTGTAAAGATCTTTAGGTCCCTTAAATCTTTTCTATCTGTTAATTCATCTGGAGATATACTGTCTTCTATGTTTTGTGCGAAGCTTTTTACTTTCCCAGGAAATTCTTCCGGAAGGTCAAATTGCCTTATAATTGAAAGTACATCTGTACCTGTTTCACTAGGATATCCTAGTACTTCTATAACTTTTCCCTCTGGGTTTCTTCTAGGTTCTGGCCAATTTGTTACTTCAACTACAACCTTTTGACCATTTTTAGCTTTATTTATACGTCCTTTAGGTATAAATATATCATGAAATATCTTTTGATTGTCTGGTATTAAGAAACCAAAGTTTTTATTGTCTTCAAATGTGCCAACAATAAATTGATTTTCTCTTTCCAGTATCCTTATTATTTCTCCTTCTTGTCTCTTTCCTTCTTGAGATCTTTTAATGACATTTGCAACCACTTTATCTCCATGCATAGCTCCATTCATAGCTTCAGCTGCAATATATACATCTGGATTTTCTTTTTCTTCTGGAATTACAAATCCAAATCCTCTTTCATGTCCTTGAAGCTTTCCCACTACTAGATAGTCAGTATCTATCTTACCATATCTTTCATTGGATGACTTTATTATTATGCCTTCTTTTTCCAAGTCTTTTAAGACATTAAAAAATTCTTTTTTGAATTCTATAGGTATCTCAAATTTTGTTAAAAGTTCTTCTTTTAGCATAGGTTTATAATCTTTGCTAGACATAAACTCTATTATTTTTTCTTTTATACTCATTTTTTTCCTCCTTTAAATATATAATTATCCTTATCTTTTATAATTACCCTTTTTATAAAAAATAATGTAAGATATTGAAACATCTTACATTAACTTACTGTTTTCTCCATAAAACATATTAAAAATCCCTCTTTAAAGAGGGATTTTGTTTTAGAAAAATATTCCGTTTCCGAATAGTCCTGCAAATACAAGGGATACTATTGTCATAAGTTTTACTAGTATATTTAAAGATGGTCCTGAAGTATCTTTGAATGGATCTCCTACAGTGTCTCCAGTAACAGCAGCTTTGTGTGCTTCACTACCTTTTCCACCGTGATGTCCATCTTCTACGTATTTTTTAGCATTGTCCCAAGCTCCTCCAGCATTACTCATGAAAATAGCCATAAGTACGCCTGTTACAAGTGCACCTGCAAGCAATCCACCAAGTGCTTCTGCACCTAGTAGTAAACCGATAGATACTGGTACTACTACTGCTAAGATTCCTGGTAGAATCATTTCTCTTAATGCTGCTTGTGTGCTTATATCTACACAAGTACCATAGTCAGGAGTTTGTGTACCTTCCATGATTCCTGGCATTTCTTTAAATTGTCTTCTTACTTCTTCTATCATTGCAAAAGCAGCTTTTCCTACTGCATCCATAGTAAGTGCTGAAAATAAGAATGGAAGCATTCCACCTATAAAAGCTCCTACTATAACTGTAGGTTTAGTTAGGTCTATAGATGTAAGTTCAATTTGTACTGCTTGAGTATAAGATGAAAAAAGTGCTAAGGATGTAAGGGCTGCTGAACCTATAGCAAAACCTTTACCTATAGCTGCAGTTGTATTTCCAACTGAGTCAAGTGTATCTGTTATATCTCTAACATCTTCAGGTAATTCACACATTTCAGCTATACCACCAGCATTGTCTGCTACTGGTCCGTAAGCATCTACCGCTATAGTCATACCTGCTGTAGAAAGCATACCTACCGCTGCTAGCGATATACCATATAAACCATGAGAAGCTTCTGCTCCTCCACCTGCTAAGTAATATGCTGCTAATATTCCGATTGCTATAAATATAATAGGTCCTGCTGTAGACATCATTCCTACAGATAACCCTCCTATTATATTTGTTGATGCTCCAGTTTCTGATTCTTTTGCAATTCTTTGAACTGGTTTGTGATCTGCTGATGTAAAGTATTCTGTTATTTTAGCTATTATAAGTCCTACTGCTAATCCTGCTACTATAGCAGCAAAAGGCTTATGAGCTCCAAGTATAGAACCACTTAAGAAATATCCAGCAACTACTACTATTGCTGAACTTATTAAAGTACCACGATTTAATGATTTTTGAGGATCTCCATCACCTTTAACAAAGAATACTCCTATTATAGAAGCTACTATTCCAACACTTGAAAGCGCTAGAGCAAATAAAGCTCCTTCTTCTCCATATGCTAATAAACCAAGTGTTATAGCTGATATAATAGCTCCAACATATGATTCAAAAAGATCTGCTCCCATACCTGCTACGTCTCCTACGTTATCTCCTACGTTATCTGCTATAACTGCAGGGTTTCTAGGGTCGTCTTCAGGTATTCCTGCTTCTACTTTTCCTACAAGGTCTGCTCCAACATCAGCAGCTTTTGTATATATTCCTCCACCTACTCTAGCAAATAATGCTATAGAAGATGCACCAAGTCCAAATCCTGTTATAATTTGTGGATCTCTAAATATTATATATAATTGTCCTACTCCTAAAAGTCCAAGTCCAACAACACACATACCCATTACTGCTCCACCTGAGAATGCTACATCTAGTGCCTTGTTCATTCCGCCTGTCATAGCAGCATTTGCTGTTCTTACATTTGCTTTAGTAGCTACTCTCATACCTACAAATCCTGCTATTGCAGAAAATATAGCACCAAGTAAGAAACTAATAGCTGTTTTCCAACCAAGTACAACTGCTAGTATAGCAAATAATATTACTACAAAAATTGCAAGAGATTTATATTGTCTAGATAAAAATGCCATTGCTCCGTCTTGAATATGCTTTGCAATTTCTTTCATACGATCATTTCCTGGTTCTACCTTATCGATACCAGATGCTTTATAAAAAGCAAATACTAAGGCCAATATACCTATAATTGGCGCAGATATTAAAAATACGTTCATTAAACTTTCCTCCTTGTTATTTAGCTGCTAAAACTAAGGCTGATATGATAAATATAGCCGCTGATATCATAGTAGCCTTTTGTAATATTGATTCTTTAGTTTTTCCTCCACTTTTACCCCACATAGATGCTGGAGCGCTAGAACCACCCATACTTGCTCCTAGGCCTCCACCACTACCTTCTTGTAGTAAAACACTTATAATTACAGCTAGAGCTGATACAAGTAATAATACGGAAAAAAACATTTGCATAATTACACCTCCTGCTTGCCTTATTCGAATAAATTATCTTCACTATTAACATTAATATTCTACCATAAGGAGCTTAAAAAAACAATGAACAAATAAAGGCCTCTCGAGTTTATATCCAGAGACCTTTATACTTATCTATTTATTTTTTAGATTATAAAAAGTGTTTTTGCCTCTATATTCTGCTCCGTCCCATAGTTCATCTTCTATTCTTAATAGTTGGTTGTACTTAGCTACCCTATCTGTTCTAGAAGGTGCACCTGTTTTTATTTGTCCTGCATTTAATGCAACAGCTAAATCAGCTATAATAGTATCTTCAGTTTCACCTGATCTATGAGATATTACTGCAGTGTAGCCATGTATTTTTGCAAGCTCAATAGCATCTAAAGTTTCAGTTATAGTTCCTATTTGATTTAGTTTTATAAGGATAGAGTTTGATATTTCAAGATCTATTCCTTTTTTAAGTCTCTCAGTGTTAGTTACAAACAAGTCGTCCCCAACTATTTGTACTTTTTCACCGAGTCTATCAGTCATTTTTTTCCATCCATCCCAGTCATCTTCATCTAATCCATCTTCAATAGATATGATAGGGTATTTATTTACGAGTTCTTCATAAAAGTCTATCATCTGATCTACATTTAGTTCCTTATCTTCCCCAGCTAGAGTATATATTTTCTTATCTTTATTATATATTTCAGTAGCTGCTACATCAAGTGCAAGCATAATATCTTCGCCCGGCTTATATCCTGCTTTTTCTATAGCTGAAACTATAGTAGAAAGAGCTTCTTCATTGCTAGATAAATCAGGTGCAAATCCACCTTCATCTCCTACTGCAGTATTAAGTCCTTTTTCTTTTAACACTGATTTTAAGTTATGGAATATTTCAGCACCCATTCTCAAAGCTTCTTTAAAGGTCTTGGCACCTACTGGCATTATCATAAATTCTTGTATATCAACATTGTTGTCAGCGTGTTCTCCACCATTTAGTATATTCATCATAGGAACTGGAAGTACTTTTGCATTTACCCCACCTATATATTGATAAAATGGCATACCTATTAAATCACTTGCCGCCCTTGCAACTGCCATTGATACACCTAGTATTGCATTTGCACCAAATTTACCTTTGTTATCTGTCCCATCTAATTCTATAAGGTATTTATCTATTATTATTTGATCAAATACGTCCATTCCTATAATCTCTTCTGCTATGATATTGTTAACATTTTCAACAGCAGTTTCTACACCTTTTCCTAAATATCTATTTTTATCTCCATCTCTTAATTCTACAGCTTCAAAAGCACCTGTAGAAGCTCCTGATGGTACTAAAGCTCTACCAAAAGCTCCTGATTCTGTAATTACCTCTACCTCTACTGTAGGGTTTCCTCTTGAATCTAACACTTCTCTTGCATATACATCAATTATTGTACTCAAATTTATTCCTCCCTTAATATTAAGCTTTTACCTGTCATTTCTTCTGGACCTTCAAGATCCATAAGTTCTAATAAAGTAGGTGCTAAGTCTGAAAGTTTTCCATTATCAAGCTTTATTTTATCTTGACCTACATATATAAGTGGAACTTTATTTGTTGTATGAGATGTTACTGTATCTCCATTATCATCTAAAAGTTCTTCTGCATTTCCATGGTCTGCTGTTATTAACGTTTTACCGCCCTTTTTATTTAATACTTCCAATACTTCACCAAGACATCTGTCTACAGTTTCTACACCTTCTACTACAGCAGGTATAATTCCTGTATGTCCTACCATATCAGGATTTGCAAAGTTTACAACAATTAAATCATATTTATCCATATTAATTCTTTCTATTAAACTTTCCTTTATCTTTTCAGCACTCATCTCAGGCTGAAGATCATAAGTTGCAACTTTAGGCGAAGGAATTAAAACTCTATCTTCATTCATATAGGGTTCTTCTATCCCACCATTAAAGAAAAAGGTAACATGAGCATATTTTTCTGTTTCAGCCATCTTAAGTTGATTTAAATCATTTAAACTTATATATTGGGAAAGTGTATTTATAGGTGCTTCACTCGTATATGCAACCATTACATGGCTTATAGTTTTATCATAGTTTGTCATAGTCACATAAAAGGTATTTATTTTTTCCCCTCTATCAAATCCATCAAAATCAGTATCTACTATAGATCTTGTGATTTGCCTTGCTCTATCAGGTCTAAAGTTGAAAAATATAACACTATCTCCATCTTCTATTTTAGCCACAGCTTTACCATCTTTTTCGATAACAGTTGGTATTATAAACTCATCTGTCACATCTTCACTATAGGAGTTTTTTACAGCTAGGACAGCATCATTGGATTTTATGCCTTTGCCCCTCACAATAGCATCATAGGCAAGTTTAGTTCTATCCCATCTTTTATCCCTATCCATAGTATAATATCTTCCAGATACTGTTGCTATTTCTCCTACTCCAAGTTCTTCCATTTTAGATTCTAGTTCTTTTATCTGTTCTTTTCCTGATCTAGGATGTACATCTCTTCCATCCATTATTGCATGAACATAGACATCTTTTTGATCTTCTTTTTTCATCAGTTCTAAAAGACCATATAAATGTTTTACATGACTGTGGACTCCTCCATCAGAAACAAGGCCCATTAAGTGTATCTTTCCATCATTTTTTTTAGCGTTTTCTATAGCGGATAAAAATTCCTTCTTTTTAAAGAAACTTCCATCTTCAATTGCATTTGTGATACGTGGAAGCTCTTGAAAAATCACTCTTCCCGATCCTATATTTATATGACCTACTTCTGAGTTTCCCATTTGTCCTTCCGGAAGACCTACTGCTGTTCCACTTGCTTCTAAAGTAGAATTTGGATTTTCTTTCATAAGTCTATCAAAATTTGGAGTATCCCCTATTGAAATTGCATTTCCTGGGTAATCTTTTCCTAATCCCCAACCATCTAGGATGATCAAAGATACTGGTTTTTTGCTCATATATATTCCTCCAATTAAAAGTTTACAAGTTTAGTAAAATCTCCTGCTTTAAGGCTCGCTCCTCCAACTAATGCGCCATCTATTTCTTTTTTAGCCATAAGTTCTTTAACATTTGCTGGTTTCACACTTCCACCGTATTGTATTCTTATATTTTCACTCACATCTCCATATAGGCTATTTAAAGTTTCACGGATAAAAGAGATCATATCTTCTGCATCATTTGATGAGGCAGTTTTCCCCGTTCCTATTGCCCAAATTGGTTCGTAAGCTACTACTACATTTTCAACATCTTCTACTTTTATATCTTTAAAAGCACCTTCAATTTGAGTTTTTACTATTTCCTTTTCCTTGTTTGATTCTCTTTGTTCTAATGTTTCTCCTACACAAAGGATAGGTTTTATACTATGTTTTATTGCTGTTTTCATCTTTTTATTTACAGTTTCATCCGTTTCATTAAAATATTGTCTTCTTTCAGAGTGTCCTATTATCACATAGTCAACACCTATCTCTTTTAACATAAGAGGAGATATCTCACCTGTATAAGCACCTGATTCTTCAAAATGCATATTTTGAGCACCAAGTTTTATATCTGTATCTTTAATAGCTGCTTTTACATCTTTTAAATCTGTAAAGGGAACGCATATTACTTTTTCAACATCTTTTGCTAAGTTATTTTCTTTTATCCCATTTACAAGTTCTAAACTTTCTTTTATATTCTTATTCATTTTCCAATTTCCTGCGATTATAGGAGTTCGCATTTTACCATCTCCTTTATTTTTATTTGTTAGAAATAGCTTCTATTCCTGGTAGTTTTTTCCCCTCTAATAGTTCAAGGGATGCTCCGCCTCCAGTAGAAACATGGGTCATCTGTTCAGAATATCCTGCTTTTTCAACAGCAGATGCCGAGTCTCCTCCACCTATTATTGTGCTTGCATGGGAGTCCGCTAAAGCCTCTGCTACAGCATAAGTTCCTTTACTAAAGTTTTCCATTTCAAATACACCTACTGGACCGTTCCATATTATAGTTTTAGATTTTGCTATAGTTTCTCTAAATTTTTCTATAGTCTTTTCTCCAATGTCTAGTCCCATCATATCTGACGGTATATTTTCTATATTAACTGTTTTAAATTCTGTATCATTTTTAAATTCTTTTGCTACCACTATATCTGTAGGTAATAATAGGTCTACACCTTTTTCTTTAGCTTTTTCTAATAGACTCTTTGCAAGAGCTACTTTTTCTTCCTCTAAAAGAGAAGTTCCAACTTCTAAGCCCATAGCTTTAAGAAAAGTGTAGGCCATTCCTCCACCTATTATTATAGAATCTACTTTTTCAAGCAAGTTATCTATAACTCCTATCTTATCTGAAACTTTAGCCCCGCCAAGTATTGCTAAAAAAGGTCTTTCGGGGTCATCTAATGCTTTGCCCATTATGTCTACCTCTTTACCTACTAAAAAACCAAGAGCTGATGGAAGATAAGTTGACACTCCAACATTTGAAGAATGTGCTCTGTGAGATGTACCAAAGGCATCATTTATAAATATTTCACCAAGAGATGCAAGTTCTTTTGAAAAATTGTCTCCGTTTTTAGTTTCTTCTTTTCTAAAGCGAGTGTTTTCTAAAAGAACAATATCAGCTTCTTGCATAGAGTTTATAGCTTCTTTTACTGTTTCTGAAACTACATTATCATCTTGCAAAAACTTTACGTCTTTTCCAAGAATTTGACTAAGTTTTTCAGATACAGCTTTTAGACTATATTTGTGATTTGCCTCTCCTTTTGGTCTACCTAGATGAGACATAAGAATTATCTTAGCTTTATTCTCTAAAAGATACTCAATAGTAGGAAGTGAACTTCTAATTCTTGTATCATCTGTAATTTCACCCTCATCATTCATAGGAACGTTAAAGTCACATCTAACAAGGACCTTTTTGCCTTTTAGATCCATATCTTTTAAAGTTTTTTTATTTAACATAAACTTTCCTCCCAATATTAGTAGTCGGGTCTTTATAAAGACCCGACTTAAAATTTAACTATTTTTTAGCAACAAGTGATGCAAGATCTATAACTCTTCTAGAATATCCCCATTCATTATCATACCAAGATACTATTTTAACCATGTCATCTATTACCATAGTTGAAAGTCCATCTACTATTGAAGATCTAGGATCTCCAACATAGTCAGAAGATACTAAAGGCTCTTCTGAAAATCCTAATATTCCTTTTAATTCATTTTCACTTGCTTCTTTTAATGCTGCATTTACTTCTTCTGCAGTAGTATTATTTTCTACTTGGAAGGTTACATCTACTAGAGATCCTGTAGGTACTGGAACTCTTATTGCAAATCCATTTAATATTCCTTCTAATTCAGGAAGTACTAATGCTACTGCTTTTGCAGCTCCTGTAGTAGTAGGTACTACGTTTACAGCTGCGGCTCTAGCTCTTCTTGGGTCTTTATGTCTTTTGTCTAATAGTTGTTGATCACCAGTATATGCATGAATTGTAGTCATTAAGCCTTTTTTAACACCGAATTTTTCTAATATAACCTTAGAAACAGGTGCTAAACAATTTGTTGTACAAGATGCGTTTGAAATGATATTGTGCTTATCCTTATCATATAATTTATCGTTTACTCCAAGAACTATAGTTATGTCCTCTCCTTTAGCAGGTGCTGTAACTATTACTTTTTTAGCTCCTGCTTCTATATGTTTAGAAAGTCCTTCTCTGTCCCTAAATGCTCCAGTTGAGTCTACTACAAGTTCTACACCTAGTTCTTTCCAAGGTATTTGTAGAGGATCTCTTTGCGCCGTAACCCTAACCTTTTTACCATTTATCATAAATCCATCTTCAACAGCCTTTATTTCACCATCAAATTTACCATAATTTGTATCATACCTAAATAGATGTGCTAA
>NZ_JBQDAA010000015.1:0-22580 GCF_052089545.1 Tissierella sp. | reverse complement strand
GAACTTAAAAATCAAAGGAGCACCTATGTTAAAGATGGAGTAGCTTTAGTTAAATTTTTCCACTGGTTGGATACAAATATAGGTAAAATAGAAATAACAGAAGTAACAGCAGCAGATAAACTTGAAGGATTTAGAAAAGAACAAGAACTATACATGGAACCAAGCTTTGGAACTATATCGGCTTATGGTGAAAACGCTGCTATGGCTCATTATTCAGCCACAAAGGATTCCTTTTCTGTATTAAAAGCTCAAGGACTTTACCTAGTAGATTCAGGTGGACAGTATTTGGATGGTACAACTGATATTACTAGAACTGTAGGATTAGGTGAAATAAGTGATGAAGAAAAAAGAGACTTTACCTTAACTTTAAAAGCACATATAAACTTAAGCAGGATGAAATTTTTAAAAGGAAGCAATGGATATCAACTAGATATAGCTTGTAGATATCCACTATGGCAAGAAGGTCTTGATTTTAAACATGGGACAGGGCACGGAGTAGGATTTGTATTAAATGTTCATGAAGGACCTCATAGAATAGCTAATGCTCCAAATGATATATCTTTAGAAGAAGGCATGGTAGTTTCTATAGAACCTGGAGTATATAAAGCAGGAAGACATGGTATTAGAATAGAAAACATAGTGGCTGTTCAAAAAGATATAGAAACAGAGTTTGGTCAATTTATGAGTTTTGAAACTCTTTCGTTTGTACCAATAGATTTAAACTGCATAGATATAAAACTATTGGATGAAGTTGAAAAAAAATGGTTAAATAGCTACCACCAAGAAGTTTATAATAAATTGTCACCTTTTTTAAATAAAGATATAAATAAATACCTAGAAGAAAAAACAAAATCAATCTAACTATATTCAAAGAAAGAGAGATGAAAATTGATGAATTATACTAGTAAGTCTGAAAAAAATACCACTATTAAATTAGTATATATAGCCATGTTTATTGCACTTTCATTTATCGGGTCTCTTATAAAAATACAAGGAACTATAGCCCTTGACTCTATGAGTGCATTTTTCGCAAGTCTTTATTTAGGACCAGCTGCTGGAGCTATTGTTGGAGCTTTGGGACATCTACTTACTGCCTTTACAAGTGGATTTCCATTAACAATTCCAATACATCTAGTCATAATGTTACAAATGAGTGTAATTGTTTATATATTTGGATATTTATATAAAAAATATAATGGCTTGCTTGCAAATGTAGTAGCAATACTCTTAAATGGACCTGGAGCTGTATTTATGATTGCTCCTATTGCAACGGCCCTAGGACTTCCCTTAAGCGGAGCAGCATTTATTTATGCTATGATAGGAGTTTTAACAATTGGGTCCATTGTAAACATAGTTTTAGCTTCTTTATTATTTGGAAGAATGAAAAAGAGGTAAAGAGATGAAAACTATAAAACATAGGGATTTAACACTAATAGATATAAATGACAAACAAACACTTGTTATATCTTGTGATTCTTCAGGAGGTATAGGAGAAAAAAAGGATGATATAATAAAAACCACACCGGAAGTGGTAGGTTACTTTGGAGCGCAAGTTAGTATGATGGAAATCTTATCATTTGGGGCTAGACCTATATCAGTCATAGATACTCTTTCGGTAGAGATGGAAAGTACTGGAAGAAGGATAATTAAAGGTATAAAAGAAGCTTTAGAACCTTTAGAGTTTGACATAGAAAATATACTTACTGGAAGTAGTGAAGAAAACTTTCCAGTAAGCGTAACAGGTGTTGGTATAACTGTTATAGGAATTATAAATAAGGAAGACTTTATTTTCCCCAAAACTAAATCAGGACTTATTGCAGCTCTTGTGGGAGTTCCTAAAGTTGGAGATGAAATATTAAAAAACAGAACAGATATAATAAACATAGAAAAACTACTAAAATTAAAAGAAAAAGACTATATAAAAGAGATATTACCAGTTGGATCAAAAGGTATACTACATGAATTTGAAGAAATGGCAAAGACTAATAATCTTGAAGCTATTTTAGAAAAACATATCAATAAGGATATATATAAGTCGGCAGGACCTTCTACATGTGTTATAGTTTCTTTAGAAAAAGAAAAGTTTGAAAATTTAAAATTAGAAACACCTTTACCGGTAGAAAAAATAGGAGAATTTATATAATAAAATAATTTAATAATTTAAAACATAATAAGAGAATATAAAAATATAAGATGATTTAGCTCCATAAATCATCTTATATTTTTCTTTTCTTGTGTGATATAATAATATATAAAGATAAAATGAAGGTGATGATATGTTTAATATAGATGAAGAATTAAAAAAACTACCTGCTAAACCAGGTGTTTATATAATGAAGAATAATGATGATGAAATAATATATGTAGGTAAAGCGATTTCACTTAAAAACAGAGTTAGACAATATTTTCAAAAATCTAATAGTCAAGGTATGAAAGTTCGTGCCATGGTAAGTCACATAAAAGAATTTGAATATATAATAGTGGATAATGAAGTCGAAGCTCTTATATTAGAGTCTAATTTAATAAAAAAGCATAAACCTAAATATAATATACTACTTAGAGATGATAAACAATATCCTTATATAAAGGTTTGTATGAAGGAAAAGTTTCCAAGAGTTATGAAGACAAGAAAGGTGCTAAAAGATGGTGCAAAATACTTCGGACCATATCCAAGTGCTACAGCTGTTAACGATGCCATAGATATACTTCATGATATATATCCATTAAGAACATGCAAGGTAAACTTAGATAAAAACAAGAAAAATCTAAGACCTTGTTTAAGATATCATATAGGTAAATGTACTGGTGTATGTATTGGTCTTGGGGATGAAGAAGAATATATGGAAATTATAAAAAAGGTTATAAAATTTTTAAGTGGTAAAGATGAAACTATTATAAACTCTATTGAAGAAAACATGAAGAAATCTGCTGAAAACTTAGAATTTGAAAAAGCAAGCGTATATAGGGACCAGTTAAACTCACTCCTAGTATTACAAGAAAAACAAAAGATAGTTTCCGATACTACTATAGATCAAGATATAATAGCTATGGCAAGAGGTCTTGAAGAGGTATGTATACAGATTTTCTTTATTCGAGGTGGAAAAATACTAGGGAGAGAACATTTTTTAATAGAAGATACCTTTAATTCACAAAGGGGAGAAGTCTTAAGTTCTTTTATCAAACAGTTTTATATAGGGACAGCTTACGTACCTAGAGAAATAATTTTAGAAACAGAAATAGAAGATGTAGAAACCGTAAGTAAATGGCTAGAAAAAAAGCGGGGAACAAAAGTAAATGTAATTGTTCCAAAACGGGGAGATAAGACAGAACTTATAAAGATGGTAAGTAAAAACGCAAGGGATATGTTAAATAAATATGGGGACAAATTTTTAAAAAAACATAGACAAAATTTAAAAGCTCTAGAAGAAATTCAGGAAATACTACAATTAGATAATCGGATTAAAAGGGTAGAAGCATATGATATATCAAATATAAGTGGGGTGCATTCAGTTGGCTCCATGGTAGTCTTTGAAAATGGAGAGGCTAAAAGAAGTGACTATAGAAGATTTAAAATTAGATCAATAGACACTCCAGATGACTATGCTAGTATGGAAGAAGTACTAAAAAGAAGGTTTAAAAGAGGGATTCGGGAACAAAAAAATACTGCAAAAGATTTAAAAATGAAAGGATTTTCAAACTTTCCTGACCTTATAATGATGGATGGTGGGAAAGGTCAAGTAAATATAGCCTTAAAAGTATTAAATAGTTTAAATATAAATATCCCAGTATGTGGACTTGTAAAAGATGATGCTCATACAACAAGAGGTATTATATATAATAATATAGAGTACAATATGGATCTTGATTCACTTGGATTTAAGATGATTTATAAAATACAAGAAGAAGCACATAGATTTGCTATCAACTATCACAGAAGCCTTAGAAGCAAAGATATGTTTAGATCTGAACTTGATGATATAAAAGGGATTGGACAAAAAAGAAAAGTAGCACTTTTAAAACATTTTAAAAGTATTGAAAAGATTAAAAGAGCAAGTATTGAAGAGTTAAAAGGAGTAGAAACTATGAATATTAAAGCTAGTGAAAGCTTATATAATCATTTTAGAAAGGAGAATAAAAATGGGAAAAAAACTTTATAGATCAGAAGAAAATAAGATGATAGCGGGAGTATGTGGTGGAATAGGTGAATATTTTAATGTAGATCCTACTCTTATAAGACTTGCCTGGGCTATACTTTCTATACCTACAGCAATTTTTGGTGGGGTAATACTTTATCTAGCAGCAGCTATAATAATACCGAGTAAATATGAGATAGGAGAGTAATAGATGGAATATGTAAAATTAACAAAGGTTATAGAGGAACTAGAGCTAGAGGTAGTATATCCTTCCAAAGATATGGACAGTATAAAAATATACTCTAGTGAAATAAGTAGACCCGGTCTTCAAATAGGAGGTCATTTTAATAAGTTTGTGCCTGAAAGAATCCAACTTTTAGGTAATGCAGAATGGTATTATTATAAATCTTTACCTCTAGAAAAGCGTATGAAAAATATTGATGAATACTTTTCATACGACATGCCAGCTATTATATTTTCGAGAGATTTAGAAATATTTCCTGAACTTATTCATTTAGCTAAAAAATATAATAAAACTATTCTAAGATCTAAAAGGACTACTTCAGGCATTATAAATAAGCTTACTAGCTACATAGATCTGGAACTCACTCCTGAAGCTAGAGTATACGGTGTATTTGTAGAAGTATATGGTGTAGGAGTTCTTATAACTGGAAAGTCTGGTGTAGGTAAATCTGAAACGGCACTTGATCTTGTAATTCGTGGACATAGGCTTATTTCTGACGATACAGTTATTATAAAAAATATAGAGGGAAAACTTGTAGGAAGCTCACCCGAAATAACTAGACACTTTATGGAGATAAGAGGACTTGGTATACTTGATATTGAAAGACTTTATGGTGTTGGATCTGTTAAAAACTCTGAATATATATCTGTAGTAGTGGAATTGGAGATTTGGGATAGGCTTAAAGAGTACGATAGGGTAGGACTTGATGAGAAGTTTACTAAAATATTAGATAAGGAAATTTCAACTGTTACAGTTCCCGTAAAACCAGGTAGAAATGTTGCTATGATAATAGAAGTTGCAGTTAGAAACTTTAGGCAAAAACTTTTAGGTTATAATGCTGCAGAAGAACTAAATAAAAGGATAAAAAATAGAGTAAAAGAGAAAAAATAATCAAAAAATAGTTTTAAACATAGATTAACTTTGGTTGACAGTGTGATTGTTATTTTATATACTTATATTTATAAACAGTAGTACTTTACTATTGTTAACAAATTAACTATATAAAATTATTTATTTAAGATTTAACTTTTAAACTTTACAAAAACTAAATATAGGAGGTCATTAATAATGACTAAAGTTATGAAAACGATGGATGGAAACACTGCCGCATCATACGTATCTTATGCCTTTACTGATGTTGCTGCAATATATCCAATTACTCCATCATCCGATATGGCTGAGCATGTTGATGCATGGGCAGCTGAAGGAAAGAAAAATCTTTTTGGACAAGAGGTATTAGTAAAAGAAATGCAATCTGAAGGTGGTGCAGCAGGAGCAGTACACGGTTCGCTACAAGCGGGAGCACTAACTACTACCTATACTGCTTCCCAAGGACTATTACTTATGGTTCCAAACATGTACAAAATTGCTGGAGAATTGCTTCCTTGTGTATTTCACGTATCTGCAAGAGCTTTAGCATCTCACGCACTTAGTATATTTGGGGATCACCAAGATGTTATGGCAGCAAGGCAAACAGGTTTTGCGCTTCTAGCATCAGGTTCAGTACAAGAAGTTATGGATTTAGCAGGAGTAGCCCACTTAGCATCTATAAAAGGAAGAGTACCATTTGTACATTTCTTTGATGGATTTAGAACAAGTCATGAAATTCAAAAGATAGAGCTTATGGATTATGATGAACTTGGAAGATTACTAGATAAAGATGCTGTGCAAGAATTTAGAGAAAGAGCATTAAATCCAGAGAATCCAGTAACTCGTGGAACAGCTCAAAATCCTGATATATATTTCCAAGCAGCAGAAGCTTCAAATCCTTATTATGAAAATATAGGTCAAATAACTTATAACTATATGAAGGAGATAAGTAAGGTAACAGGAAGAGAATACAAACCATTTAACTATTATGGACATGAAGAAGCAGAAAGAGTCATAGTAGCTATGGGTTCTGTAACTCAAACTATACAAGAAACTGTTGACTATCTATTAGAAAAAGGAGAAAAAATAGGACTTATAGAAGTTCATCTTTATAGACCTTTTGTAGCTGATTATTTCTTTGATGTATTACCAAAGACAGTTAAAAAAATAGCAGTATTAGATAGGACAAAAGAAAAAGGTGCAATAGCTGAGCCGCTTCACTTAGATATAAAATCTATATTCTTTGATAGAGATGAAAGACCAGTTATTGTAGGAGGAAGATATGGTTTAGGATCAAAAGATACTACTCCTTCACAAATACTTTCAGTTTATGAAAACTTAAACGAAAACACACCTAAAGATAGATTTACTATAGGTATAATAGATGATGTAACAAATACATCTTTAGAAATAAAAGAAACTATAGATACAGAACCAAAAGAAACTATAAAGTGTAAGTTCTGGGGCTTTGGTTCAGATGGTACAGTTGGAGCAAATAAACAAGCTATAAAGATTATAGGTGACGATACTGATATGTATGCTCAAGGATACTTTTCCTATGATAGTAAAAAATCAGGTGGTATTACAATATCTCACTTAAGATTTGGCCAAGAACCTATAAAATCAACATACTTAATTACAGATGCTGACTTTATATCTTGTTCAAAACAATCTTATGTATATCAATATGATTTACTTAAAGGACTTAAAGATGGTGGAACTTTCTTATTAAACTGTATATGGACAGAAGAAGAATTAGAGAAAAATCTTCCAGGGAAAATGAAAAAATATATAGCAGATCACAATATAAACTTCTATACTATTAATGCTACTAAAATAGCAGCGGAGATAGGATTAGGTAGTAGAATCAATATGGTAATACAATCAGCATTCTTTAAACTATCAGAAGTTCTACCTATTGATGAAGCTGTAGCCCATCTTAAAAAATCAATAGTAGATGCTTATGGTAGCAAAGGTGAAACCATAGTAAATATGAACTATGAAGCAGTAGATAAAGGTATAGAATCCTTAGTTAAAATAGATGTTCCAGAAACTTGGAAAAATGCAAAAACTGAAGAGGAAAATGAAACAGATTTTCCAGAGTTTATAAATGAAGTTCTTGTTCCTATGAATAGACAAGAAGGAGACAACTTACCAGTAAGTGTATTTGCAGGTGATAGGGCTGATGGTACTTTCCTACCGGGAACAGCAGCTTTTGAAAAACGTGCTATAGCAATAGATGCGCCTGAATGGATAATAGATAACTGTATACAATGTAATCAATGTTCATATGTATGTCCTCATGCTGTTATAAGACCTTTCCTTTTAGATGAAGAAGAGCAAAAGGCTAAACCAGAAACTTTTGAAACTAAAAAGGCTATGGGTAAGGATATGGGTAAGTACGAATATCGTATACAAGTATCAGTACTTGACTGTACAGGATGCGGTAACTGTGCTGAAGTTTGTCCTGCAAAAGAAAAAGCTTTAGTTATGGTTCCTTTTGAAGATCAGTACGAAGTACAATCTAAAAACTGGGAATATGCTATGACTGTAAAGACAAAAGAAGATCCAATGAAAGTTACTACTCTTAAAGGAAGTCAATTTAGACAACCACTATTTGAGTTCTCTGGAGCTTGTGCAGGATGTGGAGAAACTGCTTATGCTAAACTTGTAACTCAATTATTTGGAGATAGAATGTATATAGCAAATGCTACAGGATGTTCATCAATTTGGGGTGGTTCAGCACCAACAACTCCATATTGTAAAAATCAAGATGGTAGAGGACCAGCTTGGGCAAACTCTCTATTTGAAGACAATGCTGAATATGGATATGGTATGGCAATAGCAGTTAGACAAATAAGAGATAAAATAAAATTATTAATGGAAAACTTCCTTGAATTAGATGTTGAATCAGAATTAAACGAATACTTTACAAATTGGTTAGAAAACATGAAAGATGAAAAAGCTACGAAAGCTGCAGCTGGAATGATCTTACCAAGACTTGATAAAGGACATGACAATAAAGAAGCAAATGAAATAT
Organism: Tissierella sp.; assembly: GCF_052089545.1. Taxonomy (GTDB): domain Bacteria; phylum Bacillota; class Clostridia; order Tissierellales; family Tissierellaceae; genus Tissierella_A. Next base: position 14,293 of record NZ_JBQDAA010000015.1, on the reverse strand, counting down.
TAAAAGAAATTGCTAAGAGAAAAGACCATCTAGTTAAAAAATCAATCTGGATATTCGGTGGAGACGGTTGGGCTTACGATATCGGATTTGGCGGACTAGACCATGTACTAGCCTCAGGAGAAGATATAAATGTATTAGTATTTGATACTGAGGTATATTCAAATACTGGTGGTCAGTCATCTAAAGCTACACCTACGGCAGCAGTAGCTAAGTTTGCTGCCTCAGGTAAAGAGATTAGAAAGAAAGATTTAGGTCTTATGATGACATCTTATGGCTATGTATATGCAGCACAAATAGCTATGGGAGCAAATATGAATCAAACTATAAAAGCTATAAATGAGGCAGAATCCTATGAAGGTCCTTCATTAGTAATGGCTTACGCACCATGTATAAACCATGGAATAAGAGCTGGTATGGGTACTAGTGTAAGACAAGAAAAAAGAGCAGTTGAATCAGGATACTGGCATTTATATAGATTTGATCCAAGACTTGAAAAACAAGGTAAAAATCCATTCCAACTAGACTCTAAGGAACCAAAAGAATCATTTATCGACTTTTTAAACTCTGAAGTTAGGTATACTTCTCTTAAGAAGAAGTTCCCTGAAATAGCAGAAGAATTATTTGCTCAGGCAGAGAAAAATGCTAAAAGTAGATATGAAAGTTATAAAAGAATGGCAAATCAAGAATATTAAGATATTTTTTAAAAGTGCGTCCTTTTACAAAAGGATGCACTTTTTTATATGCATATAGCATAATAATAGAGTATATGATAAAATAAAAGTGAATATAGATGTTAGGAGTGATAATTTGGATAAAAAAAGACTAATCCAAATATTTGAAGATAAAAATGTAGGTAGTGTACTTATAGATGAACCAATGAAAAATCACACAAGTTTTAAAATTGGAGGACCAGTAGATATAATGATTCTACCTAGGACTGAAGATGAAGTAAAATTAGCGATGAAACTTTGTAAAGAAAATAAGCTCCAATTTATGATAATGGGAAATGGGAGCAATCTTCTTATAAAAGATGGTGGAATAAGAGGTGTAATAATAAAGCTAAATGAAAACTTTAATAAAGTAGAAGTAAAAGACGATCGAATATACGCTCAATCAGGAGCACTTTTAAATGCAATAAGTAGAATAGCCTTAGAAAACTCCCTATCAGGTTTTGAATTTGCAACTGGTATTCCTGGTGCTCTTGGTGGAGCTATGACTATGAATGCAGGAGCTTATGGCGGAGAAATGAAAGACGTAGTGGAAAGTGTAAGAGTATTAGATGAGAATGGGGATATAAAAGAATATAGCAATGAAGAAATGAACTTTAGATATAGGGGAAGTAGAGTATCAGACGAAGGTCTTACAGTTTTGACTATAGTGTTTAAATTAAAACATGGAAAACACGAAGATATAAAAGCGATTATTGATGATCTTACTCATAAGAGAACTTCAAAACAGCCACTAGAATATCCAAGCGGAGGAAGTACATTCAAAAGACCAGTAGGATATTATGCTGGAAAACTTATAGATGATTCTGGACTTAGAGGTCTGAGATATGGGGGAGCAGAAGTTTCTAAAAAACATTGCGGTTTTGTAATAAATATAGAGGAAGCTACTTGTAAAGATGTATTAACTTTAATAGATATAGTTAAAAAAACAGTAAAGGATAATTTTGGGGTAGAACTTGAAAGAGAGATAAAGCTTTTAGGTGAGGAGTTATAATGAGACTTATTGGAGATTATCATACGCATACAACTTATAGCCATGGGAAAGGAAGCATAGAAGATAATGTAAAAATAGCAATTAAAAAAGGACTAAAAGAAATAGCTATATGTGACCATGGTCCAGGACACTATTTATATGGCGTAAAAGAGAAGAATATACCTCTTATGAAAGAAGAGATTTTAAGATTAAACGATAAATATTCTAAGGATGGAATAAATATATTATTAGGTGTAGAAGCAAATCTTATTGGATTTGATGGCATGATAGATATGGATGAAAAACTTATCAAGCATACTGATATACTTCTTCTAGGCTATCATTATGGAATCGTTCCAGCAAGTGTTGGAGACGGGATGGGATTTTATATAAAAAATCCCTTAACAAAACATTTAAGATTTGGTAGAGAAAAGTCTATGGCATTAAATACATTAGCCTTTATAAAGGCTATAAATAAATATCCAATAGACTTTATAACCCACCCAGGTGCCAAGGTTAGACTAGATATAAAAGAGTTAGCAAAAGAAGCGGCAAAGCTAGGAACGGCACTTGAAATAAATGCAAAACATGGAGAACTTTCAGTTGAAAGTATAAAAATAGCTATGCAAGAAGAAGTAGAGTTTATAGTAAATAGTGATGCACATATATCGGAAGATGTAGGAAGTATAAACAAATCATTAGAAAGAATAAAGGAGGCCGGACTTCCTTTAGCTAGGGTAAAAAACATGAAACAATAGGAGGAAGAAAATGGATTTTCTGATAATAACAGGTATGTCTGGGGCAGGAAAGTCTCAGACAATGAAAATTATGGAAGATATGGGCTATTATTGTATGGATAATCTTCCGCCAAATTTACTAGTTCAAGTTGCGGAGCTTTTTAAAGAATCTAAAAGAGGGATTAATAAAGTTGCAGTAGTTGTAGATATTAGGGGAGGAGAATTTTTTCATAGTCTTTCAAAATCATTAGAAGGATTATCTAATATGGGTATAAATTATAAGATTCTATTTTTAGATGCATCTAAAAATACCATTATAAGGAGATACAAGGAACTTAGAAGATCTCATCCTTTAAGGCCAGAAGGAAGTATTATAAAGGGAATAGAAGAGGAAAGAAAACTTTTAAAAACACTCAAGGAAAGAGCCTTTTATATAATAGATACATCAAATTTAAATATAGCAACACTTAAAGAAGAAATTTATAAATTACTTTTAAAAGATGGTGAAAAAAGAAAATTAACTGTAACTGTTACAAGCTTTGGTTTTAAAAATGGGATGCTTATGGATGGAGATCTTGTTTTTGACGTGAGATTTCTTCCAAATCCCTATTATATACCTGAGTTAAAAGAATACTCTGGTAGAGAAGAAAAAGTTAAAGAATATGTATTTAAGTGGCCTCAAACAAATATATTTATATCGAAATTAACTGAAATGTTAGAGTTTTTAATACCACACTATATACAGGAGGGAAAGACACAACTTGTAGTAGGAATAGGTTGCACAGGTGGTTTTCATAGGTCAGTTGCTATGACAAATAGACTTGCAGAAATACTTAAAAACAATGGACACAGAGCTATAGCAAATCATAGAGATTTAAAAAGATAGGGGGTTAGTATGGATTTAAAAGAACAAAAGTATGAACCCAAAATCGTAGTAATAGGAGGAGGAACAGGACTTTCTATACTGCTAAAGGGACTTAAAAAGTTTACTCCGAACATAACAGCTATAGTTACAGTTGCAGATGATGGGGGCAGTTCAGGAGTTCTTCGTGAAGACTTAGGTATGCTTCCACCGGGAGATATAAGAGCTTGTATGTTAGCTCTTGCAAATACTGAACCTAAAATGGAAAAATTATTTCAATACAGATTTAATAATGGTATATTAAAAGGACAAAGTTTTGGCAATATATTTATAGCAGCTATGAATGGAGTTTATGGTAGCTTTGAAGAGGCTATAAAAGAATCTAGTAATGTACTTGCTATAACAGGAAAAGTATATCCTATGACATTTGATAATGTAAGGATAAAGGCAGAACTTCATAATGGGAAAATAGTAGAAGGTGAATCTTATATATCTACGGAATCTGTAAAACAAAATAGTAAGATAAAAAGTATATCTATAGAACCTGAAGTTTCTCATCCAGTTCCAGAAGCACTTATAGCTATAAGTGATGCAGATTTTATAGTTTTAGGTCCTGGTAGTTTATATACTTCTGTAATACCGAATCTTTTAGTAAGTGATATTGCAAAAGAAATATGCAAATCTTCTGCACCTAAAGCATACATAGTAAATGTCATGACTGAGCCTGGTGAAACAGATAACTATAAGGTACTAGATCATGTTCAAGCAATATTAGATCATTCAAATTGTAATATTTTAGATTATGTAATAGCAAATACTGAAAATGTACCATTAGAGATATTAGAAAAATACATAGATGATGGGTCAAGGCCTGTTAAAATAGAAGAAGATGATGAGAAAATATTGGCTAAAAAAGATATAACCTTAGTAGCTAATTCTTTAATAGATGTAAAAAAGGATTACATAAGACATGATAATATAAAATTAAGCGAATTATTAGTTCACTTAGCAAAAAGTAGACCATAAATATGGTCTACTTCTTTTTTTCATCTAATAATCTTCCTATTAAAGTACCAGCAGTTTTTTTAGTAAGTGAATCATAATTTACCTGTTGATTTAAATCTTCTGCTAATTTCTTAATAGTTTCTATTTGTCTTTTGGTAGGAGCTTCTTTTTGGAGGGACTCTTCGACATGATATTGTGTTTCCTTAGTTTCTACATCATCTTCTGAAGTTAGTTCTTCTACAGCTGTCATGCCTACATTTGTAAGATCTCGAAGGGCACGAGCCTTTGCTCTAGTAGAAGCCATTCTAATAATATGGGGAGCTAACATATTATTTACAGACCTAGGACTAGCATCACCTATATCACTAAAACTTGAGTCTTTTGTTCTAGCAATAGCTTTTATAACAGCTGTCATATTATTGGCTTCACTAGGAAATTGTAAAAGTTCAACATCTATAGATAAAAGACCCATATTATGAGCTAAATCTAATAAACCCTCATAGGTTACAAAACTTTTTCCTTGTAAATTTATAATAAATTTTTCATTTATCATTTTTTCACCTCTAAATTATATTACCCAGATTTCCTATATTTATCTTGTAAGATATAGCAAAATAAGCTTTATTGTATTTTCAATAGCCTCTATATGAGTTCTTTCAAAAGAATGAGATGCGTCCACACCAGGACCTATAAGAGCTGCTTTCATATCGTGACCAGCTCTTAATGCTGCTGATGCATCTGAACCATAAAATGGATATATATCTACCTTATAGCTTAACCCTTCTTTATGGGCTAATTTTGTAAGTTTTTTTCTCATTTCTAAATCATAAGGACCTGTGCTATCTTTTGCACATATTGTAACTGAAAATTCATCAGAAGTTTGTCCTTTACCTGGAGCAGCCATATCAATAGCTAAAAATTCAAATGTTTTAGCTGGTATAGATGCACTTGAACCGTGTCCAACTTCTTCATAATGACTTATAAAAAAATTTGTAGTATAATTTGGAACAATATTTTTTTCTATCATTTCTCTTAATACAAATAATATTGCTATAACACCTGCTTTGTCATCTAAATGTCTAGATTTTATAAATCCATTTTCAAATATTTTAGTTCTTGGATCAAAACTTATAAAATCACCCACATTTATTCCAAGTTTTTTCACATCTTCTATAGAACTTACCCTTTCATCTATTCTTATTTCCATATTAGCTTTATTTCTTTCGGTAGAACTTGTTTCACTCCCATGAACATGAGAAGATGCTTTATTTGTCATAACTGTGCCTTCAAAAGTTTTACCTTCCATAGTTTCTATAGATACATATTCTCCTTCTACAGTATTAAAAGAATATCCACCAATTTGAGAAAATTTTAATCTACCATCAGGCTTTATTTCTTTAACCATAGCACCTAATGTGTCTACATGGGCCGAAACTGTAACTTCTTTGGAAGTATCTTTTCCTGGTATGCTCACCATTATATTTCCCTTATTACTTCGATTGATATTTAAATTTAATTTTTTAAATTCATCTTCTAGAAATCCCATTGCCTTATCTGTATTACCTGTAGGGCTTGGAATTAAAAGAAGCTCTTTAAGTTTTTCTAATATAGTTTTTTTTGTCATATTGATTTTCCTTTCATAAGATAATAATAGTATTATATAACACAAAAGCTTTTAATTCATATAAAAATAAAATATACTAACATTATTTATAAAAATATAGTATAATTAGTATGTATGGTTAATTTTAAGAAGTTTTTCAGGAGTTGGTTATATGCGTAAAGAAGTTAGCTCTGGTGGTATTGTTATCTTCGGGAATACTATTTTACTTCTAAAAAAATATAATGGTGATTGGGTTTTACCTAAAGGAAGTGTAGAAAAAGAGGAAAGCTTATCTACAGCCGCATTACGAGAAGTAGAAGAAGAAACAGGAGTTAAAGGAAATATAATAGGATATGTTGATAAAATAAATTATAAATATAAAAGTATTCAATACGATGAAATCGTTTCTAAAATAGTCCATTGGTATCATATGGAGTGTTACTCTATGGAATGTAAACCTCAAAAAAACGAAGGATTTATTTTAGCAAAGTTTATTCATCGTGATAAGGTATTAGAAAAATTAAGATATGAAGATGAAAAAAGGATAATTAAAAAGATCTTAAAACTTACAAAATAGAAATAGGTGGTAGAATGTCTTTTTCACAAAAAACTAAAAATGAACTTTCCAAACTTCCATTAGGCTCTAGGTGCTGTTCCTTAGCAGAACTTGCTGCTTTAGTTAGGATGTGCGGGACTATACAAATAAATAGTGGGAAAAATATTAATCTAAAATTTTCTACGGAAAATGCAAGTATTGCAAGAAGAATATTTTCTATATTAAAAAAGAGTTATGATATTGAAATAGAGGTTATGGTAAGAAAAAATAGACAACTTAAAAAAAATAATAACTATCTTATAGTTATAAATGATAAAAAAGCATCCAAAGAAATACTTCTAGACGTAGAATTTCTTGAGCGAGAAAATATAAATATATTTAATCCAGATTATAAAATAAATAAAAATATAATAAAAAATAGATGTTGTAAAAGAGCTTATATAAGAGGTTCTTTTTTAGGTGGTGGATCTATTAGCAATCCCGAGAAAACCTATCATTTAGAAATGGTTACTAATAATAAAGAACATGCAGAAGATCTATCAAAAACGATAAATACATTCGATCTTAATTCTAAAATTGTTTTAAGAAAAGAAAATTATATAGTCTATATAAAAGAAGGAGAAAAGATTGTAGATGTATTAAATATAATGGGAGCACATCAAGCACTTTTACATTTAGAAGACATAAGAGTATTAAAAGATATTAGGAATAATATAAATAGAATTGTAAACTGTGAAACGGCAAATTTGGGTAAAACTATAAGTGCTAGTTTAAGACAGATAAATGATATAAAATTTATAGATGATCATATGGGTATTCATAAACTACCAAAAGGTTTAAGAGAAATATCTATATTAAGGCTTGAAAACCCAGATGCTAGTTTAAAAGAATTGGGAAAAATGCTTTCCAATCCTGTTGGAAAGTCTGGAGTAAACCATAGATTTAGGAAAATTGGAGAAATTGCTAAAGAATTAGGAGGGAATTAAATGAAAAAGAAAACTGTAATTTTAGATAATGAAGAAGGACTTCATGCAAGACCTGCAGCTAAATTTGTTCAAAAAGCAAATAAATATGAATCTGAAATAGAGATAGAATTCAAAGGAAATATAGTAAATGGTAAAAGTATAATAGGTATAATGAGTCTAGGGGCTTTTCCAGGAGAGAAAATAAGTATCATAGCAAGTGGAAGTGACGAAAATAAGGCTGTAGAAGAACTAATAAACTTTTTAAAAGATGGATTCAAAGAAATTTAAATGGGAGAATTTATGAAAAAAACTATAATTACAAATAATAAAACTGTTTATTTACAATATAAAGATAGATTTGGTTTTATCTTTAGTGATAGCTATACTTATAAAGATGTATTAGAGATAACAAGATCTAAGATACACGAAGGATACAGGCTTTTAACACACCCACTATCAGGAAGTATAAAGCCCAATGAGACTCCCTTTAAAACTATAATTATTTCTAAAGAAAAGGGAGAACTAGACTATCAAAGCCTTGCAATAATAGAAGAAAGCATTATAGTATTTAATAAATTTAATTTGGACAAAGAGACTCCAAATTGGCCGGAAAAAATATTAGATGATTTTAGAGTGGTAGATTTTTCGCTAATAGAAAATGTTATAGAAAAATTTATTTAAAGACTCAAAACACTGAGTCTTTATTTTATGTCTTAAAATAAATTAAAATGTAAAAATACCGAAAAAAATGTCTAATAATAATTCAAAGCTTCATACAAATTTCAAATTGTCTGTAAATTCAAAGTATTGTATAATTTACTGGGGAGTGTTGTTTTTAAATTATATAATCAGGGGGCATATAAATGAAACTTAGGACAAAGATTATTTTAATAGTATTATTAGCAGTATCAATAATTTTCACTTCAACTGCTATAATAACTATTACTGGCACCAAAAACATGGCAGAAGTACAAGCAAATGAATTAACAAATGCAATAGCAGCTGAAAATTCTTCTATAGTATCAGAAATACTAAATAATTCTATTAATTCAGCAAATGGACTAGCTAACAGTCTAGGGGTAATGGTTGGTAAAGACGTAGAAGATAGAGAATTAGTGTTAGATATGATAAAAGAGATGTTAGAATCAAATGAAGATATGTTCGGAGCATTTGTAGGATTTGAACCTGATGCTTTTGACGGACAAGATAGTGAATATGTAAATGAAAAATATCATGATGAAACTGGAAGACTTATACCATATCTTTACAGAGAAGATGGCGAGGTAAAATATAGAACCCTTGATAGTTATAATGTTGAAGGGGTAAACGATTACTATATACAACCTATGACCAATAAAAGATCATACATAACAGAACCAACCGAATTTGAGGTAGATGGTAGTATGGTAATGGTAAGTTCACTGACAGCTCCCATTATATATAATGGTCAAGCAATAGGTATAGTTGGAGTAGATATTACATTGGAAAAACTTCAAGAAATTGTTTCCCAAATCAAGATATATGATGAAGGAATAGGAAAAATAATATCAAATAATGGTACAGTAGTAGCACATCCCGATATATCTTTAGTTGGTGAAATAACAGATGAATTAGTTAGTGGTGAAGAAAAGAGAATAAATGATTATAAAGAGTCTATAGAAAATGGTCAAAAATATTCAAATATGTCCTATTCAGATGAATTAAAACAAAATGTATTTAAAACTATGACCCCTATTGAAATAGGAGATACTGAAGCACCGTGGAGTTTCGGAACTGTAGTTTTGGAAGATGATATGTATAATGAGGTTCAAGGACAGACATATTTTTTAATAATAGTAATGGTTATTGGTTTAGCCATCTTAGGTGGCGTCATATATATAATTTCTGGTTATATAACTAAACCAATTGTCTTAGCTTCACAATACGCAGATAATATATCTAACTTAGATTTACAGGTTGCTGTAGATGAAAAGCTATTAAATAGAGAAGATGAGATAGGTGATTTAATAAGATCCTTTGATAAAATTTGTAACAATTTAAAGGAGATTATTAAAAGAATAAGTAGTTCATCGAACAATCTAACGAGATCATCTATAGTATTAAATCAAATATCTGAAAAATCAGCGACCTCTTCAGAAGAAATTTCAAGGACTATAGCTGAGATTGCAAAGGGAGCAAGTGAACAAGCTATTAGCACAGAAGACTCTGCACATCATGTAGATGATATGAATAGGCTTTTAGATAAGGAAGCTGAGTATATATCAAAATTAAACACAACAGCAGATAAAATAGAAGATCAAAAACAGCAAGGTTTTAATATATTAAATATTCTCATAGATAAAACTGAAGAAAACAATAAAGCGACAGAAGAAATATATGAAATTATATTAGATAACAACCAAAGTGCAGAAAAAATAGAAGAGGCTAGTGGTATGATTCAAAATATAGCAGAGCAAACTAATCTTTTAGCACTAAATGCTGCTATTGAAGCAGCTAGAGCTGGCGAAGCAGGTAAAGGATTTTCTGTTGTAGCAGAAGAAATAAGAAAACTAGCCGAACAATCTAATAACTTTACTGAAGAAATTCAAGGGATTATTGAAGAATTAAAGTATAAATCTAAAAATGCAGTTGAACATATGGAAATTGTAAAAGATATTTCTTATGATCAAAAAGATAAGGTTAAAGATACAGAAGATAGATTTGAATCTATAGCTGATGCTATAGGACAAGTAAAAAATATGATTGAAGAGCTAAATAAATCTGTAGAGTTTATGGGAGAAAACAGAGATAACTTGGTAGATCTTATGCAAAATCTAACTGCAATTGCTGAGGAGAACGCAGCTGGGACAGAAGAAGCATCAGCAGCAATGGAAGAACAAACATCTTCTATCGAAAAAGTTGCTACATCCAATGAAGAGTTGGAAAGAATTGCCAAAGAATTAGAAGAGCTTATAAATAAGTTTAAAATATAAATATAAAAAACTTAAAATAAATGTTCCTTATAATAGATTTATTAAACAATTAAAATCTACTATAAGGAATATTTTTATGTTTTAAATTAAAATATATAATTATTTAAAATTAACAATATATGATAGAATAAATGTATATAAACTTTAAAGGAAGTGATTAAAATAGAAAAGATAGAATTTGCCCATTTACATGTTCATACGCAATATAGCTTGTTAGATGGCTCAGCTAAAGTAAAAGAACTTATACAAAAGACTAAAGAACTAGGAATGGACTCTATTGCTATTACTGATCATGGTTCTATGTTTGGAATAATAGATTTTTATAAGGAAGCTAGAAAACATGGTATAAAGCCAATATTAGGATCAGAAGTTTATGTAGCTAAAGGCAAATATACTGATAAAGAAACAAAAGATAAAGCTAGATTTCATTTAGTACTTCTAGCAGAAAACAATATAGGATACTCTAATCTTATGAAAATAGTATCTGAAGGATATATAAATGGATTTTATTATAAGCCACGTATAGACAGAGATGTACTTCGAAAACATAGTGAAGGTATAATAGCGCTTTCAGCATGTTTGGGGGGAGAAGTTCAAAAATATATTACAAACAATAATTATGAAAAAGCTAAAGACATAGCTTTAGAATATAGGGATATATTTGGAAAGGGAAATTTCTTTTTAGAACTTCAAGACCATGGTATAGAAGAACAAATACTTGTAAATCGTGAACTTGCTAGATTGAGTAAGGAAACAGATATACAACTTATAGCTACAAATGATGTTCATTATTTAGAAAGAAAAGATGCAGAGGTACACGATGTACTCCTTTGTATTCAAACTGGAAAAACTGTAGGTGAAACTGAAAGAATGAAGTTTCCAAGTGACCAGTTTTATTTAAAATCTCCACAAGAAATGATAGAAAAATTTGGAGGTTATGACGGTGCTATTGAAAATACCGTTAAGATAGCTGACAGATGTAATGTAGATATAGAGTTTGGAAATCTTCATTTACCTGAATATATTGTGCCAGATGGATTTACAAATAAATCCTATCTAAAAAAACTTATACTAGAAGGTCTTAAAAAAAGATACGGTGAACTAAGCAAAGAAATAATGGATAGATTCTTATATGAGTTTGGTGTAATAGTTGATATGGGATATATAGATTATTTTTTAATCGTTTGGGATTTTATAAAATATGCTAAAGATAATCAAATAATGGTAGGACCTGGTAGAGGCTCAGCTGCCGGAAGTATAGTATCATATGGGCTTGGAATCATTGATATAGATCCTATAGAATATGGACTTATATTTGAGAGGTTTTTAAATCCAGAAAGAGTTACCATGCCAGATATAGATATAGACTTTTGCTATGAAAGAAGAGAAGAAGTAATAGAATATGTAGTTGAAAAATATGGAGAAGATCGTGTAGCTCAAATTGTAACATTTGGTACCATGGCAGCTAGGGGTGCAATAAGAGATGTTGGAAGAGCTTTAGATCTTCCTTACGGAGAGGTTGACTATATAGCTAAACAAATACCAACAGATCTTGGAATGACTATACAAAAGGCTCTTGAAGTTAGCTCAGACTTAAGAAATAGTTATCAAACAGGAGTACAAACTAGAAGACTTATAGATGTAGCTATGTCTGTTGAAGGACTTCAAAGACATACTTCAACCCATGCTGCTGGAGTAGTTATATCAAAAGAACCTATTACAAATTATGTACCACTTTTAAGAAATAAAGAAGCAATATCAACTCAATTTAATATGACAGAGTTAGAAGAATTAGGGCTTTTAAAAATGGATTTTTTAGGCCTTAGAACTTTAACTGTTATAAGGGATTCGGTTGATTTAATTAAGGAAAACCACAATATAGATATAGATTTTGAAAGTATAACATATGATGATAAAGAAGTATTTGAAATGTTTGCAAGAGCAGAAACATTAGGTATATTTCAGTTTGAAAGCCCAGGCATGAGAGCATTTTTAAAGGAGCTAAAACCAAATGTATTTGAGGATCTTATAGCTGCCAATTCACTTTTTAGACCAGGACCTATGAATCAAATTCCAACATTTGTAGAATGTAAACATGACCCGAGTAAGATCACATATATCCATGAAAGTCTAGAAGATATATTAGATGTAACATACGGATGTATAGTTTACCAAGAACAAGTTATGAAAATAGTAAGAGATATAGGTGGCTATTCTATGGGGCAAGCTGATTTGGTTCGTAGAGCTATGAGTAAAAAAGATATGGAAGTTATGGAAGAGGAAAGAAAAAATTTCATCCATGGTCAAGTTGATGAAAATGATCAAATAGTAACTAAAGGAGCAGTAAGAAACGGTGTAGATGAGGTATCAGCAAATAAAATATATGACCTGATGATAGATTTTGCAAACTATGCCTTTAACAAGTCACATTCTGCAGCTTATGCTGTAATAGCTTATAGAACGGCATTTTTAAAACATTACTATCCAGTAGAATTTATGGCAGCTCAAATATCTTCCATAATGGGAAATATAAATACAGTCTCATTATATATACAAGAATGTAAAAGATTGGGTATAGAAGTAATGCCACCAGATATAAACGAGTCATTTCATAAATTCACAGTAAATAAAGGTAAAATAAGATTTGGATTAACTGCTGTAAAAAATGTAGGCGTAAATTTTATATCATCTATAATAGAAGCAAGAAAATATGGGAATTTTAAAAACTTTACAGACTTTATAGAAAGAATAGAAGAAGTAGATTCAAATTCTATGAATAAAAGAGCCGTAGAAAGTCTTATTAAAAGTGGTGCTATGGATAGCTTAAATTTAAAAAGAACACAACTTTTAGCAATTTATGAAAAGATAATAGATAGGATTCATTCAGATAAAAAGAGAAATATAGAAGGACAATTTTCAATTTTTGATACAGTTGAAGAAAGTATAGACAAAGATAATGCTCCAGATTTAAAAGAATTTCCTCAAGAAAAACTTCTAGAGATGGAAAAAGAAATTTTGGGTATATATGTATCTGGTCATCCCTTAGAACCTTTTGAAAAAGAAATAAGTAAGATTTCAACCATAACAACCGTGGAAATAAATGAAACACTAGTAGATGAATCTGATGATGAATCAAAAGGACTAAGTGGAGTTTGGGATGGTAAAAAGATAAGAATAGCAGGACTTGTCTTAGAAAAGAAAAACAAAATAACAAAAAATAACAACATGATGGCATTTATGACTATAGAAGATATGTATGGGGTAATAGAAACAATTGTTTTTCCAAAGACTTATGAAAGGTATAAAGATCTTTTAAATGAAGGGAAAGTAATAGTAATAGAAGGAAAGCTTAGTTTATCTGAAGTAGAAGAACCCAAGATAATATGTGAAAGATTATCAACACTAGATAGATTTAAGAAGAAAAAGGTATATATAAAAATAGTAGGGGATGATATGGAAACTTCAATGGAAGAAATAAAGTCGACTATATCTAAATACCCTGGTAAAAATCCTGTATATATATATGTGGAAAAAGAAAATAAAGCTTTCCTTTCTGATAAATCACTTTGGATAAACAATGATGAAAATGCAATTGTCGAATTGAAGGAGAAATTTGGGAAAGATTATGTTAAAATCTCTTAATATTTTTTATATATAAAAGAATATGATATAATAGTATTTTAGATGAGATTATACAGTCTATAAGTAATAAATTCGCATATAAAGGATTTTATTTAAATAAAATCCTTTATATGCGAATACCTTTATTCAAAATGGATTGATTATATAAATATATGTATTGAATATAATAGATTTAAAGGATTTAACCTTAAATAAGTATTAGATAGTTGCAGAATGTGATTTTTAAAAATATCTGTGTTATCCACAAGAA
>NZ_JBQDAA010000014.1:0-22669 GCF_052089545.1 Tissierella sp. | reverse complement strand
AGTCGGTGCTAATCTTTTAACTTTTATCAGACATTTTCAGAAGTGCTTGACAATAAAAAAAATTTAATTCCTAGTAAAAAACTATTGATTTTTTTATTAGTTTACTGTATTATGTAAATAGATGATATTGATAATCGTTATCAGTGCCTAGTATTATAATATAATAAGGAGTGAATATAAATGGAAAATTTAATTATAGAAAAGACATGTCTTTCATCACTTAAAAGAAATGAGTCAGGAATAATATGTGAAATCGCAGGTGGATGTTCTGCAAGAAATAGATTGTGTGAACTTGGTTTAAATAGGGGAGTATCAGTTCAAATTGTTAAAAATGATATTGGACCTTTGATTTTAGATATCCAAGGACATAAACTTGCTATTGGTAAAGGTTTAGCAAGCAAAATACTTATAGAAAAATAAATCATTTATTAGGAAGGGGAAAAGATATGAGCGTAATTGCTTTAGTAGGAAACCCAAATAGTGGTAAGACTACACTTTTCAATGCTCTTACAGGTTCAAATCAACATGTTGGAAACTGGCCTGGAGTTACAGTTGAAAAAAAGGAAGGAAAAGTAAAATATAATAATAAAGAATATAATGTGGTAGATTTACCAGGTACTTATAGTCTTGGAGCTTTCTCAGAAGATGAGATAGTTGCAAGAGATTTTATATTAAAAGGAAACCCAGACATAGTAATCAATGTAGTAGATGCAACAAATATTGAAAGAAATTTATACTTAACATCACAACTTATAGAAATGGGAACAAAAGTAGTATTGGCTTTAAATATGATGGATGAAGCCCTTGCTAAAGACATAAAAATTGATTTAGATAATCTTTCTAAAAAGCTTGGAATACCAATAGTAGCTACTGTTGCTTCAAAAAAACAAGGAATTAAAGATTTATTGAAATCAGCAACAGAATATATGGATTCTAAGAACACTTCAAAGAAATTTACTTATAGTAAAAACATTGAAAAAGAATTGGAAAATATAAGACCTCTTCTTGCAAATTCAGAATATATATATCCTAGCAATTGGTTAGCAATCAAACTTTTAGAAAGAGATCAAGATATCATAAGTTATATAGATGAAAATGGAAGTGAAGATTTAAAAAAGAAAGTAGCAGAAATTGAAGCTGTTGATTCTGATTTAGAACTTGAGATCATTGATAATAGATATAGTTTTGTTAATAATGTATTAGCTCAAAGTGTTACAAGACCTAGTGAATCTAAGGTTAGCTTAACAGATAAAATAGACACAATAGTTACCCACAAATTTTGGGGAATACCAATATTTGGACTTATAATGTTTATAGTTTTTCAACTTACCTTTACAATCGGTGAAGATTTACTTGGAGGGTTTGTGGAAGACGGACTAGTTAATCTAGGTGTATATGTAGAAGGACTACTTATTAATGCATCTGCTCCTCCACTTCTTAGCTCCTTTATCAATAACGGAATATTTGGTGGTGTTGCAGCCGTTATAGTCTTTGTTCCACTTATAGTAGTTTTATATTTCTTTTTAGGAATATTAGAGGATACAGGTTACATGGCAAGAGCTGCCTATGTTATGGATGGTGTTATGAGAAAACTTGGACTTCACGGTAAAACTTTTATCTCTATGATAATAGGCTTTGGATGTAATGTTCCTGGTATTATGTCAACTAGGACACTTGAAAATAAAAAAGATAGGATGATAGCAATACTTATAAATCCCTTTATGAGTTGCGGGGCTAAGATACCTATATATATGTTATTTATAGCAGCTTTTTTCCCTGATAGTGGTGGAATAGTACTCTTTTCAATATACTTTTTAGGTATTGCAATGGCACTTATAGTTGGTAAGATATTTAGTAAAACACTTTTTAAAGGTGAAAACTCTGACTTTATAATGGAACTTCCCCCTTATAGACTTCCCTCTATAACTAGTGTTCTTAGAAATATGTGGGATAAGGTTTGGGACTTCCTTCATAGGGCAGGTACAGTTATATTTGTAGTAGTTAGTATTCTTTGGGTTCTTTCAATACTTCCATTTGGAGTTGAACCATCAAGTCAAGCAAGTTTCTTAGGTAAAATTGGTACTTTCGTAGCTCCTATTTTTAAACCTGCAGGCTTTGGTACATGGCAAGCAGCTGTAAGTCTGTTTTCTGGAATAGCAGCTAAGGAAGCAGTTGTAGGTGTTCTTGGAATGGTATATTCTGGTGGAGAAGGTGCAGCTGATTTAGCAACACAGCTTCAAGGAATATTTACACCTCTTACTGCAGTTTCCTTTATGGTTTTGGTTTTATTTTATACTCCATGTGCTGCAACTATAGCCACAGTAAAAAAAGAAACTAATTCTTATAAATGGCCAATCTTTATTTCACTTTATACATTTGCTATAGGTTGGATAGCAGCAGTGCTTGTTTATCAGGTTGGGACATTACTTGGATTTTAAGGAGATGAATTGTTTTGCTTAAAGAAATTTTAAATTTAATAAATGAAACGAATCTTTATTCCGATGCTTTTATAAGCAAAAAACTTAATATAAGAAAGGATATGGCAAATGATATGGTAAAAAGCCTTATACGAATGGGATACTTAATAGAAGATTTAGGCTCTCCCACTTGTCAAACTTCATGTAGTAAGTGCGCTTATGCTAGAAGTTGTAATACGACTCCAGTAAAAACATTTAAAATATCTCCCAAAGGTGAAAAATTATTAAAAGCAGTGTAAAAAGCTATTTTAGCTGAATATAAGCATTGTATTCTAAAATAAAAACATCTTTTTTGAAAAAACTTTAATTATTTTCAAAAAAGATGTTTAATTATTTTTAATTGGGTATAATATTAATACAAGCATAAGAGATAAAAAAGATTAGTTTATACCCCTTAAATTTTAGATTTATCTTTATATATTTTATAGCTTGTAAATAAAACTTGACTTACCGGGTTTAAAGTAAAAGGTAAATTGATTTGGTAGTAAGTCCTGAGTTTAGAAAATAATCTGATTGAGAGATTTACAAGATTATCTAGTAAAAGATTTAAGTATTAAGAATATTGTATCTAGCAACATTTTCAAAGAAACAATAGTAACTTAGTAGTTTAATCTTGCTCCTAACAAAGTTTCAAGTTTATGTTTAAAGTCACAATTTGTAATAGCTAAAGATTAGATTAAAGAGATAGTAAAGTAATGTAGAAGATTTAAAATTGAGTATCTAGTTTTAGATTACAAGAAATATAGTTTAAAGAATGGTTAAGATTTAGGTTTCCGTAGGTATTGGATACCAAGACTTAATAAAGAAAAGATTGATTCAACAATTTCAATTGAGGAGAAGATTAATATAGTAGAAGATTTAAGCAAGGAAAGTCATTTAGGCTCGTGTAAGATCAAGTTTTATTTTAAATAATGGATGTTTTCTAATAAGAATTATAGAAAACATCCATTTATTTTTTTGTCTTATTTAAATTTATAATCTTAATTACATATAGATATTCTATCTACATCTTGTATTTATAAGCTTTTTTGTTTATAATACAAATAATATAACTTAAGGAGATGCATATGAATAAATTAGACTGGTCAGATAATAAAAACCTTTCAATGCTTGCAGATTTTTATGAATTTACTATGGCAAATGGATATTTAGAAAATAATATGGAAGAAAAGATCGCTTATTTTGATATGTTTTTTAGATCTATTCCAGATGATGGGGGCTATGCCATAATGGCAGGCTTAGACCAACTTATAGAATACCTTAAAAACTTAAGATTTAGCGACAAAGATCTAGAATATTTTAGAAGTAGAAACATATTTTCAGAAAAATTCTTAAATTACCTTCGTAATTTTAAATTTACTTGTGATGTATGGTCTATTAAAGAAGGAACACCTATATTTCCTGGTGAACCCATAGTTATAGTTAGGGGTCCTATCGTACAAGCTCAGTTAGTAGAAACCATGGTTCTTCTTACTATAAATCATCAATCTCTAATAGCAACAAAATCAAATAGAATATCAAGAGCAGCCGGGGGAAGGTCTGTAATGGAGTTTGGAAGCAGAAGGGCCCATAGTTATGAATCTGCTATTTTAGGCGCAAGGGCGGCTTATATAGGCGGTTGTGCTGGTACTGCTAACACTATTGTAGGTAGAGACTTTAACATTCCTACAGTTGGTACTATGGCCCACAGCTGGGTACAATCTTTTGATAGTGAGCTCCAAGCATTTCAAGCTTATGCTAGGGTTTACCCTGATACTTGTTATCTACTTGTAGATACATATGATACATTAAAAGAGGGTATACCAAATGCTATAAAAGTTTTTAATGAAGAAGTATTACCTAGAGGCTTTAGGCCTAAAGGTATAAGGATAGATAGTGGCGATATGGCTTATCTTTCTAAAGAAGCTCGAAAGATGTTAGATGAAGCTGGTTTTGAAGATTGCGCAATTATGGCTTCAAGTGGTCTTGATGAGTATATTATAAGAGATCTTATAAACCAGGGAGCTAAAATAGATTCTTTTGGTGTTGGTGAAAGACTTATAACTGCTATGAGTGAACCAATCTTTGGTGGAGTTTATAAGCTCACTGCTCTAGAAGATGATGGAGAGATAATTCCTAAGATAAAAATAAGCGAAAATGTAGGAAAAATAACTACTCCAGGTTTTAAACAAGTATATAGATTATTTAATAGAAATACACATAAGGCTATAGCTGATGTTGTAACCCTTCACGATGAAGTTATTGATGATAGTAAAGCTTATGAAATATTTCACCCACTATTTACTTGGAAAAGAAAGCTTATAGAAAACTTTTATGCTGAAAAATTATTAATTAGAATTTTTGATAAGGGAGAACAAGTCTATGAGACACCACATATAGAGGAAATTAAAAAACATACTGATAAAAACATAGAAAATCTCTGGCAAGAAGTAAAAAGATTTGAAAATCCTCATGAATATGTAGTAGATTTATCCTTGAAACTATGGACTATAAAGGATAAATTACTAAAAGAAAAAGCTAAAAAGTAATGGCATATGTATCTTATCTAATTTAAGTATGAAAAAAATATACAAAATTTCTAATGTGTATAATAAATATAATTGGAGGTAATAGTAGATGACTTATAAACAAAGATTTATAAATAGTGTAGATGAATATAAAAAGGAACAAAGAAAGTTAAAAGCTGAGTATAATAAGTTTAATCAAGGCTCTCACTCAGAAGAAGAAGAGAAGGAAAATACAGAAAAATTAGAAGGATTACACAAAAAAGAAATTGACAAGTTAAAAACAAATCTTGAAGAAATATTAGAAGATAAAAGAAAAGAACTTGGATCAAAAAAAGAAACTGATTTAAATAAAGACTACCAGTTAAGACTAACTAATCTATTGAAAGTATTTAAAAGAGATGGCACAGAAATGGACGAAGAAAATATAATAAAAGGTTTAAGATTATTTACAGAAGACCCTATGGCCTTAGACTCTCTTAGAGAGGCTCTTATCGAGTCAGGAGTAGATAAAAACGAAGCTTTCGAACTTATACCTCTAGAAAAAACAGATTTAACTATAGCTAAACTTGATAGTATTAAGAAAATGTTAAATGCTAAATCAAAATTATCATTAAAAAAGGAAGAGGACGGTTATTTAGGATATGAACCTTTATTAGATGTCTTAGACGATGATTTTAATTATTTAGGCTAATAAATAAAAATATTAAGGTTGATACTTTATAAAAAAAGCATCAGATAGATAAATCTATCTGATGCTTTTTATTTAGGATAATAAATAAAAATTTTATTTTTTATAATTTATAAATAAAGCATCAGATATATAAATCTATATGATTCTTTTTATTTATGATTATTTGATTAATTAAATTATCAGATTTTAATCTTATTCCATAAATCCAAATACTCCCAGTTGATATAAGAATACTAGAACTATTCCAATTGGAGCCACATATTTTATTATAGCAAAATATATACTTTCGTATCCTATGCTAAATTTACCCTCATTAGAAAGCTGACCTTTTATTCTACCCTTATCCATAAACCAACCAACAAATATTACACTTATAAGTGCTGCTGTAGTTAAGAAGTAGTTTGCTGTAGTTTCATCTAAAAAGTCAAAGAAATTATTTCCAAAAAAGTCTAAATGTGCTAATGGACCATTTGAAAGTGATGCAAAGAATCCTACTAAAGTGATTCCTGTAAAAGCTAATATACTAGCTCTTTTTCTAGCCATTTTTAGACTATCAACTAAATATGCTACTACTACTTCCAGAAGTGATATAGTACTTGTAAGTGCCGCTAGTGCTAAAAGTGCAAAGAACATTATAGAAAATATATATCCTCCAGGCATTTGATTGAATACATTTGGAAGAGTTATAAATACAAGTCCTGCTCCGTCACTTGGATCTACTCCATAAGCAAATACAGCTGGAAATATAGCTATTCCTGCAAGAAGAGCTATAAAGGTATCTGCTAAAGATATTTGAAGGGCTGTACTGCCTAAGTTTTCCTTATCTGATATATAAGAACCATATGTTATCATAATACCCATACCAAGACTTAAAGAGAAAAAGGCGTGCCCCAAGGCCCCTAGTACTACCCTACCATCTATAACCGAAAAATCAGGTTGAAATAAAAACTTAAGTCCTTCCATGCTGTTTGGAAGACTAAGCGCTTTAATATCAAGTATAATAATAAGAACTAATAATAGCGGTACCATAATTTTTGCGACTTTTTCTATTCCCTTTTGTACACCTGTAGAAACTATAAGACCTGTTATACCCATAAATACAATTTGCCACATAATAGGTCTATATGGATCTGCTATAAAGCTTCCAAACATATTCCCAATCTGCTCACTACTTTGTCCTGCAAATTTATTTGTTATTGATGCAAATACATATTCAAGAGTCCAACCTGCTACAACCCCGTAAAATGAAAGAATAAAAAAGGCTGCTAAAACTCCAAGTACTCCTGATACAAAGAACGGTCTTTTGGAATCAAGCTTTTTAAATGAACCTATAGCATCTTGTTTACCTTCTCTACCTATTACAAACTCACTTAACATCAGAGGTAATCCAATTGCTGCAACTATTCCTAAATAGACAATTAGAAAGGCACCTCCGCCATACTTTCCTACTACATATGGAAACCTCCATATATTACCAAGTCCGATTGCTGATCCTACAGCTGCTGCAAGTATTCCAAATTTCGAACTAAATCCTTCTCTTTTTTCCATGAATATTACCTCCTTTTTTTGTATATTATTTATACTATAAAGGGATAAAGCGGTTTTGTCAAGGTTTTTTTATAGTTTTCAGAATATTTAATCTTGCTAAGTGTTTAACAAAAGCTAATTTGTGAGAATGTAAATGTTTCCATATTATATAAAATATTTTAATTTTTTTTATTTTTTCTTAATCTTTTAAAGAAATTTTGTAAAATTGTCTTACATTCTTTTTCTAAAACTCCAGTTTTTACCTGGAGTCTATGATTTAAACCTTTGTGATTTACTATATTAATAAGACTGCCAGCACATCCCCTTTTGGGATCAGAAGTTCCTATTACAAGTCGTTTTATCCTAGAGTTTACTATAGCACCCGAACACATGGCACAAGGCTCTAAAGTAACATAAATAGTACAGTCTATAAGCCTCCATGCATCAAGTGATTTACTCGCTTCATCTAGGGCAATTATTTCTGCATGGGCTAATGAATTTTTTAATGTTTCTACCCTATTGTAGCCTCGTCCTATTATCTGACCATCTAAAACTATAACAGCCCCTACTGGAATTTCCATATCTTTATATGCCTTTTCAGCTTCTTTTATAGCTTCTTTCATAAAATATTCATCCATATTTTCACCTGCTTTTTTATATAAAAAAACTTATAAATAATATATTATTTATAAGTTTAAAGTGGCACCCCCGGCCAGAATCGAACCAGCAACTAACCCTTAGGAGGGGTTTATTATATCCATTTAACTACGGGGGCTTATTCAACTATTCTTACATTTTATAATATCCATCCTATATTGTCAATATTTTTAAATGTTAAGAGTATAGTTTTTATCTATAAGTTCTTTTATTTCATTTTAGCCATTTTTCATTCATAGATTCAAAACTATCTCCTGTTACTTCTTCACACACTTTTAAAAAATCTTCTGTTCTAGCTATTTTATATTTATACTTTTGATAATATCTATTTAAAATATCTAAAAAGATTTCCTCATCATACTCGTCTTTTATATCTCTTAAAAACATAGCTGCTTTTGTATATACTAAAGGTCCATAGTCACCCCAGTCTCCAAACTCACTTAATGGTTTATTAACAGTTTGATCTCCTTTTTCTAGATATCCTTTTACAATATCGTATCCTATTTCAATATTGTCCTCAAAATATATATCTCCCGCCTTTTTTCCATATATATTTTCCATATATATTACTTCAGAATAAGTTGTTAGTCCTTCATCAAGCCATGCCTCATTTACTTGATCGTTTCCAACTAGCCCATACCACCATTGATGTGCTGTTTCGTGAACTATTGTTTGTTCTAAGTTTTTCTTAAGCTTTTCTTTAAATTGTTCCTTACTTATAAAAACTACAGTGGGATACTCCATTCCACTTGGAAATTCAGTTAAAACTACAGAATATGTTCCATAAGGATATTTTCCAAAGTGCTTATTAAAGACCTTTAAAGAATCCTTACTATATTTCAAAGCTTCTTTTATCATAGTTTCATTATTATCTAGATAATATAATTTTACTAAAGTGTCATCTATTTTTTCTTCTTCAATCTTAAAGTCTCTACTAGCTGAAAAAGCAAAATCTCTTATAAGCTGTCCTTCTATCTTATATGTTTTTTTATCTCCTACTATTTCCTCCTCTAATATGTTTCCACTACTTGCCAGAACTATATCCTTATCTAGACTTATGTTTATATCATAGTTTGATATTTCACTATAAAATGGATCTCCTATTGAATAATATGGATCTTTGCTCCATCCATCTTCATCGTATACTGAAAGAACCGGATACCAGTTACCAAAGTTCATAGTATTTTCACCATAGCCAAAACGATCTTTTGAAGTAGGAAGTTTTGCTTGGTACTTCATATCTATTTCTATTTGAGATTCTTTTAATAAAGGCTTGTCGAGTTCTATTTTTAATAGTGTCTCATCTTCTCCTTCTATTTTATATTTTAATTTTTCTCCATCTACAGAAATATCTTTCATCTTTATATATCCCTTTTTATATTCAGCTTTAGAATATGACTGTCCCAATATAGAAGGAGAACTATCAAAATCCTTAAAAGCATTTGGATAAAGCCTAAAATATATTTCTTTTAATTCCCTTCCTGTAGTATTTTTAAATCTAGTTTTTTGATTTCCACTATAAGATTTATTCTCATCATCTATTTCTATATCTATTTCATATTTATTTAAATCTTCCTTCACTTCAGTAAAATTTTCTTTTATTATAGTTTCACTTTTAAAATCACTAGATTTTTTACCTTTACATCCTGTTAAAAATATAGCTATAACTATAAGACATATCCAAATATTAGTTTTTCTTTTCAAGATTTACCTCCTTAAAAATATACTTATATATAAGTATATCCTTTTATGCATTTATAAATTACTCTATAAGGTTATATAGGTCTTTTAGACATAAAAAACTCCCTTATATAAGATTTTTTTATTTAATCTATTATAAGGGAGTATATCAAACTGTTATAATTTTTATCTTTTTCTACTATGCTGTTGCCTTAGTTTTCTTTTTTCTTGTCCTTTGAAGAATAAATACTATAGCTAAAGCTGCAAGACCTATTGCATCAGTTTGTAGTCCTGGTTTTAATAGTGTTAGTGCTGCTACAGCTAAAAGTAATCTTTCATATATTTTACAATGATCTATAAAGTAGTTCTCTACTGCTCCTGCCAGGCACAATATGCCTATTACTGCCGATATTATCATAGGAATAGCGCTTGCTAAAGGTAAAAACTCTACAGTCGTTCCAACTACATCCTTTACAAGTATTAAAGATGGATCTACTGCAAATATATATGGTACTATAAAGGCTGCAATCGCTAGTTTAAAGGCTTGGAAACCAGTCTTCATAGAATTGGACCCTGCAATTCCCGCGCCTGCATAGGCCGCCAATGCTACTGGAGGTGTTATATCTGCTACAACTCCAAAGTATAATATAAATAAATGGGCTGATATAAGGTTTACTCCTAGTTTTGTAATTGCAGGAACTGCCATAGTAGCAAGTACTATATATTTAGCAGTTGTAGGAAGACCCATTCCAAGAATTATAGAAGCAAACATTGTAAACACTAATGTAAGAAGAAGTCTTCCACCAGCTAATGTTACTATAAGTTCTGCAACCCTAAGACCAAGGCCTGTAAGTGTAACTACCCCAACTATCATACCAGCACATGCACACGCACACGCAACTCCAACAGCACCCTTAGCTCCTGACTCAAAAGCTGCGAATACTGATTTTATACCAAATGAGTTATTTTTCTTTATTAAAGATGCTGCAAATGCTATAACCGCACTCATTATAATAGCTGTAAATGCTGCAAGTGTAGGTGTAAACTGCATAACAAGCATAGTTACTATCCATACTACTGGAAGAAGTAAATATCCTTCCGAAAGAATAGTCTTTTTAAAATCTGGGAGTTCTTCCTTTGGAAGACCTTTAAGACCTAATTTAGATGCTTCAAGGTGAACCATAGTTCCTACAGCAAAATAATAAAGTGCTGCTGGTATTGCTGCTGCAGCTACTATATTAAGATAGGCTATTCCAGTAAAGTCAGCCATAATAAATGCTGCTGCACCCATAACAGGTGGCATAATTTGTCCTCCTGTTGATGATGTTGCCTCTACTGCTCCTGCATAATATGGTTTATATCCTGTTTTTTTCATAAGAGGTATGGTAAAAGCACCTGTTGTTACTGTGTTTGCAACAGAACTTCCAGATATAGATCCCATAAGACCAGATGCAACTACTGCTGTCATAGCTGGACCACTTTTAGTGTGTCCTGTCATTGCAAAGGCTAAGTCTATAAAAAAGCTTCCTACCCCTGTTTTGTCGAGGAATGCTCCAAATAAAATAAACATAAATACAAAGGTTGCCGATACACCGAGTGGTATACCCATTATACCTTCCAGTGCTAAATACATGTGCGATATAATTCTCTCTAATCCAAAACCTCTGTGAGCTAAAAGTCCAGGTAAACTTGGACCAAGTTTAGCATATAGTAAAAATATTATAGATACTATTGGAAGTTCTGGTCCTACTGCACGTCTAGTGACTTCAAGAGTTAAAAGTATTGCGATTGCTCCAAAGATAAGATCCATTGTGGTTACATTTGTACCTTTGTTTGCAATTTCTTCTACAAATATAAATATATATCCAAATACTACTAATGTTAATGCTATAAGTACAAAATCTAATATACTAGCTCTATCCCTCTTAGATTTTTTTCTTGCTGGGTAAAGTAAAAACCCTAGTGTAAATGCAAAAATTATGTGAAGGGATCTTTGTCTTGCAGAAAGTAGTGTTCCAAAGCCTGCTGTGTAAAATTGAAATAGCGACATTGATATTGCTATTATAGAAACTAACAAAGCCCACTTTCCTTTAAACTTTCTAACCTTAGAAGCATCAGCATCATATTCTTCTAAAAGCTGATCAACATTCATGTTTTCTTCAGATTCGGTTATCTTTACATCTTTTTCATCCAAAATAATCACTCCTTTATAATATAATTGTTTTTATAATATAATTTAAAAGACTTATTCTCTCGGTGCTAAATCTTACTCCTGCTCGTTTTTTTGAGAAATCTAAAAATTCATATGTTTTATCACCTATTATAATTTCGTGATTGGCAATTTCTGCTCCTGTTCGATATATGACATCTCTATATTTTTTATTTATATTATATATCCTAAATCCATCATCTATAAGTTCAAAATCATATTCAGTAGTCGCAGGAAGTCCAGCACCATATGATTTAAATGTTGTTTCTAAAAGTATTATCTCATCCTCATAAACTTTATATTTTTCAGTTACAGGACTCTTTTCTACAGAGTGAGTATATTTAATAGTAAACTCTTCTTCTTCCTTTACCCGCCAAAGTTCTAAGTACTTTTCCGTCCTAAAATCTTTTGCAACTAAGACTTTTAAAGGAAACAAAGCTACCATTAAAAAAATTAATAAAATGATAAGAATTATTTTAAAAGGTTTAAGGGTATTGAAAAAATCAATACCCTTAATATTATTACTCGATTCCTTCTTCATCGTAATACTTTTGAGATCCAGCATGAACATCTACAGGCATACCTTCTATAGCTGTTTCAAGCTTTAAATCATTTCCTCTATCATGAGTATCTATTATTGTTTGTCTTTGTTCAAATAATTGTTTTGTAAGATTGTATACTAAATCTTCGTCTAAATCTTTTGGAACTACAAGCATTGCCATAACTGCTGTAGTTGTTAAGTCTTCATCGTTTGTATATGTTCCACTAGGGATTGTAACTTCTGTATAGAAAGGATATTCTGCATTTAATTCAGCAACTTTTTCCTTATCTATTGGTACTACTACTATGTCAGATGTTTGAGATACTTCAGTTACAGCAGAAGTTGGTATTCCAGCTGTTACAAAAGCTGCATCTATTTGGTTGTTTTTAAGTTGATCTGCTGCTTCACCAAATGATAAAAAGTCTGCTTTTCCTAAATCATCATAATCCATTCCATGAGCTGCTAATATTTGACGAGCATTTGCTTCTGTACCAGAACCTGGTGCTCCTATAGCTACTTTTTTATCTTTTAAGTCTTCAACACTTTTTATATCTGATTTTCCATTTGCTATTATTTGAATAACCTCTGGATAAAACATAGCCATACCACTTAAGTTTTCTACTTCACCTTGGTCTTCAAAATTTTCTGTTCCAGTTGCTGCATAATAAGTTACATCACTTTGTATAAAAGCTACTTCTGCCTTTCCATCAGCTATAAGACCAATGTTTTCTACAGATGCACCAGTAGATTGAGAATCTGCTTGTACACCATCAACATTATCATTAAATATCTTTGCTATTGCTCCTCCTAATGGATAATAAGTACCTGAAGTTCCACCGGTTGCTATTGAGATAAAAGTTTTTTCTCCGCCTCCGCCTCCATCGCTGCTGCCTTCTTCCGCTGGTTCACCACACGCTACCATAAGTGAAGCCACTAATACAATAACTAAAAATATAGACATCTTTTTCTTAAACATTAAAATCCCTCCCCTTATTATTTTATGTATTTCTCCTATTGTCTGAATATTTGAAATACATAGTCATTTATAATTATACATCATATTAACATAATATTCTACTTATTTTGAATATATTAATAAAATTTAAAAAATCCTAGACAAATTTGTCTAGGATTTTTTGAGTTTTACTATTTATTTTTCAATTTTTTCTAGTCTATTTAAATATGGTCTTAAAACTTCTGGAATAGATATACTTCCATCTTCCTCTTGATAGTTTTCAAGTATAGCAGCAAATGTTCTACCTACTGCAAGACCTGAACCATTCAATGTATGAAGATACCCTACCTTAGAAGTTTCTTCATCCCTATATCTAAGATTAGTTCTTCTAGCTTGAAAGTCTTCAAAGTTACTACAACTTGATATTTCAACATATCTATCATAACTTGGCATCCAAACTTCTATATCATATGTTTTAGCTGAAGAAAATCCTAAATCACCACTACTTAACATTACTACTCTATATGGTATATCTAAAAGTCTTAAAATTTCTTCTGCATTGTCTGTAAGTTTTTCAAGTTCATCATAAGAATCTTTAGGATTTACAAGTTTTACAAGTTCCACCTTATCAAATTGATGGTTTCTTATAAGACCTCTAGTATCTCTTCCAGCTGCTCCTGCTTCTTGCCTAAAACAAGGTGTATATCCTGTATAGTATATAGGTAGATTTTCATCTTCTAATATTTCGTCCCTGTGAAGGTTTGTAAGTGGAACTTCAGCTGTAGGAACTAAAAAGTAATCTTTCCCTGGAAGGTGAAACATATCATGTTCAAACTTTGGAAGTTGGCCTGTGCCTGTCATACTATCCCTATTTACCATAAATGGAGTAAGCATCTCAGAATATCCATATTTTTCAGTGTGAACATCTAGCATAAATGTAATAAGTGCCCTTTCAAGTCTTGCACCTAAACCTTTAAATAATGTAAATCTAGCTCCAGTAATCTTTGAAGCTCTTTCAAAATCTAATATTCCCAAATCTGTACCAAGATCCCAATGCGGTTTTATTTCAAAGTCAAATTCTCTTGGAGTGCCATTTTTTCTAATCTCCACATTATCTTCATCACTTTCCCCTATAACTACAGAATCATTAGGAGTATTTGGAATTTCAAGAAGTATAGCTTTCATTTCTTCATCAATCTCTTTTACAAGCACATCTTTTCCTTTTACATCGTCTGAAAGTTTTTTCATTTCTTCTAAAACTTCCTCTACATCTTTTCCTTCTTTTTTAAGTTTTGGAATTTCTTTAGATACACTATTTCTCCTAGCTTTCATCTCTTCTACTTCCACCAGTAGATTTCTTCTTTTTTCATCTAGTTCCAATACCTTATCTATTGGAAAGTCGCCATTTCTTTTTTCTAGAGCTTCCTTTACCTCTTTGGTATTCATTCTTATTCTTCTAATATCTAACATTTTTTTACCTCCTTTTTTTCAAAAAACAAAAAATACCCCCTATCCCCTAGTAGGGACGAGAGTATTACCCGCGTTGCCACCCTAATTAACCTTTTTAAAAGTTCACCTTAAAAGATTATTAGCTCCAGGACGGATTCAAAAGTATCACTTGCCAAATCTCACCATAACTTTGACTCTCTTAAAAGTATCAACCTTCTACTGTTTCCCTTCTTAGCTAAGTATTTAATTAAAATTTAGTATATACTAAATTTTATCTTTTATCAAGCTTTTTTCATTCTTTATGGTTTTTTTGTCGTTTTTACGTATTTATCTCAATTTTATGATATAATGCATATCAATATTCTATTATAAAAATAGAATATTATACAAGTCTTACAGATTTGTAAGATTTCTTTCATTATAATGTAATCTTTATATTATATTATAATGGGTATATGAATATATATACGGTATAATTGTGTATGACTTAATTAAACCTTTAAAGTTAATAAAAGAAAAAGAGGGATGTAATTTGAAGAATAAAAAGAATTTAACCAATAAAAATTTTAGAAATAATATTATGCTTGTTCTTTTAGTAGTTGGAGGGATATTTAACGACTTGATCCTTAGGGCCTTTACTATAGGAGGAGTATTTAAGCTAAAGCCGATTGTAACTAGCGTGTCAATAATACTTATTATAAGCATTATTGCAATATTTTCATCATATAAAAATAGGAACTATGTATATTTGATTCTTTCTGGTATATTTAGTTTTTTAAGTGCTGCAAATTACTTATATTACACTCACTTTAACTCCTTTATATCAGTTACATTTTTAAACCAAGCATCACAACTTGGTAAAATGAAAAACAGTGTATCTGAAACTTTAGATTTAAAGGTTTTAATATTTGCAATTCCAACAACCCTTCTAATAATTGCTTTTAGAAAACTAAAAAAGAAAGGCTATTTTGTAGAAAATAAAGAATCTAAATCTAAAAGGGCTATTATAAGACCATTTATACTTGGAACTACCATGCTACTACTGGTTTCACTTACTTTAACTTCTACTGATCTTTCTAGATTAAGAAAACAGTGGAATAGGTCTTACCTAGTAGAACAACTTGGTATATATTCATATGCTACAGCAGATATAGTTAAATCAGCATTAGTACCAAAGCCTGAAAAAGTAGACTTAGATAACTACGATGAAAGTTTAGATAATTTAATAAATACTAATCAGAATAAAAAAATTGATAATGAATATACAGATATATTAAAAGGAAAAGACTTATATGTAATCCACTACGAAAGTGCACAAAATTTTGCTATGGATTTAGAGTTTGGAGATGGAGAAGTTACACCATTTTTAAACCAGTTAACAAGAGAGGGTCTGTTCTTTAACAACTTTTACCCCCAACATTCTATAGGTACTAGTAGTGACTCTGAGTTTACATTTTCTACTTCACTATATCCTATAAACAATGGAACAGTTTTTATAGACCATAGCGGTAAAGAATACCAAACTATACAAAAGCTTTTAGATGAAGAAGGATACTATACCATGAGTATGCATGGTAATGATGGTAGCTTTTGGAATAGAGATGTAATGCACGAAAATCTTGGATATCAAGACTTTATAAGTAAGAAATCATACGATATAGATGAAGAAGTAGGTCTTGGCCTTAGTGATGAATCCTTCTATAAACAATCCGTTCAAAAAATAAAGGCTATAAAAGAAGAAAAAGATATGCCAATTATGTCAACAATTATTTCTCTTTCTCATCACTATCCTTTTGATGATTTAGAAACCTATGGAGACTTTGATACAGGATATTTAGAAGGAACAGATATATCTAATTATTTAAAATCATTAAACTATGCAGATAGATCCCTAGAAATCTTCATAGAAGAAATGGATAAAGAAGGATTATTAGATAATGCTGCAATCTTAATATATGGAGACCATCATGCAAAGGTATCAACTGCAGATTACGAAAAAATATATAACTACAATGAAGAAACAGATACATTTTTAGAAAAAACTGATCCTGAGTATATAAAGATAAATAATGCTTATTTAAAACAAATAAGAAAAACTCCACTTGTTCTTTGGACTAAAGATAAAACACTTTCTAGAACTGTAGAAGAGCCTATAGGTATGATAGATGTTATGCCTACTCTTTCTAATATGCTTGATATATATAATCCTTATCAAATGGGAAATGATATATTTAATCTAGAAGAAAATAGCATTACCTTTCCAGATGGAGGTTATGTAGATAAAAACTACTATTACTCTTCTTCTACTTCTGATATTTACGATATGAAAACTAATGAGCTACTTTCTATAGAAGACTTGGATATAGACCTAGAAGGCAGAATTGAAGAAGCAGAAAGAATTTTAGATCTTTCATCTGATATAATAAGTAATGATTTGATAAAATATCATAGAGGTATTTTAGAAGACAGAGAAGATGAGTCTAATGATATGCCTGGACCAACGCGATAAATTAAAATATTTCTAATATAGAAAAGCTAGCATCTAGATGCTGGCTTTTTTTATATCCTTTTATATTTGACATATTAAAATAAAGTTCCTGTAAATATAAAGGAGTTCTAAATTTACTTTTATAACACTTTTAACTTGAAGAATGACCTTTGTTATCCAATACTTGATAAACTCGAAAGCAAAGGCTATTAAAAGCCCTATAAAGGTAAAGCTGATAGGCTAAGATCAAGCAAATATTAACAAATAAGCAAATGTGACAAAATTAAAAATATATTTATAAAATTTATAATATAGTAAATAATAAATATAAGATATTTATTTACTTTTAAGGTCTATAAATTTAGTGCAAAATCTTTTGCAATGTGATAATATATTATTATGACAATTTGTAAGGGGTGTCCAATTGGATAAGAAAATAAGGGAAAAATATTTATTTTTAGCAGAGTTTCTAGAAAAAACATTGGGATCAGAATATGAAATAGTCTTATATGATTTTTCTAATAATGAAAGTAGTATTATTTATTTAGCCAATAGTCATATAAGTGGCAGAAGTATTGAAAACCCTTTAGACAGTTCAACATTTAAGTTTATCTCTGAACAAACTATTCGAGACAACAACTATATTGTTAGCCAAAAGGGAATTACAAGAAATGGTAAGGTAATAAAATCATCTTCCTTTTTTATAAAAGATGATGATAATAATTTTATTGGTATGTTATGTATTAACTTTGATGGAAGTAAATATGTAAACCTAGCAAAGAAAATACTAAGACTTACTAATATGGAAATGCTTCTATAGAAAGTGAATCTCTTCACTCTTCTGAGTTTATAGAAAGTATTCCAGATTCAATATCTACTGTAACTGACGATGTACTAGATGATACACTAGATTATTCAGATATTCCTGTAACCCATTTAAAACAAGAAGAAAAAATAGAGATAGTTAGAAAGTTAAATGAAAAAGGAGTATTCATGCTAAAGGGAGCAGTGTCTGAAGTAGCTGAGAAACTTCAAGTTTCAGAAGCAACACTTTACAGGTATATAAGAAGGGTTAATGATAAATAAAGAGAGGCGCCATCTGGCACCTCTTTATTTTTATAATTTTTTGTATTAATTTTATTTTAACCAATACCCCCGTAAATAATTCCCATTATATATACAAGTATAGTTAGTCCTACAAATACATATTTTGTCATAGGTTCAAACCATGCTCCGAGTTTCTTTTCTCTACCCATTTGAACAGCTTCTCTTGCAAATCCTTCTCCTGCTATCCAGAAGAATACTACTCCTGCAAGAAGTGCACCAAGTGGTATTACATATATTGAGATTACATCCATCCATATAGAAACTACATCTCCATTTTCAATAAAGACTCCTACAAGTGCTGTAAGACCTATTACTAAAGAAACTGATTTAAGTCTAGAGATTTTAAATTTTTCTTGAATTGCTTCAATTGGTGTTTCCATAAGGTTCATAAGTGATGTAGTTGCTGCAAAGAATACTGCTACAAAGAACACTATTGCAAATAAATTTCCAAGTGGCATTTGTTTAAATACCTCTGGTAATGTTATAAACATAAGTGGTGGTCCTGCTGCTGGATCAAGATTGTATGCAAATACAGCAGGTAATATAACTAAAGCTGCAAGCATAGCTGCCATAACATCAAATATAACTATATATTTAGCTGCATCTACAACATCTTCATTTTTCTTTAGATATGAACCATATACTACTGTTCCAGACCCTGCTAAAGAAAGTGAAAAGAATGCTTGTCCTAATGCAAATACCCAGGTTTTTGGACTAAGTAAAGCTTCCCATCTAGGGACAAACATAAACTTATATCCTTCCATAGCTCCTGGTAAAAAAGCTATTCTTATAGCAAGTATTAAAAATAGTCCAAAGAATGCTGGCATTAAAACCTTATTTACCTTTTCTATACCATCAGCAACTCCAAGAGAAAGTATTACAAGAAGAATTAAAAGCCCTAATAAGTGCCATGTTGTACTCCCGAAAGTTCCCGCTATCTGTCCAAAGTATGCTCCACTATTTTCTGCGCCTAGCATAGATCCTGTAAATGATCCAATTAAGAATCTTAAAATCCATCCTACTACTACTGAATATCCTATTGCTATACCAAGTGACCCTATAACTGGTATCATTCCTACAGTCGCTCCGTAATCTTTGTTTCTTCTTTTAAAAGCTTTTTTAAATGAACCAAGAGGTCCTGTACGCATTGCACGACCAAAAGACATCTCGCCTATAACTCCAGTAAATCCAATTACAACTACAAATATAAAGTATGGAATTAGAAATGCTGCTCCTCCAAATTCTCCAACCCTATATGGGAATAACCATATATTTCCCATCCCTACAGCTGACCCTACACATGCTAGTACAAATCCAAATTTAGAACCAAAGGTTTCTCTGGAATCGTTTTCCAATGTTTCAGGATTATTATTATTATTCTTATCTACCATAGATTCTCTCCCCTACATATATTTTTATATTTATAATGGATAATGACAGGTCATTATCCATTATAAATTATAAATCTTATTATAAGTTTCTTATTTTACTAATGGTTTTAAACTTGCTTGGAAGTGACGAAGTACTGGTGGCTCCCAAGTAATTTCATATCCTTTAATTTCATCTGCTCTTTTCTTAATAGCAATAAGTGCATCTGCCATTACATCAACATGAGATTGAGTATAAACTCTTCTTGGAATTGCAAGTCTTGTAAATTCAAAGTCTGCTTGGAGTTGTTCTCCAGTATCTGGATCATTACCAAGCATGTATGAACCTATATCACAAGTTCTGATTCCAGCTTCTTTATATAATTCTATAGCTAGAGCTTGACCTGGATACTCATTATATGGAATGTTAGGAAGTAATGCTTTTGCATCTACAAATACTCCATGTCCTCCTACTGGTGACTGATAAGCTATTCCAGCATCATCTAATCTAGCAGCAAGATACTCCATTTGTCCATGTCTATATTTTAAATAATCTTCATCTATACCTTCATAAAGACCTATAGCAAGAGCTTCAAGATCTCTTCCTGATAAACCACCGTAAGTAGTAAATCCTTCAAATGAGATTGTTCTTCCCTTTACTAATTGGAATAATTCTGCATCTTCTTTAATTGCAAGAAGTCCACCCATATTTACTATTGTATCCTTTTTCGCACTCATAGTAAAGATGTCAGCATAAGAAAACATTTCTCTTGTAATTTCTTTAACGCTCTTTTCTGCATATCCTTCTTCTC
The DNA here is from genome assembly GCF_052089545.1 of Tissierella sp. Taxonomy (GTDB): domain Bacteria; phylum Bacillota; class Clostridia; order Tissierellales; family Tissierellaceae; genus Tissierella_A. The sequence continues at coordinate 2,202 of NZ_JBQDAA010000014.1, read as the reverse complement.
TTAACTTTATAAAGTAAGCATTTTCTGCATATCTAGCAGCATCTATTACTAGAGTTATACCATATTTTTTACATATGGCTGCAGTCTCTTTCATGTTTTGCATAGATACAGGTTGACCACCAGCTGAGTTGTTAGTAATAGTCATTACAACTACTCCAATTTTTTCTTTGCCATGTTCATTTATAAGTTTTTCTAATTTTTCAACATCCATATTTCCTTTAAAAGGTGCTCTAAGTGATGGATCTTTAGCTTCTTCTACTACACAGTCAATAGCTCTTGCTCCAGCTAATTCAACATGAGCTCTTGTAGTATCAAAGAACATATTAGAAATACCATATTTTCCTTCTTCTAATAAAAGACCAAATAGTACCTTTTCAGCAGCACGTCCTTGATGAACTGGTTGAATATGCTCGTATCCAAATATATCTTGAGCTGCTTCTACTAGGTTATAATAACTTCTTCCGCCAGCATATGCTTCATCTCCACGCATAACTCCTGCCCATTGAATATCACTCATAGCATTAGTTCCTGAATCTGTTAAAAGGTCTATATAAACATCTTCACCTTTAAGACTAAACATATTATATTTAGCTTCTTTTATCTTTTCTTCTCTTTCTTCTCTTGTTAACATTTTAATAGGTTCTACCATTTTAATTCTAAATGGTTCTGGTATATATTTTACTGACATTCTAAAACCTCCATTTATTTTTTATAATTTTACTTTTGTAAGTTTTTCACTGTGATAATAGTTTATCACCATTAAAAAACTTTGTCAAGAGTTTTTGAAAACATTTTCCTATATTTATTATAAATTTCTTATTAAATAGTTTAATCCTTTTATTTTATGTATTTTTTGCTTTTGTTATACATAAACATACCCTATAAAATAAACTTTGAAAATTTATCTATACTATAGGGTAATATTATAAGCTTACTATGGATTTTAAAATCTTCTTATTTTTATTCTTCTTCCCAATTAGTAGATCTACTAATTGCTTTTTCCCATCCCTTATATAGCTTTTCTCTTTTCTCTTCTTCCATGGAAGGTTCAAATATTCTATCTACACTCCATCTATTTTTAATATCATTTTTACTTGCCCAAAATCCTACTGCAAGACCTGCCAGATATGCAGCTCCTAGTGCAGTAGTTTCTATTGTATGAGGTCTATGAACTGGCACATCCAAGATATCAGCTTGGAAATCCATTAAGAAGTTATTTTCAACTGCACCACCATCTACCTTCAAAGTCTTCAAGTCTATACCAGAATCTTCTTCCATAGCTTCTAATACATCTCTAGTTTGATAGGCTATAGACTCTAATCCTGCTCTTATTATATGATTTCTACCTGTTCCACGAGTAAGCCCTACTAAAGTACCTCGTGCATACATATCCCAATGCGGAGCTCCAAGTCCTACAAAAGCTGGTACTAGATATACTCCTCCAGTATCTTCAACTTTTCTTGCAAAGTATTCTGTATCCCTTGCATCATGAACTATTTGAAGTTCATCTCTCATCCACTGTACTACAGCCCCAGCTACAAATATACTACCTTCTAGTGCATATTCAACTTTACCATCTATTCCCCAAGCTATTGTAGTAAGTAGACCATTTTTAGAAGGTATTTTTTTCTCACCTGTATTCATAAGCATAAAACATCCTGTTCCATATGTGTTTTTTGCCATACCAGGCTGGAAACATGCTTGACCAAACAAAGCTGCTTGTTGGTCTCCTGCTATTCCTGCTATAGGTATCTGAGCTCCTCCAAATGTTTGAGGATCAGTGTTTCCATAAACTTCACTTGAGTTTTTAACTTGTGGAAGCATAGAAGCTGGTATTCCTAATTCTTCTAAGAGCTTTTCATCCCACTTTAACTCCTTGATATTATAAATCATCGTTCTAGAAGCATTGGAATAATCCGTTACATGTACTCTTCCACGTGTTAGATTCCATATAAGCCAAGTATCTATATTTCCAAATAATAGTTCTCCTTTTTCAGCTTTTTCTCTAGCACCTTCTACATTATCAAGTATCCATTTAATCTTTGTTCCAGAGAAATATGCATCTATTAAGAGTCCTGTGTTTTCTTTTACATAGTCACTAAGTCCACGTTTTTTTAGATCATCACATATACTAGCAGTTCTTCTACACTGCCAAACTATAGCGTTGTAAATAGGCTTTCCTGTATTTTTATCCCATACAAC
>NZ_JBQDAA010000013.1:0-25004 GCF_052089545.1 Tissierella sp. | reverse complement strand
AAAGCATAAAAAAAGAGGCGTTCCATAACTAATTTAATAGTTATGAAACAGCCCCTTTTTATTTATTCAATCACTCTACTTAAATTACTTTTTCTATGATCCTAGCAGGTATACCAACTGCGGTTGCATAAGGTGGAACAGATTTTAACACTACTGCATTTGCTCCAATCTTTGCGCCTTTACCAATTGTTATAGGGCCAAGTATCTTTGCACCTGCACCTATTATAACATCATCTTCTACTGTAGGATGTCTTTTAGAGTTTCTATCCCCACCAACACCTCCAAGAGTTACTCCATGATACATTAAGACATTATCACCAATTTCTGCGGTCTCACCAATTACAACTCCCATACCATGATCAATAAATAGATTTTCGCCTATACTAGCCCCTGGATTTATTTCTATGCCGGTAACTCTTCTAGCTCTTTGAGCTATCATTTTAGCAAGTATATAGTGCTTTTTTTATAAAGCTTGTTCGTTATTTTATAATATATCATCGCCCTTATACTAGGAGATGAAACTATTGCATCAAATAAATTTTTAGCAGCTGGATCCATCTTCAATACATTATAGCCTTGTTTTTTTATAAAACTTATCATAATATCACTCCCTACTATAGATCTGTTGACAGATATCTTTCACCTGTATCAGGCAATACTGTTAATACTCTATACCCCTTGCCCAATCTCTTTGCCATAATAATAGCCGCCGCTAAATTTGCTCCAGATGATATACCACAAAGTATTCCTTCCTTTTCCCCTAACAATCTAGCGTATTTAATAGCTTCTTCAGATTCAACTTGAATTATTTCATCTACCACTTCTTTATCAAATATAGTCGGTATAAAGTCGGCACCTATTCCTTGAATCTTATGTGGAGATGGACTTTTACCGGATAAAACTTGGGATTCTGCTGGCTCTACTGCAACTATGTGAATATTATCTATAGCTTCTTTTAACCTTTTACCTGTTCCTGAAACTGTTCCCCCAGTCCCAACTCCTGCTATAAATACATCTAGATTTTTCCCTGTATCTTTTATTATTTCATTTGCTGTTGTTTGATAATGAGATTTTACATTGTTTTGATTTGAAAACTGATTTGGCATAAAATACCCATTTTCTTTAGCAAGCTCTTTTGCTTTTTCAACTGAACCAGACATTCCTTTTTTTCCATCAGTTAGGATCAGTTCTGCTCCATATGCCTTTAATATTTTCCTTCTTTCAACACTCATCGTTTCTGGCATAACTAAAATTACTCTATAAGCTTTAGCTGCTCCTATCATTGCTAAACCTATTCCTGTATTGCCACTTGTAGGCTCTATGATAGTATCTCCTTTTTTTAATATTCCTTTATCTTCTGCATCTTTTATCATGTATAATGCAGCCCTATCTTTAACACTTCCAGATGGATTAAAGGACTCCACCTTCACAAATATATCTGCACTGTCTTCTTCTTGTAGATTATTTAACTTTATGATTGGTGTCTTACCTACTGTTTCATAAATATTATTAAAGATCATATTTGTACCTCCTGATTTTATTTAATTTCATAAAACATAAAAATAACCTTCTGCATTCTGTATATTACAGAGGCAAAAGGTTATTTCGCGGTTCCACTCTGCTTAGGAAAATTTTCCTAGCTTATTAAGGTATCTTTACCTTTGTTCTGTAAGGGGAACTCCCTATAAGTCTACTCATCTTCGACCATAAACTCATTGGTGCATTTCTTGCTACACCTGTATAGATTCTTTTCACCCATAGAATCCTCTCTTTAATACAGAGTATAGAATACTTTACCAATTCATAGTATTTTAGTATGTTTTAATTGAAGATATTATATCATAGATTTATATAATTGCAAAATTAATTATTTTATTTAGTCATCATATTCAATATCTAAATGAATTTCTTCAGGCATGTTTTTAAGTTTTGTTTTTACTACAGTATAAGGATAACTATATTCTTGTGGAAGAACTTCATCTATTTTGGGATCTTCAAATTCTGCAAATACCCTAATATCAAATTTATCCTTATCTATGTTTTCTTTAATTATTTTTTCTATCTCTACATTATATCCTTTAGATTTTTTTTCTCCCCTAGCTACAATAATATAGATCTCATCTTCATATTTACAGGTCAAAGCTCTCTCTTCCATTATATAAGTGGGTAGCATTTCTTTTATCTTTTCTGGAATTTCATCATCTAAAACTTGCTTATATCTTATTTCATCATTATTGTTATTGTTTAAAATCTTAGGTAAAAAAAGACTTCCTACAACAACTAAAAGTACCACTCCAAAAATCATATATCTTTTCATATCCATCCCCCATTCTCCATTTTATACTAGAGTATTCTTAGGGATTTAAATTTATGTGTATAAGCATCTTAATTATAAAAACACCATATTATATCAAGATATAATATGGTGTTTTTTCATATGTATGGCTGTTTTATTTGAGAGATACAAGTCCTACGCTTATCCTTAAAGCATCATCTATATATCTCATCATATTATCATCAAATCTTCCTATCTTTTCTCTTAATCTTTTTTTATCTATAGTTCTGATTTGTTCCAATAAAACTACCGAATCTTTAGGAAGTCCATATTCTTGCCCTACTATCTCCACATGTGTAGGTAGTTTTGCTTTATTAATTTGAGATGTGATTGCTGATATTATAATAGTTGGACTATATTTGTTACCTATGTCGTTTTGGATAACAAGTACAGGTCTAACGCCTCCTTGTTCTGAGCCTATTACAGGGCTTAAATCTGCATAAAAAACATCGCCTCTTCTTATTATCACAGTTTTTCACGTCCTACTAGACTTGACTCATAAAAATATAAATCTTCCATATCATATTTTAATCCTATCTCAGCTAAGTCTAAGTTAATATCTCTCATTTCACTATATCCATTTTTAAGGTTTTCATAAATATCACTTCGCCATCTTTGTTCAAAATATAGTTTTAAGTACTTCAAAGCAAAATCATTATGTATACTATATTTTATCGGGATCCTCTGATCAAATTCAATCATAAATTCCCCCCCTTTTTTAATTGTATGTATGATTAATAAAACAATACTCTAAAGTAATTATATCTTTATAGACTATCTTATGTCAACCTGTTAAAACTTCTAGTTTAAAATATAGTCTACTACATGATCTAGTTTATCATTTTTCATATATACTCTAGGAACTCTTCTACTTATCATGCAAATTATTTCATAGTTTGATGTACCTATCCAACTAGCAATCTTTTCTACTGTAGGACAAGATTTATCATCATATCCAAAAAGTTTAACTTCATTTCCTACTCCTAGATTATCTATACTGCTTATATCTAGCATTGTTTGATCCATGCAAACTTTGCCAACTACTTCTGTCTTTTTTTCATTTATAGATCCATAGGCTTTTTCAGCAAGTAGTCTTGAATATCCATCAGCATATCCAATAGGAATAGTAGCTATCCTTACATCCTTTTCAGCTATATACAAATGATTATATCCTACGCCTGTTCCTTTTTTTATAGTTTTTATATTAGATATGCTAGACTTCAAAGTCATAGCAGGTTTTATATGTAGATTTTGTCTTTTTACCTCTGCTGAAGGATAGTATCCATATAATATAATTCCAGGTCTTACCATATCTAAATTATATTCTCCTATATCTATTACTGCTGCTGAATTAGAAACATGTTTTATATCTATATGTAGTCCTTTTTCTTCCAATTTATTGACTACATCCATAAATCTTTTAAATTGTGTTTTAGTAAAATTTTTATCCAATTCATCTGATTTAGCAAAATGAGTAAATATACCTTCTATTTTTATATTAGCTAGCTTTGAAATCTTTAATATATCTTCTATGGAATCTTCATTTGGTAAAAATCCTATTCGACTCATTCCAGTATCTATTTTGATATGGATATTTATTGATTTATTCATAGATACAGCTAGATCTGAAAGTATCCTTGCATCTTCATATCTAAATATGGTCGGTATGATATCATATTTTACCACATCCCTATATTGATTAGATGGAGTATAGTTTAAAAGTAAGATTGGAGCTTTTATATTCTTTTTTCTAAGTTCTATTCCTTCTCTTAATACAGAAACACCTAATCTGTCTGCCCCATTTTCTAAAAATACTTTTGCAGCACTAACAGCTCCATGTCCATATGCATTTGCTTTAACTACAGCCATAATAAGAGTATCCTTCTTTATATAGTTTCTCACTTTTTTTATATTATATGCTAAGTTATCTAAATTTATTTCAACTATTGTTGCACCTGCTCCTTCTAAATATTTCATATGATTTTCTCCTAACTACTAGTATAATTTATAAAAGTCTATTCAATTATATCATTTACCTAGCCCCTATGGAAGGCTTTTAAATTTATTATAAAAAATAGTAGTATGAACCACGCCATCTTTGTCTAAAACCTCTAAACTATATGGGATAAATTTTTTTTTATCTAAAAGTAAAATCTTCTCATGATTATATTTATTAGGATTTTTAAAGATATATTTAAAAACATAGTATTTGTCTCCATCTATAGTTTCTTCTTTTATATATGTAAAATCTCCTATATTATCAATTATATCTTTTAATAAAAAGCCTTTATCTAAATTTTTAATTCTTTCCAATGTAATCGATTGTTCAATAGAGGAATTTTCTATAATTATTTTATCGTCTTGGTACTCTAAAGTAATACCATTATTTTCTTCTGGATACATAACCTCTACCAATGGCCCTTTATCTTTATATGTTTCTTTCATTTTGTATGAAGCTTTATTATCTTCTGTATCTATCCTAATATCTAACAAAGATTCATAATTATCAATTTCGTCCATTGTTTTATTTGCTTTTTTTAATATACGATCTTCATTTTCACCGCATCCCACTAGTAATATAAATATAAATGATATAATAAATATTATATTTTTTTTCAAGTCTTTTACCGCCTTTCATTTAGCAGCTATATATACTATATTTATATTTGTATGTTTTATATTTATACTCTTTATTTTAAAAAACCTATAGCAAAACTAATAGCATATGATTTTTCATGAGATATGGACACTTCTATATGATTTAAACCATTCTTTTTTAAAAAATTATTGACTCTACTTTTTATATTTATATAAGGTCTATTATTCTTATCATGTAAAATTTCTATATCCCTCCATCCTACAACTCCAATCCCAGTTCCTAACATTTTAGAAACAGCTTCCTTACATGCAAATAATCCAGCCACAGTTTTAGGATTGTGTTTTTTGCTTTTTATATATTTTATTTCATTATGTGTAAAGATTTTTTTATAGAAAGGATCCTTTTTTGATTCTAATATTTTTTTTATTCTTTTAACTTCTACTATATCTACTCCGGTTTTCATGTTTTCTCCTTTTAAATAGATTTTAACTTTAACTAATTATACACTAGTTTAAGCTAAAACAAAAAGCCCTTATATGAATTTTGTTATTCATATAAGGGCTTTTAAAAATCTTAATATATATTATTCTTATCCTTGTAAAGAAGATTGTAAATCAGTTTTAATTGTTTGAACATCCGGCTGTGGTGCTTCAGGAGCCGCTTTATAATATCCTTTTTGTTCGGCCATTTGATACATTTGGTATTGCATTTGCTCTGCTTCATTTCTTAATGTTTGCAGTGTAGATCTAAGTTGTGGATTTGAACACTCCGTAATTGCAGTAGTATATGATCCTATGCTTGCCTTAGCACCGGCTAATATATCATTAACAATATCTTTTTCTTTCATATTTACCCTCCTATAGTGAATTTATTAAATTTGTAGCTGTAGTTTTTGCATCCGTACTTGACTGCTTAAATAATTGTTTAAACTGGGGATCTTGAACTTGATTGGAGTAAGCTTCAAATTTATTACTCATAGTTACATGTGCTCCAGCAATTTCTTTAACAGTGTTTAATTCTTGCTGTGTTAAATTGTTTAAATTAATCGTATTTTTAAGTGCCATAATGACTCCTCCTATTTTTTATTTTACAATATTAGTATGACACTAATTCTTTTTTTTAATCATTGAAACATGAATTTCTTTATAAAATATGAATATTAACTTAAATTCTGCTATACTATTATATAAATATAAAAAGAGGTGTTTTAATGAAATTTTATTTAAACAATGAAGTTGATTCAAAAGCTATATTAGTATTTGAAGAAACAGAAACTATTGAAACTGGCAATAAACTTTTAAATTTTCTTAAAGAAAAGGAACTTTTTAAAGGAAAGACTGGAGAAGTTTATGGTGACTTTTCCTTAAATGGAGAAAATGTTTTATTGGTAGGTCTTGGTAAAAAAGATAAATTAACACTTAATAGTATAAGAAAATCACTATTTAAGGCTGGAAAAGAATTGCAAAAGTTTAAAATTAATGATATAGGTATGGAGCTAAGATCCTTAAATGATTTTTCTATTAAAGATGTTACTAGTGCAGTAGTTGAAGGATTGCTTCACTCTGAATATGCTTTTGATAAATACTTAAGCGAAAAGAAAAATACATTTAAAGTAAATAGTATTAATTTTGATGTAGAAGAATCACAAAAAAAAGAATTAGAAAAAGTTATTAAAGAAACAGAATTAGTTATGGATTCTGTGTTTTTGGCTAGAGATTTAGTTAATGAAAGAGCTATAAATATGTACCCTGAAGTTTTATCAAATAGTGCAAAAGAAAACTTAAAAGATCTTGGAGTAGATGTTGAAATCTTTGGAAAAGAAAAAATCGTAGATCTCAAAATGGATGCTTTTTTAGCCGTTTCTAAAGGCTCAGAAAGAGAAGCTCAATTTATAGTGATGAATTATAAAGGAGATCCTCTATCAGATGAAAAACTTGCACTTGTAGGGAAAGGCATAACTTATGACTCTGGTGGTTACTCTATCAAGCCAACATCTGGTATGGATACAATGTATTGTGATATGGGTGGAGCTGGAACTGTTATAGGTGCTATGAAAGCTATAGCTTCTAACAAATTAAAGAAAAATGTAGTTGGAATAGTAGCCGCTTGTGAAAACCTAATTTCTGGTGGAGCTTATAAGCCAGGTGATATTATAGGATCTATGTCTGGCAAAACTATAGAAGTTCTAAATACAGATGCTGAAGGAAGAATAACATTAGCTGATTCACTTTGGTATGCTGCAACCGTTGCAAAGGCTGATAAGATTATAGATCTTGCTACATTGACAGGTGCTTGTGTTGTAGCATTAGGTGATGTAAATACAGGTGCAATTACAAACAATAAAAAGCTTATGGCTGAAGTTGAAACTGCTTCAACTATTGCTGGCGAACCGATTTGGGAATTACCAACAAACCCAGAATATGAAGAGCTTTTAAAAAGTGACTTTGCAGATATAAAAAATGTTGCAGGTCGTGGAGCTGGTACTATTACAGCTGGATTGTTTTTAAGAGAATTTATAGATGAAAAGCCTTGGGTTCACTTAGATATAGCAGCTACAGCATATCTAGATAAAAAAATGGGCTATCTTCCCAAAGGCGCTACAGGTGTTCATGTAAAAACTCTTTATAATATAGCAAAAGAAAGTTAGAGATTAAAAGGACAGGATTTCCTGTCCTTTTATTTAGCCAATATTGCTAAAAAGGTTTATATAATACACCGCTCAGATAAACTAGGTACAATAAATGAATTTATAGTAACTGACAAATCAATGCAAACAAATATCCCTGGAATCTTTGCTGCAGGTGATATAATAAATAAATCTATAAGACAAGGTGTAACATCAGCATCCGATGGTGCAATAGCTGGTGTAAGTGCAAGTTTATAAAATGAAAAACAAAAGATAAGTTTAGTATTTAAATACTAAACTTATCTTTTATTCCTATATCTTCTTGTTTTTTTCTTTCTTGAAAGAGAGATTCCACCAAATCCACTTATAATAGCAATATAAAATCCAAAATCATACCAAAATCCAGTATTTATAACTTCATATATTCCTTTGCTTCTATCAATTATAGAATATATTAAAGATATAGGTGCAATCCATCCATGCCATAAACCTGATAAAAAACCAGCAGGGTTTATCATTGTATATGACTCATCTCCTGGAATACATCCAGTTAAAAATGTCATTACAAATATGATTAAAATAGATAGCTTAATCCTTTTTTCCATAAAGTCCACCCCTAACTATTTACACTTTCCTTAGCAGCTTCCAATTTTTCTAAAGAAAGGCCCCAATCTCTATATCCATCTAGGAGTAATTTATAATAATGTTCAGGTGGACTTTTTAGTTTTTTCTCAGTCATTATATAGGCTAAAGCTTCATAAGTGTTACCTTTTTCATCAAAAACTTCTACCCCTATTCTATTATAAAGATCTGGATATCCTTCTAAAGTATCGAGTACATCCAGTTCCTCTTTTGATATTACATAAATAGCACCTAAAACCTCTTCATTTTTATCTTCTACAATATCTGCTAATTCATTAAATGTTAAATTAAATCCCTTTAACCGTGCTTTTTTTATAGGAACTGCATCGGGACATCTAGAAAGCATATAATCTTTACTTAAATTGCTTGCATAAGCAAAATATAACATATAAACCCCCTCCTCTTCTATGGTACTATTATTAGTAACTTACCCTTATTTTATTAATATGAAACTATTCACTTATCAGTTATATTATTTTTTTACAGGGTAGATATATGTATGTAGGAATTAAGCAAGAATAGGAGGTTTTTAATGCCTTGGTCTAGGGATGATTATCCAAATTCGATGAAAAACTTAGAAGACTCCACTCGAAATAAGGCTATAGAAATAGCAAATGCACTTTTAGAAGATGATTATAATGAATCCAGAGCTATAGCTATAGCTATTTCTCAAGCTAAAGAATGGGCTTCTAAAAGATCAATTATAAAAACAGATGGAAACGATCAGCATGTAGTTCCCCACAATGAAAAATGGGGAATACTACGAGAAGGTAATCAAAGGGTAAGTCATATTTATAAGACTAAAGAAAAAGCTTTAGAAAAAGCAAAGGAACTAGCTAAAAATGAAAATGTTAAAGTAGTTGTCCATAGAAAAGACGGAACAATTCAAGAAAACTTAATCCCTTAAAATAAAAACAAGATTAAAGATACGTATCTTTAATCTTGTTTTTATTTTATTAGAGAAAGTATTGGACTTACTCCATATGCTTTTCCAAGATCTTCTAAGCCACTCTTTAATTCTCCTCTACTAAAATTTGCATCTAAAAGTTCTTCATCACTTAATTTATTTATTCTAGTATAAAATTCTAAACCTATAAGTAAATAATTAAGATTTTCCCTATCTAAGTTTTTAAATAATATATTCTCCCCTTCATTTATTTGCCCTCTATTTAAAAGCTCAAGAATCTTTCTATAAAGAAAATTTGCACCTTCAAAACTTGCTTCCTCTACTATTTCATATTCTACAATTTCTCTTTTAAAAATAAAACGAGCTATTACCTTTGTCATAGATTCAATCTGCCTCATAAGCCAATCTTGATGATACATAATTAAGCCTCCTAAAACCTAGTATTTATTACCCTATTTTTTTCATCTTCAGTATATATAATTTGTGTAGGATAAGAAAATTCTATATCTTTATGTTTCATAAACTCATCTAATATGTCTTCATATATTTTTTCTGCACTACCTCTTCTATTTCTATATGAACACATATATCTTATTGTCAATATAATAGATGTTGAGTCTGGATCAATTTTAGTATATACAGTAGGATTTAGCTGAGCATTATACAAGCTAAATTTTTTGGAAGCTTCTTTTATACTTCCTTCCGCCTTTGAACTTATAACTTCTCCATACTTTTCTGCTATATCAGTCAGTATAGATTTAGCTTTTTTCCAATTGCTTTCAAGTGGTATTGATATAGGTATTTCATTCCAAATATAAGGTATTCCTTTACTATAGTTTAAAAGAGCTTTGTTAAAGATAAAAACATTTGGTATATAAACTATTCTACCTGTACTTTGATCTGCATCTACCCAGTTTTGTATTTCCATAAGTGCAAAAGAAAAAACTTGTACATCTATTACATCTCCGGCTATATCACCTATTTCTATCCTATCCCCAACCCTAAATGGTGATTTCAATATTATATAAATCCATCCTGCTATATTTAAAATTACATCCTTCATTACAATAGCCAAAGCGGCTGAAAAAAGACCAATAAAAGTAGCAAGTGATTGGACTCCTTCAAACCAAACCCTTCCAACCATTATAAATATTATTATAACAATTATATATGAGACTGTTTTTTTGACTTTATAATATACTTGATTATCCTCAACTAAATTATACAGTAGTTTTCTTATAGCAAAATATATCAAAATCATTATAAATATTATAAACATGGTTTTAAAGATTTTTACTTGTAAATCTGGTTGTATAAGTAGTTCTTTTTCTATCCAATCCATAACCCCTATCATATTAATCACCTCCTTAATACTTATACCCGCTTTTAAAGATTGTACTTAATAAATATTTTATTTATATTAGAAAGTTAGGGCAAAATAAAAAAGCTCCTATACCTGATATTTTTTAATATTATGCAGGATAATAAGGAGCTTCTTTCTTTATTTAATTATTATTAAATATATTTAAAATTTGTTTTTTATAAGAGATGAAATCTTCGCTAACTAAAAATTCTTCTCCTCTTGGTTTAGGTGTTTCTATCTCAATTTCATATTTTATTTTGCCGGGTTGTCCTGTCATAATATATATACGATCCGATAGAAGGATTGCTTCATCTATATCGTGAGTAATAAAAAGTGTAGATAGCTTTATCTTTTCCATTATAGTAAGATACCAGCTATGCATTTTGCTTTTTGTTATAGTATCTAGTGCACTAAATGGTTCATCTAATAAAGCTACTTCGTTTGAAAAAAGATATGTTCTTAAAAGAGCAGCTCTTTGTCTCATTCCTCCCGATAATTCATGAGGGTATTTATTTTGACTTCCCTCGATACCAAATTCTTTAAATTTAGCATCTGCCCTAAGTCTAGCGCTTTTCTTTTTTTCACCCTTTATAAGAAGTGGTAGTGCCACATTGTCTACCACTGTTTTGTAAGGCATAAGTAGATCCTTTTGAAGCATGTAACTGATATAACCTGCCTTACCAGTTATATCTTTATCATCTAAAAACACTTTTCCTTCTTCTGGAATTAGAATTCCCGATAAAACATTAAAAAGAGTTGTCTTTCCTACTCCACTTACTCCAAGTAAAGATACAAGTTCTCCCTTATAAATCTCTAATGAAACATCTTTTATTATTTCTTTACCTTCATATAGCTTCCTTATATTTTCTGCTTTAAGCTTTTTTTCCATCTATTTCTCCTATTTCTTTCTATATCCTTAATTAGGAAGATAATCATTCGTAAATCCAAATCCTTCAGGGATTTCTCTTTCGATTAAATCATTTTCAAATAACCAATCATAAAAACCATCCCATCTTTCTTGATCTATATAACCCCAATTTTCTACATCTGCCTTGTACTCATTTGCAAGCCATTTTTGACTTTCTATTACTAATTCTTCATCTAATTCTGGATTGAAATCTATTAAAATATTGGCTGCTTCTTCTGGATTTTCTATAGCATATTCATATCCTTTAGCTACTGCTTGTAAAAATAGTTTTGTTTCTTCACTGTTTTTTTCTATATATTCATCGTTTCCAATTAAAACTGGACTATAATAATCTAATACTGGTAGTATATCTTTAAAAGCAAAGTAATCAGTTTCTAAGCCCTTTACTTCAGTAGCTATACCATCCCAACCATAATAAATCCAAACAGCATCTATATCTGTGTTTAAGGCAGTAACAACATCTGTTACAGTACTTGGAACCATTTTTATATCTTCATAATTTCCACCATCTTTTTCTACAACAGATTTTATAATTTCTTTTTCAACAGGCAAGTCCCAAGTCGCATAAGTTTTTCCACTCATACCTTTAGGGGTATCTATTCCTTCTCCCTTTCGAGATATTATACCTGATGTATTGTGTTGTATTAAAGCTGCAAGGGCTGTGACTGGAAGAGGTTCTTCCCTTGCAAGTGCCGGTGCCATATAGTCTTGAAAGTCTATACCAAACTGAGCTTTACCTGTTGATACAAGAGCTGTAGCTCCATCTTCAGGTGGTTGAACCATTTCTACATTCAAGTTATTTTTTTCGAAATATCCTTTTTCTAAAGCCACATAAAGTCCTGTATGATTAGTATTTGGTGTCCAATCTAGTACTACTTGTATATCTTCCACTTCTACATTTCCTTCTTCATTTTCCTTACTACATCCTGATATAACAAAAACTAAACATAAAATACAAAGTAAAATTATTGATTTTCTTTTCATATCTATCTCCTATTTTTATATTTTTAATTTATCTTGTTCTTTAATCCAAGGCATACTATATTTTTGTAAAATTGATACGCCTTTCATCAAGAGTAAACTAATAACTGATATAAATAATATTACTGCAAACATCTTATCAAAAGCATAAGATTTTTTTACTCTTGTCATATAAACCCCAAGTCCACTAAATCCTCCAAGCCATTCTGATATAACTGCTCCTACTATAGAATATGAAGCAGATATTCTAAGACCTGCAAAAAAATGTGATAGGGAGCTTGGAAGTTTTATATGTTTAAAAATTTGTCCTTTACTAGCATCCATTGATTGCAAAAGTCTTATGGCGTCAGGATCTGAAGAATCAAACCCATCCAAAAGCCCTACAGTAATTGGGAAAAATGTTACAATTATAATAAGCGTTATTTTTGGTAATATGCCATAACCTAACCACAAAACTAACAAAGGAGCTATAGCTACCGTCGGTACAGTTTGTGTTATCACTAAAAGTGGATAGATGGCTTTATATAAAAATTGAAACCTATCCATTAAAACTGCAACAATAAAACCTAATATAACTCCCGACCCCAATCCTAAAAATGCCTCCAAGAGAGTTACCCTTGCATGTGACATAAGCAGTGGAAAATCTGCTATAAAGGCTTTTACAACTTCTACTGGTGACGGAAGCATATAGGATGGTACAATTTCTGCCATAGATAAAACTTGCCACATGACAAGTATCGACACTATAAATACATAGGATGATGCTTTATTTATGGTGTTTCCTAACCTTTTTATCAATTGTTAAAACCCCACCTTCTGGTTTAAAATTAATCTTTACATAAGCGATTATAGATGGGCACCCCGCTTCAATGGCAATATATTGACACTGCTTTACAATTTCCATAAGCTCTTCATAGTCACCTTCAATTACAGTTTCAAACGGTCCTACATATGAAGATAATCCTGTAGATTTTATATAGGCTATAACTTCATCCACTATCCTTACTACTTCCTCATCACTTCCTACATCTGGTAAAACTTGAATAGCTACACTTGCATTCATTATAATTCCTCCTGTATTTTTTAGTTTTAAACATATAAAAATCCCCCCTGGCTACCAGAGAGGATTAAATACAATTGAAGTTTACTGATTCTCAATATATTTGCTTCCTACGCTGGTATTATCCAGATCAGGTTGACGGTTAGAAAACAATTCTTCTCAGCCCATAGTTCGAGCACCCGTTTTATTACGTCTTTATAATACATTATACTTTTAAAATTGTCAAATTAAAAGTTTAACTCTTTTGTTTGATCTTTGAAAAATATAATCCCATCAAAAGGAAGGTTAAGGCGAACAATACCTGCATAAACAATTCATATTTTACATCAAAGAAAGAATTTATATGGGTTTCATTTATTCTTACAAAATAATATGTTGGAAAAAATTTGGCTACTCTTAAAACACCTTCCCCTAAAAATTCTTGTGGAACAAATATACCAGAAATAAATGCTGTTCCAAGGGATGCCACTGTACTCATCCCATTGATTACAAACTTACTCTTAGTTAAATTATTTATTAAGAATGTAAAACAAAGTATAGCAAATGAAAATATAAATACATTTACTACATATTTCAAGAAGTTTACTTGACCTATATGCTTTCCTTTTAATACTATACCTCCTAATATAATAAGGAAAGTTATAACTACTCCTACTATCACTTGTCCAAGGTGTATTTCCATATTTAACCTTAAAAATCTTTTAGATGATATTTTCATTCTATCTTGAATTTTTTTATCATTAAATTCAGTCATTATAAGTCCTATTACCGCAACATATATAGCTATTATTATATAACCTGTAAAATTAAAATATGTTTTAAACCAATCATCTGCATTTTTATTTTTAACCATCTTATCTGAATCCATAAGTTTAACCTCTACTTCTTTATTTAAAGTTTCCTTTACCTTTTCTAAATCAAAAGTGCCATCTACTTCTTTAGAATTTGCAAACACTAAAAATTTATTTACTTCATTTTCAACTTGTAAAGGCGCCATTTTTCTATCATCTTTAAATATTTCAAGAGCTGGTTTCTTTTGGCTTACTAAAACTTCAAAATTCTTTGGTATTATAATTACTGCGTCTAAAGCTTCAAGAAATATCTGTTCTTTTATATTTTCTATATTCTTTTCTAGTCTTATTAAAGTATTGCTTCCATCTAAATAATCTATTAATTCTTTCGAAAGATCTCCCCTACTTTCATCGACTATTCCTATTTCCATATCTTTTTCCATGAAGGCTGGTTTTTCAGTTTCTGTGCTAGCTCCATTTATTATTGAGAGTACAAGAAATATAGCGGTGTATCCTAATATTATCCACTTTTGCCTTAAAGCTGCTTTTAAAAAATATTTATATACTGTCATATTGTCTCCTCCTTATGAAAAGACATGAGCCTAAAATTAATACAACTGAATAAGAAAGTAAAATTAAGATCCCGCTTGAAAGATCTTTTGTATTATTTAAAAGATTTACTTTATATAAACTATTGGTAATTATGGCAATAGGGTTTATCTTTGAAAGTATGGGAAGATGTCTTTCAATCAAAATTTTAATATCAGGAGACATCATGCCTGATAAAAATGATAAAACCAAGGTAGATACTATAGATATCATTACTTTTACTCCTGAACTTAATTTGTTTGACACCCCTATAAAGATACCAAGTGATATACCAAATAAGTTTCCTAAAAGTATAAATATAATACTATATGGTAGGTTTATAAATAAATCTAACTTAAAAACATATTTTAAAAATATAAAAAGTAAAATATTTGATAATATATTTATTATTAGTCCCACTACAACTCCAGATATTATAAAATTTGATTTTTTAATAGGTGTTGTATTTATTCTTGCAGCTATATTAGATAAATTTGGCTGAGATATCAAGGCAGCTTCAATACCTGGAAAAACTCCATATGTTGATACCATAGCTATAAGAGAATAAAATATCACTATTATCCCGTTAGACTTTTGATTCTTATATTTTAAATAATCTACACTGAAATCTAGGTTTTCTATAGATTCATCAAATAATGTCATCTGATGGATTTGATCTAATATACTTTTTATAACAGTTTGATCTAATTCTGACCTATCAACTAGGAGACTTAAATCTTCCCTTACAAAGCCAGCTATTTCTCCATTTTCTAATTTATCTTCCACGTCTTCTTCTGGGACTTCAACTACATTTAATATATCTATTGGCTCTAATATAGAAGCTAATTCATTTTCCTTTTGTATACCTATATTTATAGTTTTTATTTCTTGGCTTGTAATTCCACTAAATACTGTATAAAAGAAAGTAGCCAAGATTATTGGATATATAAGCTCCCAAAAGGTAAAGCTCTTATCTCTAAAAATATTTTTACCTATATATATAGAATTTCTCCATATTTCTTTCACTATTCTCTCAGCTCCTTCCCCGTTAGCTCTAAAAACACATCATTTAAACTAGGAAGTTTACTATATAATTTTGTATATATTAAGTTATTTTCTTTTATAAAATCCAATAGATTAGATAAATTATTTCTTCCATTTTCAAACTTTACGGTATATTCCGTATTAGAATTTTCTATACTAATCACATGGGGTATAAGCTCTAATTTTTTTATAGTCTCCACCTTTATATCTTCAAAATCAACTATTATCTTTTCTTTTGTATTTATCATGTTTTTTAACTCTTCTATTGTTCCAGAAACTAAAGATTTACCCTTGTCCATTATTATTATCCTATCGCAAAGCATTTCTGCTTCTTCTAAATAATGGGTTGTATAAATAATAGTACTCCCCTCTTTATTAAGTTTTTTTATTCCTTCAAGTATAAAGTTTCTACTTTGGGCATCAACTGCAACTGTTGGTTCATCTAAAAATATAAGTTTTGGTTTATGTGCTATACCACATGCTATATTAAGCCTTCTCTTTAATCCTCCACTTAATTTTTTCGGGAAAAACCTTTGATAATCTTTTAACCCTACAAAGTCTATGGCTTCTTTTACATATCTTTCTCTAGTTTTTCTATCATCTATATATAGTCCACAAAAATAATCTATGTTTTCTATTACTTTTAAATTTTCAAATATAGATACTTCTTGAGGAACTATACCTATTTGTCTTTTAATATGGTATGAATCAAACTTCATAGTCTTTCCTAGTATTTCTATATAGCCTTTATCAAAGTTTAATAATGAAAGCATACAATTTATTGCTGTAGTTTTACCTGATCCATTAGGTCCTAAGAGCCCAAGTATTTCCCCTTCTTTAACTTCCATATTAAAGTGGTCCAATGCAATTAATTCCTTATATCTTTTTACTAAATTTTCAACCTTAACTATCATATACATCACCCCTCCTTTTTATCTTACATTAATTATATCAACCCTTGAATTTAAGGGTAGTGTATAGTATCACTATTTTCCTATGACAAATGTCATATTCTTGTATTTTTTAAGAACTATTAGTATAATTAAATCATAATTTAGAAATTTACCTTACTTAAATAGGAGATGCTTATGAGAACCTTTATAGAAAAACTGTTAATAATCACTTTTTGTCTTGTAAATACTTATCTAATAGATAAAACCAATGACCTAGTGCTGTTTTTTCTTGTAAGTATTATAATTTCTTTTTCCTTAGACTTAATTAAATATAAAAGAATGAAAATCCTTATATACATAATTTTTTTAGGACTTTGTTTTTATGACAATTTTTTTATTTATTATCTACCTCTAATCCTTTATAATGGATATTTAGACTTTAGAATATATTCTTTTTTAGGGCTAAGCTTAACTTATATAAATTTTTCTATAGTAAATTTATGTATATCCCTAATTTCAACCTATTTTTCTTTTATGACAGAAAATTTTAATGTTTTTTTCAATGAAAATAAGGTAATAAGAGATGAATTAAAGGAAGATGCTATTTATTTAAAAAAATATACCGAACAGCTTAATGTAGATAAGGAAAAGAATATTCATATAGCAGTTCTTACTGAACGAAATAGAATAGCGAGAGAAATCCACGATTCCATAGGTCACTCTATAAGCAGTAGCATTTTGCAAGTAGAAGCTTTGAAAATTTCTACTTCTAACCATACTAGTCTCCAAGGCTTAGATACTCTTCAAAATACTTTAAGTAGTGGTATGAGTGATATTAGAGATAGTATTCATAATTTATATAATGAGTCTCTTGATTTGAAAAGAAGAATTAAAGATATTTGTGATGAAGTAAATTCCTTAGATATAGATCTTATATATAAGTTAGAAGGTCCACTCACCTATGATTTCAAGTTTGATATATTGTCTATTATAAGAGAATCTATCACAAATTGTCTTAAACATTCAAATGCTACAAAACTACATATAAGTCTTTTAACACAAGCTAAGTTTTATACGATCATAATAAAAGATAATGGCAGTAAATTTAGTCAACTTGAAAGTATATCTAATAAAGGAATAGGCTTATTATCGATGGATGAAATAGCTAGAAAGTATGATGGATTTTTAAACTATGGATTTGATAAAGGTTTTAAAATCTACATAACTTTAATGAAAGGATGATCCTCATGAAAATAATAATAGTAGACGATGACTATCTAGTAGTAAATTCTTTAAAGACTATTGTACAATCAAATAAAATAGAAGTTTTAGCTGTAGGATATGATGGATTTGAAGCTATTAGCTTGTTTAAAAAACACAGACCTGACCTAATACTTATGGATATAAGGATGGAAGGTTTAAATGGAATAGAGGCTACTAAAAAGATTCTTAAAATAGACTCTAAAGCTAAAATATTACTTATAACTACATTTCAAGATGATGAATACATATCTTCAGCCCTTAATCTAGGTTGTAAGGGCTATATACTAAAGCAAAATATAAAAGGTATTATACCTGCTATAAATGCAGTTCATTCTGGTAATCTAGTTTTTGATTCAAAAATAGTATCCACCATTCAACAAAACCCTAGTGAAAATAAGAATATAGATATAGATCTATCTCAAAGAGAGTTTGATATTTTACTTTTAATAGCAGATGGACTAAACAATAAAGAAATAGCAAATAAACTTTTCTTAAGTGAAGGAACTGTTAGAAACTACATATCAACTATGTTAAATAAACTTTGTCTTAGAGATAGGACTCAACTTGCCATACATTTTTATAAGAATAAATTTGGAATAGATAGTAAATAGCTCCTATAAGAAAACTTTCTTATAGGAGCTATTTACCTTAAAACTTACTTTTCTAATAATCTTTCTCCACTATAAAGGCTTAAAAACACACCAAATATAGTTATAGCAAATACATCATCTATAGATGCGCCTGCCACTATTAAAGTTGGAACACCTTTTTCTTTTCCAAGACCCTTATTTATCATCTTTAACATAGATGGAACTACTACAGCTGGGGAAACTGCTGCTATTATAAAACCAAGTATTCCGCCTTGTATAAAGGTGAATCCTAATAATTTAATTGATATAAAAGCTATAGTAAAGCCTTCTATTACGCCTGGTATAAAACTCATCTTAAAAGCACTAATGCCATTTTTCTTTAAATCCTCTCTTCTTATTCCAAGTCCAGCCCTTAAAAGTATAACTATTAAAGCTATCTTTCTTAAGTCCCCCGAAGCACTTAACATATCTTCTCCCAATAAATCCATTCCATATGGCCCCATCAAAATTCCAAGTATAAGTAATCCCAATAGTCCTGGAAGCTTAATTTTTTCAAATAATTTATTAAATATAAGCCCTAATATTATAATAATTCCCAAACTAAATGCCATTTTTATACATCTCCTTCTCAAATAAAAAACTCCTACAAAAATACAGATATATCTGCATTCTTGTAGGAGTCATTAGCTTTATGCGGTTAAGGGCGAACTCCATCGCCAGCTATTCTTAATAATTTAAGTATACTCTTTTTAAAAATCAAAGTCAATAAAAAGAGCCCTTTTCTTCATATTCCTCTACTCTTTTATCTGCCTTTTCATAGATCATCTTTGGATATCCAAGATATCTTAAAATAGCAATTGCATTTCTACTAGTAGCCGGACCATGTCTTAAAAGATAATCAAATGTGATATCATTTTCTTCAATAGATTCTTTAAAATGATAATTGTGGAAGCTTTTATTTACCATAGTTGTTAGCTCTATATCACGAGTTGCAGCTACTACTAAAGTATTTCTATCTATCATATAGTCTAAAACTTCCCTAGCTGCACTTATTCTTTCAGCCGTATTTGTACCTCTAAATATTTCATCCAAAATACAAAGAACTGGCAACTTATCATCTAAACTATCTACTATTCGCTTGAGAGATTTAGCTTCTGACATAAAGTAACTGTCACCTTCTTCTATACTATCTGTTGTTCCTATTGAAGTTAATAGTCGATAATAATTAGCACAATATTTCTTAGCAAGTGCAATATAAAATGTCTGTGCAAATAAGGTGTTTATTCCTATAGTTCTTAAATAAGTTGATTTTCCAGAAGCATTTGATCCAGTAACTAAGGCTCCAATATTGTCTAATTTAAAAGAATATGGTACAGGTTTTTCTAAAAGTGGATGGTATAGTTCTTCTACTTCTATAAAAAACCCTTTATCATCTATTAATTCAGGCTCCGTAAAAAAGTCTAATCCATCTTTATAAGAAGCTATTGCTATATATGAATCCAACTTACCTATTCTTATATATATCTTCAATATATCTTCCTTTTGTTTGTCCATTTGCTTTACTGTTTTATAAAAAGTAATAGTTTCCCTAAGTATTAGCATATTTATATAGTCATACAAAATTTGAAAAAGTTGTGGCATGTTTTCCTCACTAATAATAAGTGATGAAATGTTTTTATAAATCTTTTTTGTACTTTTAATTAATCCTTTTAATTCTTCCTTTTCAATATCTAGCCCATCGGTATCTACCTTGACTATATCTTTAGCCGTTTTTATTAAAGCTCCTGTATATTTAAATATTGCAATTTCTCTATAAACCTTATTTTTATTTCTCTGATATATAATAGCATTTATAATTATAGATGTGAAAAGTGTTATCAAAGCTAATTGACTATTTATAAGAAAAAAAGTCGCTCCTATAATTGGGAGTACTGACATTATTCTATATAAGCTTAAGTATTTTGTATCTATATTCATTCCATTTTCAAAATACTTGAAAATCTCTTTACAGTCTTTTTTACCTAGAAGAGAAAGGGGGTATTGGATCTCATTTACTATCTCTTTTTCATATAGAAGTGAATTTATAACACTATTTCTTTCTTTCAATTCTTTTTCATCAAATAATGGCTTTCTAAGTAGATCGTAGAAGCACTGTACCCCAGGTAAAGACTTAGTGTGATCTACTTTTGAAAAAACTAAATCCATGTTTAAGTCTCTCCACGTTATATCATCTATAACAAAATCTATATTTTCTTTGTTTTTTAAAAAGTCATATATCTTTCTGATAGAAGAAAAGTCTCTTTTTTCATTATGTTCCTTTCCCCATTTTTCTCTAAGTTTTTCTTTTGAAATTCTTACTAGTTCCTTTTTCTCCCATATATCTATATATACTAAAGCTACTAGTCCAATTAAAGATATAAGAAAGTATATGTATTCGTATTGAATTCCTAGAAGTATTCCTGCTATAGACAATATTGCAAAAAAAGGTTTTATAATATAATCTAATAGTTTTTTCCTATTAAAAATAATAGATCAGTCCTTTCTAAAGACAGAATTTAAAGATCTATCTTTATTAATAATCAAATTCCTTATCTCATATGGTTCCTACAATTATATATTAAAAATTACTCCTATGCAATTATCCTATAGTCCAAATACAATAACATTTATCTATAATACTTTCAGTAGACTCTCACTTAAAGCCTAAAAATACATATGATAATTGTATATAGAATTCTTGAGAGGAGTGACGTTATGAAAGATAAAAAATTGATACTATCTGAAGAAAGGAATCGTTGGAATAAGGATGAAAAAATAGGAATCTCTTTAGTTATAATATCCTTACTGGTCCTACTTTTTAAACCTAGTGCACTATCAAACCTTTTCGAGACAATAATTGATCAAGTCTCCCCTATTGTTATAGATATATTTTTAACTAGTGAGGTTGGTATAGCTATAATAGTAAGTGTTATAGTAGGTAAAGTTCTTGAAAGGTTAGGTTTTACTGATGGTTTAATCAGAATGTTTTTACCTATTATGAAAGTTTTAAAGATCAATCCTTCTGTAGTTATACCTAGTATTTATAATATACTAGGAGATATTAACGCTGCAGGGAAAATTGCTGCTCCAGTCCTAGTAAAGGCAAAGGCTACTAAATCTGAACAAAAAATAGCAATATCTACTATGATTCAATCACCTCAATCATTTGTTACATTTGTGATTGGGCTTATTGCTTTAAACAAGTTTGGGATCAAGCCCTTACCTATAATTATTTTAGCTATATTTGTTCCACTAATAGTGGTTCCTTTTATATTATCTAAAACATGTTATAGGGATACAAAGGAAGTTTATATAGAGGAACTTCCTAGATTTACTCCACAAACATCTTATTTGCAAACTATATTTGATTCTGCTAGAGAAGGTGCCGAACTTTTATTCTTAGTTATAATACCAGCTGTAGCAGCAGTGTTTACAATTATAGGAGTATTAGAGTTTGCAGGCATATGGCAATATATCGAAACAGGTCTTGCATCATTTTTACAATTTCTAAGTATTGAACCATCTACTGGAATAATGTCAATACTAGCAAGTCCTACACTAGCAGTAGCTCAACTTACTGAAATAACTACAAAAATAAATCCTAAACTTATTGTTGGTTCATTTGTTGTAGCTTGTTCCGGTTTTCCCTTATCAGTAATTATAGGTCAAGTACCTGTAACATGGGCAAGGGTCTCAGACTTAAATGAAAGGGAAATAATCATTTCAAGTATGTTAGGATCTATAATTAGAATTATAACAGCTTTTTTAATAGCTTATTTTATTACACCGTTCGTGATTTAGGAGGATGATATCTAATGAATAAATATATAGTTAAATCAGAAAAAATTGTTACTGTGAGTTCAAAAGGTAGCCTTCTAAACGGAGCTATGGTAATAGAAGATGAAAAAATTAAAGATATAGATTTTTGGGATAATATAAAAAATAAATACGACAAATATGAAGTATTTGATTTTGGAAACAATATTATTACACCTTCCTTAATAGATTGTCATACACATTTATTAGAGTTTGCAACTAGCCTACTTTATCCAAATGCAACTAAACACTCACATTTAATGGCGGGAAAAGCAGTTCTTTTCCATGCTTTATCTTGTGGTATTACAGCTTTAGGTGAACAGATTTGTGGTCATCCTAGGTGTAATTTAACTATTTCTGATTATAAAAAATCTATAAATAATCTTCCTATGGATATAGTATTTGCAGCTACCAGTATATCCATAGGCCTTCCAGATTTAGCCCATTTTACATCTGTGACAGGTTCCACACCTGTAAATAGAGATGATTTGTTAAATGAAAATATATTAAATAAAATAATAAAAAATAATGAATACCCTGGTGAAAATATCTTTTTAAATGCAACACCTGCAAACTTTAAAGGAGAAGACGTTCCAAGGTCTGGTGAAATAATTTACAGTTTAGAAGAATTAAAGCAAATAGTAGATTTATATCATAGTAAAGGTAAGAAAATTGGCGCACATATAGCTGGAAAAAAAGCTATAGATATGGCCCTAGAATCAGATTTAGATATAATTCATCATGCACATGGTATAAATAGAGATCAAATAAAAAGAGTAAAAGACCAAGGTAAAATGATAGTTGCCACCCCTCTTGGTGGAACTCATCTTAGGCCTAATTCGCCAGAAGAGATTGCATTAATTGTAAGTGAAGATATACCTCTTGCCATATCAACTGACAGTTATTTACCAGCTTTCCCAGGGGTATATTGGTTACCTTTCAATGATACTAAGGAACGCGGCCCTGAAAGTCTAATGTTAATTTCAAATCCTAGTATGAAACTTTTATCCTGTGCTGGTTTAGATGAAAATGATATTCTTAAGTTGATAACCTTAAATGCTGCTAAAGTTCTTGGAAAAGATCATCTATATGGAAGTCTTGAAAAAGGAAAATATGCAAATTTTATAGTCTCAACTAGGGTTCCTGGTCTAGAAATAACAGATCCTTCAGAAATAAAATCTGTTTATTTTAAAGGAAATAAAGTTATAGATAAGAAATAAATAGTAGCATGGGATTTTCGTCAATGAATTTAACCTTATAATCTGGATAATGAAAAATAGACCTCTTCTAAAAGGACGAAGTCCTTTTAGAAGAGGTCTATTTAATGTATTAGTTTATCGTACTTATCTTATTTTACCTCAATACCACCCATTATCAAAGTATAATTAATCTTTAGCACAGGAGAGTTTGAATCTATCTTAACTCTTTTTTTACTGCTAAATCCTCCAAGTATAGGAGTCCCACTATGCTCTACTTTCCAAGTTTCAGGTATATGTATCTCTGCACCACCCATAACTGTATTTATATTTATTGTAGCTTTATTATTGTGTAGTTTTGCGTCCCTTAGGTCTAGTTCCACACCACCCATTATTGCCGTTATTTTACCACCTTTAAATTCTTGAGATCCAATATTTATTTCCATTCCAGACAATATTACAAATTCATCTATCCTATCTTCTAAACTTACTCTTGCACTCATCCCATCTGAACTATCACGAAAATCTTCATTGTTAGATACTTTATTCTTAGAAAATATAATATTGACCCCAATAATTATTAGAATAATAGGCCAAAACAGTTTAAATAGATTGATATCTATTAATCCCAAGTTTCTAACTTGAAAAAGAATACCTAGTATAAGTAAAATTGCATTTCCTATCTTTGAAGAACCTTTTTTCAATAAACCCACTACACCTATAACTATTAATATAATTGGCCAATAGCTACTAATTATATTGTTAAAAGATATAATATCAAATTGTTCCAATAAAAATCCAATCCCTAATAAAACAAGTATAATACCAAAAATTGATCTATCCTTCATACTTCCCATCTCCTTTTATAAAACTTCTTCAGTAAATATCATTCCTATATTTATAATCCTTCTTTCCAAGTCTGACCATATTTTTTATAGAGGCTTTTTCTTAAATCCATATGATCCTTATAATTTTGATGGGCTTTTTTCTTATATCTATTTAATTCTTTTCTAATTTTTTCTATTTCTAAAGTATCCTCGTTACTTATTACCTTTTCACTTTCCCTATACAAAGACCTAATCATTGAGTCTTTTAATACCTCTTTACAAGCCCCAAGTTCTTGCTTTTTAGCTCTTTTTACAGATGACAACAAGTTTCCATCAAAAGCAAACACCCCTATATGACTATCTATATCTTCTTTAACTTCTTCATACAATTCTATAGGCATAACATAGTAATTATAATCTCCTAGGAAAGAAAGCTTATTATTACTATAAAAATCAGCTTTTGAAACTTTTATTTCATAACATTTAAATATTCCCCTGGTGCTATATGTAAGATAA
>NZ_JBQDAA010000012.1:0-25084 GCF_052089545.1 Tissierella sp. | reverse complement strand
GTGTAGATGTACATTTAAATAGTCTAAATCAATACTTGGATTTACTGTTGGCGATATTTTACAAAAAGCGTCTCCTTCAAGCATCTTTTCTGCAAACCATAGATCTGCATCCTGCGCACTTAAGGCTACATGTGCTCTAGTTATAGGAACCATTACATCAGCATCAAAAGTCTCACCTAATGCTACTTGTATTTCCATTGCCATAGCAACACCTTTACCATATTTACCATCTAACATATCTTGTTCATGACTAGTTAACTTCACAAAACCACCCCTTATTTTATAGTATTAATATCCCAAGAAATATTATATTTCTTCTTATAATATTTCAATATAACCATTATCTGCATCTACTTTAATCCTATCTCCATCTTTAACTGTTTTATAAAACTCTTCTTCCACTTTGTCTACCATAGGAACTTCCATTATTATGGCACTTGAAACTAAAACTGTTTCAGGATGTTGAATAATCATTGCCTTAGGAGCATTTCCTTTGGAATTTAATTGATATAGACCATCTGCTTGAACTACTGAACTACCTTTTCCACTTGGGAATATTAAAACTTTATTAGCAATTTCTTTTCCTTCTAGGTCGTGAGCTGGTTCTATAACTTTACCTGTTTCAGGTTCAATTAAATAAAACATGATATCATCTTCAGATATTATTCCTTCACCTTCTGCAACCCCTTCTGAAATCTTATGACACTTAAATCTTTTTTTCCTATCCATTTATTTTACCTCCCCTGTTAATGCTGCATCTATACAAGTATCTAAGTCTCTAATGACAAAGTTTATACCTCTTCTTTGAGGATAATATGCACATTTTGGTGATTCAGTTATACCTATTTTCCCTTTTAAATGTCTCCAACATGGTTGATCTGGACAAGTATCTGGAACTATAAATCCTCCTGCCTTCCTAATTATTTCATCTATTCCCATTCTTTCAGCCATTTCCTTTACATGGCTTGATATGAGTATCCACATTTCTTTTTTAAGTTTTTTACCTTCGATTTTATCCGCAATATATTTTGCTTCCTCTAATGTAAAGTGAGGGCATCCAAACATAGCGAAATCTATTTGCCTATTTCCTTCTAATGAAATTTCCTTTAATATATTTTTCATATCTTCATTAGTTATAACAACTTTTCTCTTTGCTTCCTTTCCACCTAATGCAGCCTCAAGTGTTGGAGCCTCAGGGGTAAAACCTACTACATGAAACATTGAATATGCACCTGATGTATTTAATTGTGCGCATAAATTACGTAAAGCTTCTTTTGAAATATGTTTTGGTAGACCTGTAAATACAGGGATTCCATTTCCGATTTTCTTTCCTAGCATACCTAGAATATGATAATCAAAATCTGAATTTATATCTGCTTCTACCTCTACTAATATATCTGCCTTTCTATTTTCATCAAGAAGGAGTCCATATTCTGGTACAAATCCTGTAATTGCTGCACAAAGTGCACTATTTGCACCTTCTCTGTTGCTTCTAGCGCCCCAAACTGCATTTACATAAGGAGTAGCACTAGATTCAGAAAATGCTACCACTTCACCAAAGTTTGGTACATTAGTATCTATATAAGGAGTACAGTTATAACTTAAAACTGCACCTAAAGCTTTATATGCGTTATGTGTTCTTTGCATTAAATCAGCATATTCTTTTGCTACCATATCTTTTTCCTTAAAAAATGATAAGCAAAATCCTGGATTAACAGTAGGTGCCACCCTACATTTTGCACCTGCATTTAATAATCTCTCTGCAAACCATAAATCTGCTTCTTGATTGCTAAGTGCCACATGGGCCCTTGTTATTGGTACCATCCTAGGTGCATCAAATGATTCTCCTATAGCTACTTGAATTTTCATAGCTAAAGCTGTTCCTTTTCCATATTTACCATTTAACATATCTTCTTGAATTTGTGTTAATTTCATTTCTTTTCCCCCTTTATGTGTAATTTCCTTTCTTATAGCCTCTTATACTCCTATGGAAGTTCCTGTGATAACTAAAACAGATGTAATTAAAATTGGTAAAACTAAGAATGGAAATGATATATACTTTGACAAAATTGCCTGGCAAGCAGATGTAGTAGTGCCTATAAATAGAATAAAGCTTCATACAGACTTTGTAGCAGATATACAAAGTGGAATTTGTAAAATGTTGGTTATAGGTCTTGGCAATCACATTGGATGTTCCTCAATGCATGAAGAAGATTTTGATAAATTTGGGAAGATTATAAAAGAGGCATCTACCATTATAATGGAAAAGGTTAATGTAGGATTTGGGGTAGCTATCTTAGAAAATGCTTATGATGAGACTGAAAGAGTTGAACTCATACCATCTAATGAACTTATATCAAGAGAGATAGAATTAGTAAAACTATCCAAAGAAAATATGCCATTACTTATGATTCCTGAAATCGATGTTTTAATAGTAGAGGAAGTAGGTAAAAACATTTCTGGTGCAGGATATGATCCTAATATTTTAGGAAAAAGTTATATATTAAATGATTTTGTTTTAGATGTTCCTAAGATAAATAGAATGATATTACTAGATGTATCTGAAGAGTCACATGGGAATGCTATTGGATTAGGCATTTTTGATGTTATTACTAACAAACTTTTTCAAAAATTAGATTATGAATCCATATATGCAAATGGAATAGCAACAAAATGCATAGATGATTGTAAAATACCTTTAATAGCTCAGGACGAAAAAGAAGCTTTAATAGTTGCTATAAAAGTTTTAAGAGATGCAGATAAAGATAATTTAAAAATTGTAAGAATAAAAAATACTTTAGAACTAGAATATATTTATGTTTCGGATGCTTTAATTGATCATGTTAAGACAGACAATAGATTGGAATTACTATAATATTTCAAAGGGGCTATACTAGAGCCTAGAGTATAGCCCTTAAATATTATCAAGTTTATAATATAAGTAGGGATAAAATATAATGATTTTTTCAAATTTAAATAAAGAGGGTGATATTATTATTATAAAAAATACAAAGGTAAATTTAACCCAAAAATCTTATGAAAGAATTCGTGACAAGATACTTAATAATATTATAAAACCTGGGGAGCTTATCAATGAAACTTCTATAGCAAAAGAGTTAGGTATGAGTAGGACACCTGTTAGAGAATCAATTAGAATGTTAGAGAGTGAAGGTATAGTAGAAACTAAAAATGGTATTGGAACAATTGTAAAGATTATATCATTTAGAGAGATGAAAGATATATTTGAAGTAAGAAAGTGTTTGGAAACTATAGCTATAAAAACTTCAATACTTAATATAAGCAAATTGGAAGTAGAGGAATTATTAGATGAATATTTAGATATAAAAGAAAGGTTTAAAAAAGGGATAGTAGTAGAAAAGGAATTTGCAGAGATTGATATGAAAGTTCATAATCTAATAATTGGTAGATGCAAAAATGAATATG
The DNA here is from genome assembly GCF_052089545.1 of Tissierella sp. Lineage (GTDB taxonomy): Bacteria > Bacillota > Clostridia > Tissierellales > Tissierellaceae > Tissierella_A. The sequence goes on along the minus strand of NZ_JBQDAA010000012.1, from coordinate 21,640 downwards.
TTAAAACCTTGTTTGAAAGTATCAATTTGATGGTGAAATTATACCAATTTGTATTGTATTTTAACATGGAATCTAGTAAGGAAAGCATTGCACAACACATTAATATATTAAATTTAATTAAAGAAGGAAATGTAGATGAATTAAGTATAGCTTTAAGGGATCATCTTGACTGGTCACTAGAGTGGTATTTAAAAGATTATAAATAATTTAAAATTGCTTAAGAATAATTTTGTTAAAAGGAATGAAAATGAATATAAAAAATAAGAAAACCTTCAATAAAGTTTTTTATAAATATATAATTACAAGTATACTAGGAATGCTAATGTTTTCTATATATGTATTATTTGACACTATCTTTGTAGGTCAAGCATTAGGGAAGGTAGGTTTAGCTGCTTTAAATGTAAGTATTCCTATCTATAATCTTCTTTTTGGAATAGGGCTTTTGATTGGTGTAGGTAGTTCAATATTAATTTCTATAAATGTTGGAAAAGATAATAATAAATTAGCTTGCATAGCTTTTAATCATTCTATAGTTTTAGGGATTACAATTGGCCTATTAATATCTATATTTGGATATATATTTTCTGATAATATTATTTTGTTTTTAGGAGCAGGTGGTGAAAACAAACTCTTAGCAGAAGAATATTTAAGGATAGTAATTCCATTTTCATGGTCATTTATTATGGTATACAATTTATCGGTAGTAGTAAGAAATGATAATAATCCTAGATTATCAATGATTGCAATGACATTAGGGGGATTTTTAAATATTATTTTAGATTATATACTTATATTTCCATTTAAAATGGGGATGAGAGGGGCAGCAATTGCCACAGTAATATCTTCATTGGTATCCTTATCAATTTTATTAAAACATATTTTTGGGAAGAATTGTACTTATAGGTTAAATTCTATAAAAATAAATAAAAACTCCACTATAAGAATCTTAAAGATAGGATTTCCAAGTTTTATAGTTGAACTATCTTCTGGAATTTTAATTTACATATTTAATAAAGAATTAATTCAGACTTTAGGATATATCGGTGTTTCTTCTTATACGATAATTGCAAATATTTCTCTTATGATTGTTGCAATATTTAATGGAATATCTCAAGGGGCGCAACCTCTCTTAAGTCTTAATTATGGATTAGGTGATATAGAAGAAGTTGCAAAAATTCGAAATAAATCTATAAAAATAGCTTTTATTTTAGGGATTATATCTTTATTAATAGGAGAATTGTTTCCAGAGTTTTTAATAAGCCTGTTCACTAATGAGAAAGGTAAAATAGTAGATATAACTAAATTAGGTATTAGAATTTATTTTTTATCATTTCCATTAGCTGGTATAAACATTGTAGCAAATGGTTATTTACAATCTATAGAGATTTCAAGATACGCAACCTTTATTTCAATATTAAGAGGAGTAATATTTAATTTAGTTGGTTTAAAGTTATTTACAATAGTTTTAGGTTCTATAGGAATATGGATTACTGTGCCTATAACAGAAATACTTATACTTATTACCATAGGGATTGTTTTATATAATAATAAAGAAAATGTGTCAATGGAATATAAAAACAATTATTAAATGATAAAGCTCCTACTCATATGAGTAGGAGCTTTATCATTTTATATTTATAATTCAAAAACTTGGTTTCTATGCTCAATATTCACAATATGTGTGTTACTATCTTCCATTTTGTGGATAAACTTTTCGTTCTTGCTATGGTTATCCCCAAAGTGCATTGGGAAGAAGTATTTTGGTTTTAATTTATCTATAAAATATTGTCCACCCATATAATAATTATCTTCAAGTCTTGGATCAACTGGGAAAAATGCTATATCAACTTTTTCTTCTTCCATTCTTCCTATTTTCTTTTTAAATAGATATTCCATAGATTCCTTTTCCTTTGGAGTATCATTATCCCAAGCCCACCAGTTTAAATCGCCAGCAAAGAATATATTTATACCATCTACCTTTACAAAGAAAGATACTCCAAGGTCTGTTGAGCTATAAGTTTTTATTTGTAAATCATCAAGAAAGATACTCTTATAAGCTCTCATAAAGGTAATATCTCTTTGAGACTGTATTTCTATATCATCACTAAATATATATTTAATATCACCATCTAAGTCTAATATAGCAGGATTAAAATGGTCTTCATGACTATGGGTTGAAAATATATATGTTTTTTTATCCTTTATATTAAGATCACCCTTATAATAGTCAAAGACTAAAAAGTGATTTTTAGTTTCCACAGTAAATCCACTATGAAATATATATTCTACTTTTACTCCTAACTTTTCCATTATCTCACCTCATCATTTATTTCTATTGTAAATATTACCCACTTGTCACTATTTTTAGCATATATTTTCGCACCATGAAACTTAAGAATCTTTTCGACTATAGCCAGACCTAGTCCAAATTCACCTTTTTGTCCCTTGTTATATTCTTTAAATAGATTTTTTAAAACATCTTTTTCAATCTTTGGACCATCATTACCTATATTCAATATTATTTTATCTTCTTTTCTTTTCAATTCTAAAAAGATTTCTTTATCTGCATATCTTAAAGCGTTATCCAAGATGTTTTCAATAGCTACGCTCCATTTTTCACTATCACCAAATATATTAATCTTTTCTAGGTCTAATTTAAAGTTTATATCCTTATTAAACTTGAATTTATGGACAGTATCTTCTAGGAGTTTGTCTAAAGAAAGTTTCTGGAAGTTGTTTTTTTCGTATCGGAAATATTCTAACTTAGAAAAGTATAATAAATCTTTTATTTTCTTCTCTAATCTTTCGGCTTCTTCGTCTATAAGGTCTAAGGAAGAGTCTAAATCACCCTTTGGAAAGATTCCATCTTTTATAGCTTGTAAGAAACTCCTAATAACCATAACTGGTGTTTTTAAATCATGTGATATATTTTGTAAAAAACCTCTTTCAAGTTGGTCTTGTCTTATTAACTGAGTTCTAAGGTTTTCAAGAGAACTTCCAAGTTTACCTATTTCATCATTTCTATCTAACTGCATAGCTTCCTTCCAATCTCTATTGGAGAGCTTTTCTACCTTTTTCTCTAATTCTACTATAGGCCTAGATAAATATTTTGCAAGTAGTAGTGCAGGTATCCAGCTTAGTATGAGGATCGGTATCATTATTCTGATAAGTTTATTAAAGAGTGTATAGACTAGGTCGTTCCTATATGAATCACCTATATAAGAGATTAGATAATTATAGTTATCTACTGACTCTCCCTGATTAATAATATAAAATATAGTTTCATCACCTAAAGAAAATTTATATTTTTGTATCTTTCCTTTTTGAGTATCAATATTTTCTTTTATCTTATCTAAAAATTCTCTAGGTATTGGATTTTGGAGTCCTATATTATTATTATCGTAAATAATCATATGTTTTACCATTCTAATATCATCATAAGAAGAAGTATCTAGTTGTGTATTACTAAAATCTTCTATAGAATAACCACTTAAGATTATATTTTGTGCAGACTTCAAAGTAGAGTAGGTTTCTTCGGTAAAAAAACTTCTAAGACTACTTGGTATTATAAAGAGTAAAACTATTGCTATAAAAAATGTAATTGATGCAAAAACAATCCAAATTTGCATAGAAAGAGATTTATTCTTCATCACTAACCATCCTATAACCGTAGGCATAAAGAGTTTCAATATTTAAATCTTTCATCTTATTTCTAAGTCTTCTAACTAAATCATCTACAACCCTATCTGAACCAAAATAATCTTCTTCCCAAACTTCCTCTAAAATTTGTTCACGAGATAGTGCAAGACCTAGATTTTCAACTAAATATATAAGTAGGCTATATTCTTTGGAAGTAAGTTTTATTTCCTTTTTACCTTCATTTACTGTCCTACTTTTTGTATTTATAGTGTATGGATCAACCCTATATTCAGTTTTTTCATCCTTTTTATATCTAGCCAATACATTTTTTGCCCTAATAACAAGTTCACGAGGTAAAAAAGGTTTTGGCAAATAATCGTCACAACCAAGTTCAAGACCAATCACCCTATCAATATCTGCATCCCTTGCAGATATAAATATAATAGGTATATGTGGTGTAGTGGCCTTGATTTCCTTTATAAGTTTGTAGCCATCTATATCTGGAAGCATTATATCAAGTATCCATAAATCAGGTGAATTTGCTATGTTTTTTTTAGCATCCAAACCATTTAAAAATGATTTTACAGAAAAAGATTCTCTTTCTAAATAAGAAGAAAGTATCAAATTTAAATTTTTATCATCTTCAACTAAGTATATTGTCTTCATAAATTTCCTCCCTATGACCTATTATATCAAAAGGTATAAAAAAACTCTTAAAATTTTAAGAGTTTTTCCTTATCTATTTAAAATGATACATCTATCTTCTTTTCTTCATTATTTCTAAGTGTCTTAAGTGTGACCTTATCATCTTTAGTGTAGTCATATAATAGTTTTTTAAGAGATTGCATAGATTCTATATCAGCTTTATCAATCTTTAAAAGAATATCGCCATTCATAAGTCCAGCCTTATCAGCAGGGCTACCAGCTATAACCTCAAGAATGATAACTCCTTTTTCTAAATCTAAATCTACTCCAAGTCTAGATTGATACTCTTGTATATCAAGACCTTTTATACCTAATTGAACAGTTTCAAAGCTACCTTTTTGGATTACTTCATCTATGATTCCCTTTGTAGAATTAATAGGGATTGAAAACCCTAGACCTTCTCCAGATTTAATTTTAGCTGTATTTATGCCTACTACTTGACCTTGTGAATTAAGAAGTGGGCCACCACTGTTTCCTGGATTTATTGAAGCGTCTGTTTGGATCAAGTTATCCATTACAGTATTTCTATCTATTGCTATGGTTCTATTAAGCCCAGAAATTATTCCAGAAGTTACAGTTCTTTGAAATTCAAGACCTAAAGGGTTTCCTATAGCTATTGCAAGTTCTCCTACTTCAAGATCATCCGAGTCCCCAAGTTCCATAGCAGGTAGACCCTTTATATCTACCTTTACAACAGCTAAATCAAGAGTTGAATCGGTCCATAAAAGTTTAGCATTTACTTGGTCTCCATTTTCAAATAAAACCTTTATTTCCTTAGCATTTCCATCGGCAACCACATGAGAGTTTGTAAGTATATAGCCATCAGAATCTACTATAACTCCAGAGCCTAATCCCCCACGATCCTGTTCACCAAAGAAATCGTCTACAGTTTCAAGAGTTGTAATTCCAACTACAGATTTCATACTCTTTTTTACTACAGCAGTAACTGTATCGATAGAATCATTTGTATTTATTGTTATAGGATCTGCGCTATAAGTTGCAGTTTCTTTACCTATATTTTCAACTAGCCTAGGGCTTATATAGCTTGCGGAAAAACCTCCTATCATAGATGCGACTAATGCCAAAGCTATATAAGAGAAAAGACTTCCTCTAAAACTCTTCTTTTTAGGAGGCTTTTTTTCCTTTCTTTCAATATATATATCTTCTGGAATAGAAGCATAAGATTGTTTTTTTCCATCATTTTGACTTTCTTCATTTTCATTATTTAAATCTTTTTCCATATCATTATCATCATAGTTCATATTCTTTTCCTCCTTAAACATATTCATATTAATTTATTACCCTATTTTAAATATATAAATTATAGTCTTCTCTATATATAATATATCTAAGAAATGTCAAAACAATGTGTTTAAAATGTGTTATTCTTGTGTGATATTAGGAGTTACTAGAAATGAAGAGTTATTTGAAGGTATAGGGGAGAGTTTTTTACAGCTTATAACACTTCACCAAGTAGCATGGAGAAACTGGGAAAAGGTAGGTATTCTTTTACTTGGTACATCAATACTTATAATAATAGTAGATTTACTTAGTAATATAATAAGAAAAAAGTTTAAATAAGAGATATCTCTTATTTAAACTTTTTTTATTTGAATAATTTTAAATATTCTCCATATCCTTCTTTTTCTAAATCTTCTTTTTTAATAAATCGAAGAGCCGCTCCATTTATACAATATCTCATTCCGCCTTCTTCTTTCGGACCATCCGGGAAAACATGACCTAAATGGGAATCACCATGCTTACTTCTTACTTCAGTCCTTGTCATTCCTAAGGAATTATCCTTTTTTTCTTCAATGTTTTTTTCAATAGGCCTAGTAAAGCTTGGCCAGCCACATCCAGCATCGTATTTGTCTTTTGAAGAGAAAAGAGGTTCGCCAGACACTATATCTACATATATTCCATCTTCATAGACTTCGTTATATTCATGAGTAAAAGGTCTTTCTGTTCCAGACTCTTGAGTAACCTTATATTCTATATCATTTAATCTATTCCTTATAGTCTCCTTATCAGGTTTAGAATAGTTCTTATCCATAATATCACTCCTCAAAATTGGTTTACCCAAGAATGAAAAAAAGATTCATTTTACAATAAAAAACAAATATTTATATGAAATGTTTAAAAGGGTAAGAATATGTATATATATATAGTGTGGTGAGAATGATTATTAATGATTAATATAAAATATATATATAAGAAATATAAGGAGGTAATTTAATGGAGTTTAAAGACTATAATCCATTAGAAGGAAAAATGTATCAGGTAATGGATGAATCTGGAAAGGTTAAGAACAAAAAAGATCTTCCAAATCTGAAAGATGATGAATTAATTTATCTATACAAGACAATGCTATATACAAGAGTTATAGATGAAAAGGCAGTATCATATCAAAGACAAGGTAGAATGCTTACCTATGCACCAAATACTGGGCAAGAAGCAACACAAGTAGCTAGTGCATATGCTATGGAAGAAAAGGACTTTCTAGTACCGGCATTTAGAGAACTTGGTGCATGGCTAGTAAAAGGTGTTCCTTTAAAGAGTATCTATCTATATTGGTATGGAAATGAGTGGGGAAGTCACTTTCCAGAAGATATAAATATGCTTCCAATTTCAATTCCTATAGCGTCACAATATTCACATGCTGCAGGTATTGGTATGGCAAGCCAAATAAAAGGTGAAGACGATGTGGCTGTAGCCTATGTAGGTGACGGTGGAACTTCTCACGGAGATTTTCATGAAGGTTTAAACTTTGCAGGAGCTTTTAATGCACCTGTTGTATTTATTATCCAAAACAACCAATACGCAATATCTATTCCAAGGAAGAAACAAACAGCAAGTGAAACTCTAGCTCAAAAGGCTATAGCTTACGGAATAGAAGGAATTCAGGTTGATGGAAATGATATATTTGCAATGTATAATGCGACTAAAAAAGCAATAGATAAAGCTAGAGATGGTGGCGGACCAACTCTTATAGAGGCTTACACTTATAGATTAGGGGCTCATACAACATCAGATGACCCTACAAAATATAGGGAAGATTCAGAAGTAGAACCATGGTTAAAAAAAGATCCACTTATAAGATTTGAAAAGTATTTAAAAGAAAAGAAACTACTTGATGATAAATGGTTAGAAGAAACTAGAAAAGAATTAGAAGATGATGTAACAAAGGTATTTGAAACAATGGAAAAGGAACAAGAATATAAAGTTGAAGATATATTTAAGTACCACTACGAAACTATGCCTCCACAGCTAGAAGAGCAAATGAACGATTATCTAGAATTCTTAGAAGGGGGTAAAAAATAATGGCTAACAAATTAAATTTAATAGGAGCAGTAACACAAGCATTAGAAAATGAATTAAAAGAAGATGAATCTGTAGTTGTTTACGGTGAAGACGTTGGTGTTGAAGGTGGAGTATTTAGAGCGACAGTAGGACTTCAAGAGAAATTTGGAGAAAAAAGAGTATTTGACGCGCCTTTAGCTGAATCTGGAATAATAGGAACAGCTATAGGTATGGCTATAAAAGGATTAAAACCAGTAGTTGAAATGCAGTTTATGGGCTTTTCATATCCAGGATTTAATCAAGTAATATCACATGTATCACGTATGAGAAATAGATCACGTGGCAGATATACTATGCCTATGGTTATAAGGATGCCTTATGGTGGAGGAATAAGAGCACTTGAACACCATTCAGAAAGTACTGAAGCACTTTATGCTCAAATACCAGGGCTAAAGGTAGTTATACCTTCTACTCCTTATGATGCTAAAGGACTTTTAATAGCAGCTATTAAAGATCCAGATCCTGTAGTATTTTTAGAACCAAAAAGAATTTATAGAGCCTTTAGGCAGGAAGTTCCGGAAGAAGCTTATGAACTTCCTATAGGTAAGGCTAGAGTTTTAGAAGAAGGAGAAGACGTAACTATAGTAGCTTGGGGTGCTATGGTAAGAGACACACAAGCAGCTATAAAAATGGTAAAAGAAAAAGGTATAAATCCTGAATTAATAGATTTAAGGACTATTTCACCAATAGATAGGGAAACTATCATAGAATCAGTTAAAAAGACAGGTAGAATTATAGTAGTTCATGAAGCACCAAAAACATTGGGATTAGGTGCAGAGATTACTTCTATTGTAAATGAAAATGCCTTTCTTTATTTAGAAGCACCTCCTACAAGAGTAACAGGTTTTGACACTATATTCCCTCTAGCAAAAGGAGAAAAACACTATATACCAAGCCCGGAGAGAATAGCAAAAACTATAGAAGAAGTAGTAAATTATTAGTTTTTTAATATAAGGAGGATAAAAGATGAGATTTGATTTTAAATTTCCCGACGTCGGAGAGGGTATCCACGAGGGAACTATAGTAAAATGGTTAGTAGAAAAAGGACAAGAAATTAGTGAAGGCGATTCGATTGTAGAAGTTGAAACAGATAAGGTAACTACAGATATTCCATCACCTAAAGAGGGAAAAGTATTAGAACTTTTAGGTGAAGAAGGAGATATACTTCATGTTGGAAATCCATTTGTAGTTTTAGATATAGAAGGTGACGGAAGTGAAGAAACGGCAGAAGCAGCTGACGCAGCAGATCCAGCTGACAAGGAACAAGATTTAGATGAAAAGGAAGAAGAAGTAGAAGAGGAAACAGCTGGAGTTGTAGGTGAAGTAGAGGTTTCTTCTGACGAAATACCTCCAAGTGATGAAGGCTCTAGTTCTAAAGAGACAAAGAAAAAGACTGGTAAAAAAGCTCTTGCAACACCAGTAGCTAGGGCTATGGCAAAAGATTTAGGAGTAGATATAAATACTGTAGAAGGAACTGGACCAGCTGGTAGGGTAATGAAGGCAGATATTCAAAAGGCTAAAGATTCTGAAACGAGTAAAGTAGAAGAAACTCCTAAAAAATCACAAGAAAGTAAGGCAGCTAGAAAAGATCCAAAAGCTTTACAACTTGATGATGAAAGAGAAGAAGATGGACGCTATGAAAGAGTGCCTTTAAGCAGAATAAGACAGACTATATCTGAAAAAATGAGTGAAGCTAGATTTACAATACCTCATACAACAGTTATGGATGAAATAAATGTTACAGAGCTTGATAAGTTTAGAAAAAAATATAAAGATACTTTAAGAGAAGAGGGCGTAAACCTTACCTATCTTCCATTTATAATAAAGGCAAGTATTAGAGCTATAAAAGAACTTAGAGAGTTTAATGCATCACTAGATGAAGTAAACCAGGAAATGGTTTATAAAAACTTCTATAACATTGGAATAGCAACAGATACTGAAAGAGGGCTTATGGTTCCAGTTATAAGAGATGCAGATAAGAAGAGTATAGTTGAAATAGCAAGAGAAATTGCTGATTTAAGTGAAAGAGCAAAAGAAAACAAACTAGGTTTAGATGAACTTAAGGGTGGAACATTTACAGTTACTAATTATGGTTCAATAGGAGGACATTTTGGTATTCCTATAATAAACCATCCAGAGTCTGCAATACTAGGCTTAGGTAGAATAGTTAAAAAGCCTATAGTTGAAAATGACGAAATAGTTGTAGGAAAGGTTCTTCCAGTATCTCTATCTTATGATCATAGAATTATAGATGGAGCTAGTGGTTCTAGATTTATAGTTATACTAAAAGAACTATTAATGGATCCTGAAATGTTATTTTTAAAATCATAAAAGGAGCTTTTAAAATATGGAAAAATATGATGTAATAATAATAGGAGGCGGCCCGGGAGGGTACGTCTCTGGTATCAAGTCTGCGCAGCTTGGTTTAAAGGTTGCAGTAGTAGAAGATGGAAATCTTGGTGGAGTTTGTTTAAACTGGGGTTGTATACCAACTAAAACAATGCTTACAACAGGAAAAAAACTTGATCAGATTAGAAATGCTAAAGAGTTTGCAATAGAAGGAATAGATGAAGATAAGGTTCATGTAGACTGGAAAGCTCTTTTAGAAAGAAAAGATGATGTTGTAGGAAAACTTGTAAATGGAATAAGAATGCTTTTTAAGAAAAATAAAGTAGATCTTATAGAAGGTTTTGCAAAAGTTAAAGATAAAACTACTATAGAAGTTGATGGTAAAACATTAAAAACTAAAAATATTGTTATAGCTACAGGTGCAAAGGAAGGCTATCCAGAGATAGATGGCTTAAAAGAAATGCATGAAAAAGGCAATATAATATATAGTAAAACTGCTTTTGACCTAGAAGAAGTACCAAAAGATCTAGTTATAATAGGTGGAAGTCAATACAGTATAGAGTTTGCAAATCTCTTTAACCTATTGGGTTCAAGAGTTACTATAGTTCAAAAATATGACAAGGTACTTCCTTTTGTAGAAAAAGAAGCAGCTAAAACCTTAGAAAGAAAACTAAAAAAAGATGGGGTAAAGTTTGTAACAAAATCAGAATTTAAAAACATAAGTGAAGATGGACTTGTTGTAGAAGTAAAAGGCAAGGAAAAAGTGTTTAAAGGTGACAAATACCTTATATCTTGGCTTCCAGAGCCAAATATAAAAGGTTTAGAGGCTTTGGACCTTAAAAAAGATGACAGAGGTTTTATAGAGACAGACGAAACTATGAAAACAAATATAGATAATGTATATGCAATAGGAGATGTAAATGGTAAATATTCCCTAGCCCATGTTGCATCAGCTGAAGGTATTGTGGTAGCTGAAAGACTATCTGGAAAAGATAGCACCATGGATTATAATTTAGTTCCACTTTTAATCTATACTCAACCAGAACTTGCAAGTATAGGCTTAACAGAATCACAAGCAAAGGACAAAGGGATGGATGTTACATCTAGTAAATTCTTACTTGCTGCAAATGGTAAAGCTATGAGTGAAGGAGATAGTGTAGGTTTTATAAAGATTATCTCAGACAACAAATATGGTGAAATAGTAGGTACACATATCGTTGCAAATGATGCGGGCAATATGATTTCAAACGCAGCATCTATAATGCAACTAGAAGGAACAATTTATGATATGGCAAAAACTATACTTCCACACCCTACAACTTCCGAGATATTCTTAGAAGCAGCTTTTGGTGCAATAGATAAACCAATTCATATGTAATAAATAAAATGAGATAAATAAAATGGCTTATACGATTGATCGTATAAGCCATTTTATTTTATATTGTAAAAGGGGTATTAATATTCAAACACATCTACATTATCTACACTTTCCAGGAATTCTAAATATTCTTCTTTAGTCATTTCTGGAGTAAAGTTATCTAATATATCTCGTGCTACTTCTGCATCGTTAAATAATAAATCAATAACAGTCAATGCCATTGTTTTAGCAGGCATTATATAAGCTTTATATTCATCTACCACTTCAAATTGACGAGTATGAAGACTACCAACTACTCCTCCAATCATTGGATGAAGAGTAGGCATTATATGAGATACGTCTCCTAAGTCAAAGGATCCTGTGAAATCTCCACCTTCTATTATTTTATCCTCAGGAATACCTAAGAATAATAAATTGTTTTTGAACAATGTATCTAGTGAAGAATGTTTTAAAATAGGAAGATATCCAGGTATGTTTGTAATCTCAACATCAGCCCCAACTGCCATGGCACCAGCTTTTATAGCTCTATCTACCTTCTTATTTGAATCAATCATTCCTTCTATTGTTCTAGCTCTAACATATGATTCCATTTGAACATCGTCAGGAACAGAGTTAACAATATCTCCACCCTTGGTTATTATTGGATGAACCCTAACTTTATCAGTATCCTTAAAGGTTTCTCTTTGAGCATGAATATTATTCATAGCTAACATTGCAGCATTTAAGGCATTAATTCCATCTTCTGGTGCTGAACCTGCATGAGATTCCTTACCCATGAATTTAATTTTCTTACCTACAAAGCCATTACTTACTGGGCCTATTAGAGCATCTTTTCCATCCATATCTAATGAATGAAACATCATTGTCATATCTACAGAATCAAAGTGACCCTTTTTAATAAGTTCTTGCTTACCACCAAAATAAGTCAGCTTGCCTTGATCTCTTAACTGTGCTCTATAGTCTAACTCTATAAACTCTTCTGCTGGTGTTGCTATTATAGAAACATCACCAGATAGTTCTTTTAAGACACCACTTTTTACTAGTCCCAAAGCTGCTCCTAGCATTCCACCCATCTGGTTACTATGTCCACATGCATGAACTGCTCCAGTCTCAACTGCATCCTTATGTGTAGCACATGAGATTGCATCCAACTCTCCTAATATGGCTACATTTGGACCTGGTTTTCCACCTTCAATAACTGCCTTGCAACCTGTAACAGCTATGTTTTCCTCTACTTCTAATCCTAGTTCTTTAAGAAAATTGATAGCAGTTTTAGTAGATTCAAATTCTTTATATCCGTATTCAGGTGTTGCATAGATATCCTTGCTTGCTTTGATTATACGTTCCTTATTATCATCTATTGCTTTAATGACCTTTTCTTTTAAATCATTTATATTCATAATTAACCCTCCTATTATTAGTAGTCATACAATTAATCATTATTTAGCTAAAGAGCATCATAAAGAAATCTCCTAAGAGACTTGATACTAAGAAAGTACCAGTCATTACTACTACAGATATAATAACTGCTTTCAATCCAAGTTCTCTAAACACTCCCCAGTCTTTACCTATTAAAACACCTGCGTAAGCTAATATTGGTGTAACAACTGACATTAAAGATACATTTCCTACATGGAATATAACTGGGCCAGCAATAGGTGAAAGAGGTGATGCAATAAATATTGCAATGAATGAAATCCACAATACAGATGTGATCTTTTTTGTAGGAACTATATATGATAATATATAACCAGCTAATGAAATAGCTGCCAAAATTGATAAGCCTTGTAATGATTCAACAATCCCTATATCATATCCTACAATATTGGATATTACAGAAAGGAGCATACTAAATATCAATGCACCTAATATATTACCAAGATTTTCTTTAAGTTTTATCATTTTATTCACTCCTCTTTCTTGTTAGTTTACTATATAAGAATTCAGTTAAAGGCAATCCTAAGAACATACCTAAAGGAATTGCAATTACACTTGAAATTAAGTTACTTAGTCCAGCAAATGCAGTCATCTGTACTTCTAATTCTGGGTACATTTCTATAAGTCCAGCTAATCCCGCTGTCATCATTGAAGCACTTCCAGCTCCTACACCCATAGATGCACCTAATGGACTGACTATTCCTAAAGAAATGGTTATTGGTGTTAAAACACTCATTACGATTGGACCAAATAGTGTACCAACTATATAAACAGCCATAACTCCTCTAAATTCAGGTGATTCACCACCATAGACATCCTGTATTAATCCTACATTTGCCTCTCTACTAAGGCTATGAGTCATACCAACTGCTTCACGTTTCATTCCTAACATTAAAGCTAAGGGTAATGCTAATATTATGGTACCTAAGTTACCAAAGTTTTGTAATATTAGAGCTAAGCCAGCATCTTTGATTTGTTCCATTGCTGCACCACTTGTTACCCCTAATTTTGCCATTAATAATGCTAGTCCTATTCCCATCATATAGTTAGCATTTGAAGCATTTTTTTCTGTAACCAGTTTTAGAGGCTTTATCATATAAATAGTAAAAACAATAAGCATAGACCAAATTAATGGTGAGAAAGTTATATTTATGCCCCCTATGGCAATACTTTTTGGACCTAGCAATTCAGCCATTATAGTTGCAAATAAAGCAATCAGATGTAGTTTATAATCCTTTAAAACACTTAATTCTTTCTTCAAGTCATTTTCCTCCTAAGTAAATTTTATCCTTCAGATAAATAAAAAAATATATAACAATATTTATTAGATTAATAAAAATGCTTTAAATATATTTATATTCTCTCCTCTCTTGCGAAAACTCTAGCCGAATTAATGACGTGTCTCTAGGTTGTCTTTAATAGCTTTGATATTATTATATGTAAACGATATCAAGATGTCAATAGGAAAAGCAAATATTACATTAATTGGTTGACCAAAAAAAATAAACCCTTTAATTAAAGGGTTTATAAAAGTTAGTTAATATTAAATTTTATTTTAATGATCTTTTTAGGCCTTCCTACAGACTTACTTGTTTCTAACCCAATCATTTCACCACAGTTATGGTCTAATATCTTGTTTATAATTCTATTAGCAGTCCTAGTACTAACATTTAAATAGTTTGCAAGTTCATCACTGGTAAATGTATCCTTATTATATTTTTCCTTTATAGAGTTTATTTTTTGGATATATAAAGGATTTAAATCAATCATTTTAGCCATCTCATCAATTTCGTCCTTATCCATTATAAAATTATAACTAAGTTCTCCCTTATCTAATAAAGGGCCTTCTATTTTATCATTTTCCACTTTAAAGATAGAGGCACTAGCATAATTTATGGCAGCATTTAAAGCTTTATTTGCACTGACTTCACTTTCATAAGCAGTCATTCCCAAACCTGTACCTACAAAGATTTCTATATCTTTTGTTTTTAGAAAGCTTAGTGTATTTTTCAAGCTAATAAGATTTTGAGTGTTTTCTACAGCTCCTCTGGTAGAAAATATTAGGAATCTATTCCATTTAGAACTAAAAATACTACCTTGAATCTCTTTTAAGTATCCAATTAAATTACTCTCTATTAAAGAGCTTATTTCCAGCTTCTTATATTGTGATATATTTTCTTGATCTTTTGTATATATAACTTGTACAGCTAAATTTGAATGTTTGACTATAACCTCATTAATCTTATAAAGGAGTTTACCAATAGTACTCTTAATTATAGATTTGGTTGAATACAATCTTATAGTGGGGTATCCTTGAGATTTAACCTGGTCATAAACCCATCCTAAGCCTATTATGGATATACAAGTATCTTTATTTTCCTGTGCTTTGATATGAAAGTCGATATACCTTTTTTCCTCATATAGATGGTTGTATTCCATAAATTCTATATTAATATCATTTATATTTAACTCTTCTAATGTATCCTCAACTTCATTTCTATTAACAGTATCTATTGAAATGTTCTTACAATCTGGAAATCTTTCTTTTAATTCCCAAAGTGCTTTCATAATACTTGATGATGAGAATGGAAGGTAGACATGAGGTAGGGAGATATCCTTTTTTTCAATGGTTTTATAATATACACCCATACCTGTAAAAATCAAACCATCACATTCTTTTTCAGATTCGTCAATTTTAAGATATGCTTCTTCAGTTTTACTAACTTCATATATTATAGCTACTATCTGGGGGAAGTATTGCTCCATAATTCCAGCTATTTTCTTACTTGAATCTAATGGACCTACTATTCCTATTTTCATAATCATCATTTCCTTGTCCTTTATATTTATAATGTCTTAAATTATTATTATATTTAACTTTAACAAAATCTGATAATATAGCAAGCTTAAATAAGGAATTGATAAAACTAATTATAATAATAAAACAACCTAATAACTCTTGTAAGCTAGAAGGTTGTTTTGTTTTGAAATTCTTATTTTTAACTATAGTATTTCTCTATATATTCTTCATAAGTAGCAGAAAGATCTCTGAACTTATCTCCATTTATTTCTATGATTCTATTTGCTATAGTATCTATAAACTCGTGGTCATGGGATGTAAATAGAATATTGCTCTTATAATCTTTAAGACCATTATTTACAGCTGTTATACTTTCAAGGTCTAAGTGGTTAGTAGGTTGATCTAGTATAAGTGTGTTTGCATCTTTAAGCATCATACGAGAGAGCATACATCTTACCTTTTCGCCACCTGATAAAACATTAACCTTTTTAAGTGTTTCTTCTCCAGAAAACAACATCCTACCTAAGAATCCTCTTAAGTATATTTCTGATGGTTCTGCTGAAAACTGTCTTAACCATTCTATAAGATTTAAATCTACATCATTAAAATACTGGGAATTATCTTTTGGGAAGTAAGAAGTTGTAATAGTTTGACCCCATTTAAACTCTCCACTGTCTTGAGTGTCTTCACCATAGAGAATATCAAATAAAGCACTTATAGCTATCTCATCGCCTATAAAAGCTATTTTATCACCTTTATTTACCCTAAAGCTTATATCGTCTAATACTTTTACTCCATCAACTTCTTTTGAAAGACCTTCAACATTTAATATTTCATTTCCAACTTCTCTTTCCATATTAAATCCTACAAAAGGATATCTTCTAGAAGAAGGTTCTATATCATCAAGGGTTATTTTTTCAAGCAGTTTTTTTCTACTAGTTGCTTGCTTGGACTTAGAAGCGTTAGCAGAAAAGCGTGCTATAAAGGCCTGCAAATCTTTTACCTTTTCTTCTTTTTTCTTATTTTGATCCTTAGCCATTTGTTGGGCTAGTTGACTAGATTCGTACCAAAAGTCATAGTTTCCTGAAAACATTTTGATTTTTCTAAAGTCAATATCTACCATGTGTGTACATACTTCATTTAAAAAATATCTATCGTGAGAAACTACAATTACAGTACCATCAAAATCAGCTAAAAAGTTTTGTAACCATCTTATACTTTTTACATCTAAATGGTTAGTAGGCTCATCAAGGATAAGTATTCCTGGTTTTCCAAATATTGCCTGTGCTAGAAGGACTTTAATCTTTTCATTACCCTTAAGTTCCTTCATATACTTACCGTGTAAACTTACTGGTATACCAAGGCCTTGAAGAAGAGAAGAAGCTTCAGACTCTGCACTCCAACCATCCATTTCAGCAAATTCACCTTCAAGTTCAGATGCTTTTATTCCATCTTCATCTGAAAAGTCTTCCTTACTATATATTGCATCTTTTTCAACCATTATTTCAAAAAGTCTTTTGTTTCCCATTATAACTGTATCTAAAACTTTTTCTTCATCAAATTTAAAATGATCCTGTTTAAGTACACTCATACGTGATTCTTTATCTATTGAAATATCCCCTGTATTTGGCTCAATTTCTCCAGAAAGAATTCTTAAGAAAGTACTTTTCCCAGCACCGTTTGCTCCTATTACTCCATAACAGTTACCTGGAGTAAACATTAAATTCACATCTTCAAAAAGTTTTTGTCCGCCAAAACTTAAACTCAAATTGTTTACATTAATCAAATCTAAAAACTCCTATCTATATTATATAATCAAAATATTATATCATAGACAGGAGTTTTATGGTAGGGCAATTTTAAGATATTATCCTTCTAAATCTTTTTTAAATTCCCTATATTCTTTTAATTCTGTTACATTTCTTTTATCGTCTACTATAAAAGTAGGAACACTTTCTACTTCATAAACCTTTGAAAGCCTTTCAGCTTCTAACATTTCTTCGTCATATCCACCATCATCTATACAAGAATTCATTTCAGCTATATTTATACCGACCTTAAGTCCTATATTGTTTATAACTTCTTTATCTGCTATATTTTCACCCTTTTCAAATACAGTGTCAAAAGCTTCTTTGGCAAATTCATAAAACTTACCTGAGTCCCTAGCAAATAGAGCTGCCTTGTGAACCCTTCCAGTATTATAAGACATATTTTTATTATTATAAGTTAAATTGTATTCTTTACCTAGGTCTACTATTCTTTGAAAATTCTTTTCCAATTGCCCTTGGGGGAACTTATCTGATATATCCTTACCCTCTAGAGGTATATCTTTACTCAGCTCATAAGGGTACCAAATATATTCTAAGTTTGGCTCTTCATTTTTAAGTCTATTTAATATAGAAAATCCTATATAACAAAAAGGACAAGTGAAATCCATAAAAGTTTTAATATTTTGCATAACAATCTCCTTTCAAAAGTTGTTTAATACATATATACCCTTAAAATAAGTTTCTAACAGGAAGAAAATTTTACATATTGGGTATAATATATAACTATAGAAACTTTAAGGAGGATTTAAGAATGATTGTAGATAGAAAAGATGTAGATAAGAGTCTCACCTGGGATTTATCTGCCATATTTAAGACTGAAAAAGAGTATGAAGAATCTTTAGATAAGATGATAAATTCATCTAAAGAAATAAAGGAAGAATTTAAGGGAAAGTTAAAGGATGCAGCTGATATAAACAATTGTTTAGATAAATTAAGGGATCTAGAAGAAATAGCTGTTTTAGTATATACATTTGTTTCATTAAATGTATCTGTAGACCAAACAGACACAAAAAATCAAGAAAGACAAATGAAGTTTATGAGTAAATATTCAAATATTTTAAGTAGACTTAGCTTTATAGAGTCTGAAATAATTAAATCTAGTGAAGACGTTATAAAAGATGCTATAGATACATCAAGTGAAAACAAAGGGCACCTAGAAGAAATACTAAGAAAAAAGGAATATGCACTTTCAGCTGATGTAGAAGAAACTCTTTCTAGTTTATCAAATATACTAGATACTCCATATGAAATATATAATAATACAAAACTAGCAGATATGGATTTTCATTTTTTTGAGATAAATAGTAAAAAATATCCACTTAGTTTTATAAATTTTGAGGGTGAGTGGGAATATAGTGATAATACAGATATAAGACGTGAAGCTTTTCGTGTTTTTTCTAAAAAGTTAAAAGAATATAAGCACACCATAGCTACTGCCTACAATGCTCAAGTACAAAAGGAAAAAACTATTTCAGATTTAAGAGGATTTAATAGTGTTATAGATAGCCTTTTATTTCCACAGGAGGTAGATAGAGAGCTTTATAATAGACAAATTGATCTTATAATGGAACACCTAGCTCCTCATATGAGAAAATATGCTAAGCTTCTTCAAAGAATTCATGGATTAGATAAGATGACATTTGCAGACCTTAAAATAGATGTTGACCCAGACTTTGAACCAGATATAAGTGTGGAGGATTCTAAGGAATATATAAAAGGTGCATTAGGCGTTTTTGGTGATGAATATATGGAAGTATTAAATAGAGCCTATGATGAAAGATGGATAGATTTTGTTCAAAATAAAGGGAAGTCAACAGGTGCATTTTGTTCAAGTCCATATGGATCGCATCCATTTATACTTATATCTTGGACTCAAAAGATGAGAGAAGTTTTTGTACTTGCTCATGAATTAGGTCATGCAGGACATTTTTATTTAGCGCAAAAGGAACAAAACATATTTGATACAGATCCTTCCATGTATTTTGTAGAAGCACCTTCAACTATGAATGAAATGCTTATGGCAAACTATCTTTTAAAAAACACAGATGATAAGAGAATGAGAAGATGGGTACTTTCTTCTATGATTTCTAGAACTTACTATCACAATTTTGTAACACATCTATTGGAAGCACACTTTCAAAGAGAAGTCTACAGGCTTGTTGATAAGGGAGAGGGGCTACATTCAGATAAATTAAATAATTTAAAAAGAAAAACATTAGAAAAGTTTTGGGGAGACACAGTAGATTTAAATGAAGGAGCTGAACTTACTTGGATGAGACAGCCGCATTATTATATGGGACTATACTCTTACACTTATAGTGCTGGACTTACTATAGCAACTGAAGTAAGTAAAAGGGTTATAGGGGGAGATAAAGAGGCTTTAGAAGATTGGAAAGATGTTTTAAAAACTGGAGGAAGTAAAACTCCTCTTGAACTTGCACAAATGGCAGGTGTTGATATAGGAACGGATAAAGCTTTATTAGATACTATAGAACATATTGGAAATATAATAGATGAGATAATAAAGCTTACAGATGAAATAGAAAGGGAATAATAAAAGATAGGACCTAGGTCCTATCTTTTATCTATATCAGCATCTATAATACCGGCGTCCATATTTTTAAATACAGTAGAAAATACTTTTACAAATAATATTACCAAGACTACTCCTGATATAAATTCTGAAAGTGGGAAGGAATACCAAATGAGGCTTACTCCTCCTATTTTACCCAGTATATAAGCTGCTGGGAGAAGCACAATTATCTGTCTTAAAAAAGATGCTATAAGACTTATAACTCCCCTACCTACTGCTTGGAATGTAGTAGATGCAACTATTGCAAGTCCTATAATTGGGAAAGCTAAACTTATAGTTTTTAAAGCTGTAACTCCCATAGAGACAAGCTCGGGATCATCATTAAATAACCTGACCAGTTGCTCTGGAATAAGCTGAAATGCTATAAATCCAAGGGTTGTTATTGACCCTCCTACCAATAATCCATATTTTATAGTTTTTTTCATCCTGTCTGGTTTATTAAATCCATAATTATAACCTATAATAGGCATATAACCTTGATTAAGTCCAAAAACAGGCATAAATACGAAACTTTGTAATTTAAAGTAAATACCTACAACTGCTATTGCATCTGTATTGTATGAACCAACTATAAGGTTTAATCCAGCTGTCATAAAAGAACCTAAAAATTGCATTACCATTGCAGGTAGTCCAACTTCATAGATATCTTTTATTATCTTAAATTCAAATTTAAATTTACTCTTATCTATTATAATATCTCTGTCGTTATTAAATACCATATAGATAATGTAAATACCACTTATAAGCCTACTAAAAACTGTAGCATAAGCTGCTCCGGCGGCTCCGAGTTCTGGGAAAGGTCCAATTCCAAATATTAAAAATGGATCTAAAACTATGTTGATAACAGCGCCTATAAGCATAGCTACCATTGGTACAAATGTATTTCCTTCACCTCTTAGTATGTCACTAGAAAGTATAGGAACAAATAAAAATGTGGAACCTATAAATATAATACTTATATATTCTGAAGCCATTTCTAATAGCGCTATATCGTCTGTAAATATACTTATAATTCCTCTTGAGAAAAATGCACCTATTAGTGCGATTATAATCCCGTAAAATACTGATAATAAGAGTACGTGCTCTGCTACTCTTGATGCTCTTTCCTTTTCTCTTTTACCAAGTAGTCTTGATATAAGAGAACTTGCTCCTACCCCTGTACCTACAGATATAGCTATTAAAAACATCTGTAAAGGGAAGGCGAGAGACAGGGCTGAGAGTCCACTTACACTATAATTTCCTACATAAATACTATCTACTACGTTATACAGAGCTTGTATAGTCATCGAAAAAATGGATGGAATAGACAATTTTATAAGAAGAGGTAAGATTGGCTCAGTTCCTAGTCTGTTTTGATCTGTTTGATTGTTCAATCAATCACTCCTTATCTTAATAATCCTATTTACTTTAAAATAGCCCTATAATCATTATACACTAAATTAAGATAATTAAGCATATTTAATCATTTTAACCTTTTTAAAAAAAAAAGCAATACATTAAATATTTTTATTTTTTTATTTTTTATAAATATATACCAATTAAAATATAAA
>NZ_JBQDAA010000011.1:10300-25307 GCF_052089545.1 Tissierella sp. | reverse complement strand
GTTTACGAAGAATCTTTCTTTTACTTTTTATCGTTTTATACCATTTATCATTGTCATTATTTCATCTGTCGTTTGAAGTGCCTTAGCATTCATAGAATATACCCTTTGTGTACTTATCATATCTACCATACTTTTAGATAGATCTGCATTAGATTCCTCTAAAAAGTATTGATTTATAGATCCAAAGTCTTCATCTTCAAATGAAGTATATAGCTCAGCACCTTCTTTAAGTAAATATTTACCTCCATCAAGTGGCAAAAGATTGTCTGGGTTATCTGGCTTATATAATACTACTCTGCCAAGGTTTATTTCTTGGCCGTTTTCTATCTTGCTTATCTGACCATTTTTAGCTATATTTATATTACCATTCCAACTTTCAAATGGTTGGTATATTTCCATATCCAAATAGTTTCCTGATTCATCTAAAACACTGCCATCTGCATCCTGATAAAAACTTCCATTTCTAGTTAAAAGAAGGTTTCCATTTCCATCTCTTACTCCAAAAAATCCTTCTCCGCCAATTGCCATACTAAACTTTTCAGAGGATGGAGTTATAGTACCTTGATTAAAAGTTGTTTTTGTATATCCTGCTTTTGATCCCATATTGAGTGCAAAGTCTTCAGCCTTATCAGACTTTAAAACATCACCTTCAACTTCTCTTAAACGAAGTTCTTCAAAGTTTACTTCTTTTCTTTTATATCCATGAGTGTTTACATTTGCTAAATTATGAGCTATACCATCCATTTTCCTTTGATGAGCTTTTATTCCTGTTTTGTTTAAAGATAAAACATTGTACATTTATAAATCACCCCTATAATCTTCCTATATCATTTACAGCTTTTGAAAGTGTCTCATCAGCAGTCTGTATCATCTTTTGATTTGACTCAAATTCTCTTGAAGTCTCTATCATCTTTACTATTTGATCTGTAAAGTCTACATTTGATGATTCCAAGTAGTTTTGCATAATTCTAGGATCCTCTATAATATTTACTCCACCATTTGTAGTATATATAGTATTACCCATATCTATAAAATCATCATAGTTATTAAACTCTGATATTACAAATCTTGAATCAGATCCAATTATCCTTCCAGAATGGTCTACCTTAAAATCTTCATCTACATATGTAGGACCTATGCTTCCATCCCCTCTTTGGGTAAGTACCCTTTCACCAGTTTGCGTTACTAGTGCTCCATCTTCTTCTATTCTAAAGTTACCATTTCTAGTATATCCTCTTCCACCATTTTGAAGCTGTACAGTAAAGAAACCTTCTCCTTGAATAGCAAAATCTGTAAAGTTTTCCGTTTGATAAAGTGCACCGTCCTTAAGGTTTGTTATCGTTTCATCTATTTGATTACCAAATATAAAATCACCTAAAACTTGTCTTTCATCCTTATCTTTTCCACCAGCATAGTTTATCATCTCATGTGGTTCTAAAGTAGATTGCATCAAAGATTTAAATTTATAACCTGGAGTATTAGCATTAGATATGTTTCCACTAGTATTTTCTTGCCTTTTTTGAAGTACATTCATATTTCTATTTACAGTATACATAGTTCTAATCATCTTTTGACTCTCCTTCATCCATCACTTTTTGTTCATAAGGGTATATCATCCCGAGGGATCTAGCTTTTTTTCTACATTTAGATTTACCTTTGACTTGTAGCTTATATTCATGAGTATGGCACTTATTATTATACCTATACCAAGTGGTATAAAGATATATGACCTTTTTTTTATGAATTCTTGTATAGATTTTTTAATAATAATACCTCCCCTTTATTGACATGTAAAAGCTTTGATATTTCATCTAAACTTTTATTTTCTTTTTCATATTTTTTTATAAGCTTATATTTTTCTAAAGAGTCTTTCTCTTTTTCTTGTTCTTCTATAGCTTTAGGTTTTTTTATTTCTTCTTCTAAAGCCTTTTTAAATAATATTTCTTCAATATCTTCAATTCTTTCTTCTAATAGTTTTGTCTTTTTCACTTCATTATTTTGAAGATTTTTGCTTTCTTGAGTCTTATCATTATAAAGCTCATCTATAAACAAATCTTTCTTCTTTAAATCCTTATTTTCCTTTTCTAAAAAAACGCCTAAAGCTATAAAAATAGATCCTAATATGACAAGTATATAAAACATTATTGTGCTCCTATTTTTTTGATTTTTTCTCTTAAACTAATTATAATTTTACTATGTATCTGTGATACTCTTGGAATAGATATATCTAGTACATGACCTATTTCTTTCAATGTAAGTTCTTCTACATAATAGAGGTTTAAGATTATCTTTTCTCTTTCTTCTAAAGTTTCTATAGCTCTTGTTAAAAGTTCACTTTGTTCGTCTTTCATAAGCTCATCTTGAGGAGAAGGTGCATCTTTGTCTTCTAAAACATCTATAATACCAAAAGTTCCTTCTTCCTGTGGGAAAAGTACACTTTCAAGTGATATATTAGATAAATCATTTACTGTCTCATGAATTTCAAATAGGTCCTTTTTTTCCATATTCATTTTTTCGCATATCTCTGCCTCTGTTGGAGTTCTCATCAGTGATATTTCAAGTTCTTCTTTTTCCCTATAATAGTTGTTTAGCTTGTCTATCCTATTTCTAGAGACCTTTCCAAGTTTTCTAAGTTCATCTATTATAGCCCCTCTAACTCTTATATGTGCATAAGTTTCAAAAGATGTACCTTTTTTATCGTCATATTTTTTAAGGGCATCAATAAGTCCTATTACTGATTCTATACATATATGTATCCCACGTTCAATACCCCAATATCTTATTATGTCTTCTTTTAAGTTCCCCCTATTAATTTTAAAAGAAACATTTTTTAAAAATATTAAATTTTGTTCCAATTCTTTAAGTTTTTTATTAATTAGGCCAATAATATCTCTTGTCATAAATATACCCCCTAACAAATAGTTTTCACTATAATTTTATCATACATTTCAACCTTTTAACAGTCAGAGTTACATTCAGACGTTCTATTTCTAGTGATAAAAGGCTCTAAAGTAAATTTCAATAGATTTACTTTAGAACCTTTTTCTTTAGTTAACTTATCCAATTTTGAGTTTAATAGTTTATGCTTGTATATCTATACTGCTTCCAAGATGTGGAGATACTGCTAGTTCTATAGCACTACTTGATTCTAATAGTTTAGCAATCTCCATTACTTCTACTTCGGCAGTATCTAATACTTTTCTAAGGAGTGACACCCCAAGTTCTTGCGTTACTTTAGCTTGGTTCATTCCTATTGACATTGATGCTATTATCTATTGGATCAATTCCTTTCTCAATAAGCCTACTTATGGTTATAAAAAAAGAGCCTAAGCTCTTTTATATTTTTTTTAATATATCTAATACATTACTATCTATATCAAGTGATTTCTTGTTCTCTTCAGTTATATCTATATATATTTCTTTTCTTAGTATATTTATATCTTCTGGGGCATCTATACCTATCTTCACTCTTCCATCTGAAACTTCAAGTATAGTTATTTCTATATCTTCTCCTATGATTATAGATTCACCTATTTTTCTATTTAAAATAAGCATACTTAAACACCTTCCTTAAATATAGGATGTTTTGTGGTGTAAGGGCTGTTGTTTAGGACAATTTGCTTGCCCTTCTTTTCCTTTAAATTTATAACTACAGGTGCTAAGAGGTTTGCTGTGCTTTTTTTGAACTCTTTTGATAAGGTTATTATAGTATATATTTCCATAAGGTTGTCACCCTTTGGATTTATATCTATGTTTTTAAGTTTATCGTCTGGAAGTTCAATGTCGTAGTCAGAAAAGAAGTCCCATGGATTTATAACTAGAAAAGATATATTTTCATTCCTTATGTCTTGTAGAAATTTAAAATGAGGTATATCTTCTAGATTTATGATAGCAAATTCCTTGCTATCTTTAAGGCCTAGTAGTCCATTGGGAAAGGATAGGACACTAGATTTGTCTATATTTACTTTTCCAAGATATTTAGTGTTTATTTCCATTTTATTACATCCTTTTTTTATATAAAGTCAAAAGATTAGATTCTTCGTTACACTCAGAATGACAAAATCAAGAGAGTAGATTTTTCACTGCCTTCCCTTACAGGACTAGTCACATAAGGGGCGTCGCAGAATGACAAGAACAAAATTCTTCGTTTCACTAGATCAAGGAGGATAAATTATAAAATAAGGATCGTATATTTTATAAAATTTAAAGAAGTATTCACTAAGTAGAAAAAAAGGTTTAGCTTCCCACTGTATGAACGTAGTGAGTTTGGGAGCTATTTTTTCTGCGTGTGATTATACTTCTTAAATTTTATATCTTACGGCCGTTTTTATAATTTATCCGGCATTATCTTAAATAGTCCATCAAGCTTGGCTGTAGTATCTTTGCTCCCATTGAAAGTGATGATTGGTAGGCTGTTGTCATCATTATATAGTTCATATAGGACTCTGCTAGGTCAACGTCTTCTTTTTCTGATAATACTCCACTTAGGTTTATATTTTCAGATTTATTTCTTTCTTCTGCTGCTTCAAGTCTGTTGTGGGTAGCTCCTATTTTGGATCTTGTTTGAAGGAGCTTGTCTATAAACTTATCAGCCTTATCTAAGTGTTCACCAGACAATTTATCAAGCTCTTTTTGATCTCCACTTTCTAAAGCTTTTACAACCTCATTTAAAAAGTTTCCTAAGTCTTCTCCACCTTCAATTTTAGTTATATCTCCACCGTCTGTTCTTAGTTCTATAGTAACTCCTTGGGCTATTTCTCTTTTTATGTTTTTATCATTACCATTGTAAGTTAATTCAAATTTCTTAGGATCAAAAGATACTCCGGGTGATTCAAATATTTCCTCTTCAATAAATGGTGGTTTATCTGTTTTTTGTCCTGCAAATATATATCTTCCGTCAAAGTTAGTATTTAGTATATCCTTAAGTTCTCCAATACTTTCTACCACTTCGTCTCTTATAGCTAATCTATCAGTTTCTGATAAGGATCCATTTGCTCCATATATTATATTATCTCTTATTTGGTTCATAGTTTTACCCGCATCATTAAGTGCTGTGTCTTGGGTTTTTACCCAACCTAGGGCATTGTTTATATTTGTATTATATTGTTCGTTTTGCTGTATATTGTCTTTCATAGAAAGTATCTTTCCTACCAGCAGGGGATTATCTGATGGTCTTGATACTGCTTTTCCTGTTGTAGCTTGTTCTTGGGCTTTCATCATTTTTCTTAAGTTTTTATTTAAGTTGTTTAAGAAAGTATTATTCATTGTATTGTTTGTTATTCTCATCTTTTACACCCCTGTTCTATTTATGAGTACATCTAACATCTCTGTAAGTGCTGATATAACTTTAGCATTTGCCTCATATGATTTTTGAAATTTTATAACATCTGTTATTTCATCGTTTATAGATACTCCGGATACTGACTCCCTACGCATTTCTAATTGGTTTGTCAAGGCTATTTGGTTGTCTACCATATTGTCTGAGTGTTGTTTGGATACACCTATTTTTATTACTATATCTCTATAGCTTCCACTTATGGTATTTCCTTCTGAAGTTTCTTGACCATCTGCATCAAGTTTTTTACTTCTAAGCCCAGCAAGTTCTAAAGCTTTGGAGTTGTCTTCTTGAGAATAGTCTTTATGTCCAACTGGTTTTTCTCCACCTCTTAAAAGACTATTATCTTCAAGTAGTTTTTCATTTATTCCTATAGTTAGAGTACCTTCAGGGTTATCATCACTAGTGTCAAATTTAAATATAGGCCCTGCAACGTCAAAGTGACTACCATTTAACTCTCCATTTTCAGGTGCATCTTTTTCATTCCTAACCTTTAAACTTCCATGAACTTCATTTATAGCCTTACCTATAGTCTTAGCTAGGTCGTTCAACTTATTCTCAGCTAGTTTTACATCGTCTAGAGCATCTATATTGCCTAGGATTTTCCCATTTTCAACATTTACTTCAACTAGGTTATCCTCATCTACAATATTTCCATCTTTATCAACAAAGTTTCCATCTTCATCAGCAAAATTTATAGTTTTAGTGTCTTCATGATACTTTATATATTGCTGTTTTCCTTCTTTACTTAATATTTCTTTTCCACCCAGCTCAATATCAGCTCTACCATATTCATCAAGCTCAACCTTAACTTCTCCTATAGCGGATAGATCTTTTAGCATGAGGTCTCTTTGGTCTAGTAGGTCGTTTGGGATCTGTCCTTTTATTGATATATTAAATATTTGTTTGTTTAAGGAACTTAGTTGTTCTACTGTAGCGTTAAAGTCTAGAACATTTTTTTCTATAGCATCATGTGTTTCCCCTTCTAAACCTTTTATTTGTCTTCCCATATGGTTTAGACTATCAGTTAGGGTCTTCATCTTTTCTACTGCTACTGTTTTATAGTTTATATCTCCTGGATTTTCACTTAAGTTTTGGAAGGCATCAAACATTTCACCTATGTTAAAGTTTAGCCCTGTATCAGATGGCTCGTTAAAGATTACTTCTAGTTGGTTTATAACATCTGATTTTTCACCAAATCTATTTAATGTACTGTTTTCAGTTCTAACCTGCTTACTTACGTGGTCGTCTATCATACGAACTACTGCTTCCATCTTTACACCAGTTCCAAGTTGTCCTACTCCTGTGTAGCTATAGGCTCTGTCTGCTTTCATATCTACCCTTTGTCTGGTGAAACCTTCTGTATTTACATTTGATATATTGTGTCCTGTAGTATGAAGGGCTGTTTGTGAAGCCATTAGTCCCTTTGTCGCTGTATTAAATGAAGAAAATATTCCTGCCATGATTTACACCCTCCTATACTTCTTTTTCTACTATATTTACACTGCTGTTTTTTTCATAGTTCCCAACATTGGAATATGTATTTGAGTTTTTAGAAGCTTTTGAAAGTGATTCTAAAAAGTTTTCTTGAAAAGAGAGAGCTTGTTTAGTTAAAAGAAGATTTATCTCTTGTAAGGAGTCTATCTCTTCTATAAGCTTTTTTATCTTTTCATCTTCTAAATCTGATCCCTTAAATTTTTCCAAGTCTTTTATGTAATTATCTTTTTGCTTTATAATGTCAAATAAAGCATCTCCATCATTTTCTATTAAAACCTTTTTTTCTTCTTCTAAAAGTTTAAATATAGATTCAAGATGCTTTATCAAGTTTTTCTTATTCATTTAAGCTTTTCTCCCTTTTGGATAAAGATATTGTCCATAATCTTTTTAGCTATAGTTTTGTCATCCACCTTATATGTTCCTTGCATTATAGCCTTTTTAATAGTTTCTACCCTTTCACTTATACCTTCATCTTTTTCTAAGTTTACAAATTGGGCAAGTCTTTTAGAAGACTCTGAGATTTGGACATCTATATTTTTATCCTTTGAAGTTTTTATTTCCTTTTTAGAGATTTCTCTTTTTTGTGAAATTTTTATATAATTATTATAGTTTTCATGAGATTTATTAATTTTCATATAAACTCCTCCTCTTTTACCTTAATAATTATATCGGAAAAATTTTTATTTTTTTAAGTCTTATCTTAAATTTCTTACTCTTTGTTCCTTGCTAAGTATGTTTGTAATTCTAATACCGAAGTTTTCGTTTATGATTACAACTTCACCTTCGGCTATAAGTTTACCGTTTACGTTTATCTCTAGAGGTTCTTCTGCTAGTTTATTTAACTCTATTACAGATCCGTTGTTAAGTGATAGAACTTCTTGTATAGTCTTTTGACTCTTGCCAAGAACTACACTAAATTCTAGTGGTACGTCCATTATTAGATCTAAGTTTCTAGGTGCTTTTCTTTTTTCTCCATCAACATCTAAGTCTTGGAATGCTGGTTTTTGAACTGTTACCTTCTTTTTCACTTCTTTTACAGGCTCCATTTCATATTCTTCGTCTTGTTTTTCTTGGTTTTTTTCTAGCTTAGGCTTTTCTTTTACCTTTTGTTTTTCTTGAACTGGTTTTACTTCTTCTTTTTCTTCTGATTCGCCTAACATTATGCTTGTTATCTCTTCTACAGTTTCCATAGTATAAACTTGCATTATTTCACTTTCTATAAGTCCTTCTACAGTTAAGTCAAATGCTATCTTGCAGATATGTTTATCACTCTTTTTTATTTCATGGTTTATAGATTCTTCGTCTTTCCAAACACTTACATCTGGTGGAAGTATGTCTATAGCCCTATTTAGCATAGTTGCCATAGATGTAGAAGCTGATCCTATCATCTGGTTCATAGCTTCTGCTACTGCGCTTATTTCAAGTTCTGTAAGTTCTTTATTGGGAGAGCTACCGTCTCCTCCCATCATAAGGTCTGCTATTATGGCTGCGTCCCCTTCGTCAACCATAAGAAAGTTGTCTCCTTCTAAACCTTCTTTAAATTCTATGTTTGCCACAACTTTTGGTATTGTACATTCTTCAATTACTGACTGAAAAGGCACTATAGACACTCTAGGTGTTGTTATAAGTACCCTATGGTTTAGTATAGAAGAAAGGGTCGTTGCTGCAGTAGACATAGATATATTTCCAACTTCTCCTATTATATCTTTTTTCACACTATCTAGTTCTTCTACTTTTTCCTCTTCTTTTTCTTCCTTTTTCCCGCCACCATTTTTATTTAATAATGCATCTATTTCTTCTTGAGATAAAAAATCATTACTCATCTTGTTCACCTTCTTCTATAAATTTGAGTATTTCTACTCCTAGTTTTTCTTCGACTTGTCCTGGTTTTACAAGGAAGTGTAGTTTGTCTTCTACATAAAGCTTTAGTGGATCTTTTGACTTTACATCTAGCTGTATTATATCTCCAAGCTCTAGTTCTAAAAAGTCACTTACTGTTATCTCTGATTTCCCAAGTAGAACCTCAAGATCTACCTGCGCTGTCATAAGATTGTCTGTAAGTATATCTTTACTTTTATCATTTACATCTTTCTCAAAGTCAAACCAGTTTCTAAAACTTAATTTATCAAGTATATTTTCAAAAGATATGTATGGTATACATATATTTATAAAACTTTTCTTTTTAAATATTTCCACTGTAAAACTTGCAAGTATAACCGGCTCATTTGGTGACATGTTTTGTCCTAGTTGTGGATTTGTTTCTAGAGACAGGATCTTAGGATTTGTTTCTATTATTTCACTCCAAGATATTTCAAATCCTTTTAAAATATCTCCTACTACTTCTTCTAACATACCTAGTTCTATGTCAGTAAACTTATCCTTTTTTTCTAATTTTTGAGTATAATCAGTAGACCCCCCTCCACATAAAAGCTCTACTGCTTGTATGCAAAACTGTGGGTTTATCTCTAACATTTGAGTACCGCTTAGACCATCTGCACTAAACAGTGTTAGGAGTGTAAACTTTGGCATAGAACGGATAAATTCGTCATAACTCATCTGTTCTACAGCGCCAAGTGTTATATTCACTCCATGTCTAAGCTGGGTTGTTAAAAGGTTAGATGTAACTTTAGAAAAGTTTTCAAATATCATATGTAGAGTGTTTGTATACTCTTTTGATAATTTTATAGGTCTCCTAAAATCATACAGTCTAACTTTTACTTCTTCTTCCTCTTCTTTTAAAGCTTCTGGATCTAATTCTCCAGTATTTAAGGCATTTAAAAGACTATCTATTTCTTGTTGTGATAATACTTGGCTCACATCTATCCCTCATTTTTATAAAGTAATGAATCTATATCTATAATATTTATTACTCTATTTTCAATTCTATATATTCCTAGTATTCCATCATTATCTATATTGAAATTTTCTATTTTTTCTTCTTCAATATTTACTACTTCTATTACTTCTTTTACTAAAATACCTATTCTTTCTTCTTCATTTTCTACTATTATAATATTATTGTAACATGAATCTTCTTCTTGTAATAATAATTTATTCATATTTATAAGTGTTACAACATTTCCTCTTAAGTTTATTAGCCCTTCTGTCCAATCTTCTGAATTTGGTACATTGGTTAGAGATATGGTCTTTGTTATCTCTTCTACCTCTTTTGTGTTTATTGCATAATATTTATCATTTAAGGTAAATATGATTATCTGCATATCTTCACCTACCTATCCCATTACTCTTTCTATTGATTGAAGTACCCTATCTGTATCAAATGGCTTTACTATAAAGTCAAGTGCCCCTGATTGTATAGCTTCCATAACCATTGATTGCTGGCCCATAGCACTGCACATTATAACCTTAGCATCTGCATTTGCAGATTTTATCTCTTTTAGTGCTGCTACTCCATCCATCTCTGGCATTGTTATATCCATAGTCACTAAATCTGGAGATTCTTGTTTAAATTTTTCCACTGCTTCTACACCATTTTGGGCTTCCGCTACTACTTCATAACCATTTTTTTCTAATATATCTCTTAATTTCATTCTCATAAAAACTGCATCATCTACTATTAATACTTTTTTTGACATTTTCTTTCCCCCTAAACTCCTAATGTTTTAAATAAATTTTCTAATACTCCTGGTCTCGGTACAAAATAAAGCGAAGTATCGATTTTGTTTCCATTGTAGGAAAATTCATTTTTGATAATCATTATATTTTCATCATAATATTCTGTTTCCATATAAACACTACTAAGTACAGCTCCAAACATATCTGTTATTTGAAGTGGTATAGATGTTATAAGGTTTGCATCTATCATCTTGCTTATAGCATTTAAAAATGATGAAACTGTTATATTGACAAGTTCTACAAGTGCAGAGTTTTCTATTTCTTCTGACATATCTTCGTCACTTCTCATCATCATTTTAGCTAGATCACTTGTAGCTTCTTCTGATGCTACAAATACAAATATGCCTTCTCCATCACCCAACATATTCATTATAACAGAATTTATTACTTTGTCTTCAGCCATAATATTTTTATAAACTTCTTCATAACTTAAAACCTCTATAATAGGCACTGTCATATCGATTCTTTTATTTAAAAGTTTAGATAAACTTGTAGCTGCATTTCCTCCACCTATATTTACAACTTCCTTTAAGCAGTCAATTTGTAGAGGTGTATATTTGCTATCAATCACTTTTATCAGTTCCCCTCTTCCTTACATAAGTTTCCTACATCTAATATAAGAGTTATATCTCCATTTCCAAGTATTGTAGCTCCTAGATATTCCTTCATGTTTCCAAGAGTTCCACTTAGTTTTTTTATAGCTATTTCTTGTTGCCCTATAAGATCATCTACCAAAAGTGCGTAGTATTTATGTCCCAGGGTTATAAGTATCAAGTGATTGTTTTGGCTAGTTGATTCTATGCCGAGTTTTTCATTTATTCTTATAACAGGTACCATACTTTCTCTATATACATAGATTTCTTTATCATGTGATAGAATTATTTCTTCTTTTTTTACTTTTACTATAGTTTCTATTATACCAAGAGGAAGTGCAAATGTCTCCTCTCCTATTTTAACCATAAGGGCTTGTATGATAGATAAGGTAAGCGGAAGTTTAATTGTAAAGGTAGATCCTTCATTTACTACACTTTCTACATCTATACTTCCTCCAAGACTTATTATCTTTTGTCTTACTACGTCCATACCAACGCCTCTACCCGATACATTTGTAACATTTTCTACAGTAGAAAATCCTGGATGAAATATTAAGTTTACCATATCTCTTTCATTTAAGCCCTTTGTTTCTATACCTTTTCTTTGGGCGCTTTTTTCTATTACCTGAGGATCTAAACCTTTACCATCATCTTTTACTATTAGTATTACTCTGTTTCCTTCTTGATAAGCAGTGAGGTTTATAAGGCCTTTTTTAGGTTTTTCAAGTTCTTTTCTTCTTTCACGTGATTCTATCCCGTGGTCTGCAGCATTTCTTATAAGGTGAACTAAGGGCTCTGCTAGTTCACTTACAACTGTTCTATCAAGCTCTGTTTCTTCTCCTTGAATAAGAAGTTCTATATCCTTATCTAATTCTTTAGAAAGGTCTCTTATCATCCTTGGAAATCTATTGAGGACTACATTTACAGGTTGCATCCTTATCTTTAAGACTAAATCTTGAAGTTCAGATGTTATTCTTTCAACATTTTCCAGTGGTTCATATATTTCTGTTGCCTTATATTTTGTACTTAAGTCTTCTAGTCTTGTCCTATATATTACAAGTTCTGATACAAGGTTCATAAATCTATCAAGTCTACTTAAGTCTACTCTTATAGATTGATTCATAGTATGGTGACTACTAGATTTACTAGATGTATTTTCTTTTTCTTTTGTAGGCTTAACAGTTTTACTTTCTTCTTCTTTTTCTTCTCCTTTATTTTTTATTTCATCATCTGAAACTTCTACAGCCTTTGATAGTTTTGATGTTTGTAATTCTTCTACTTTTATAGTTTCTATTTCTACATTGTTGTTTATATTTTCTTCTACTTCTTCTAGGCTCATTTTACTTAAATATATTATTTTAAATACCTTATCAAAATCGCCTTCTTCTAATTTTTCAGCAGCAGGTTCTAGATGAATTACATCACCATTTTGTTCTAATTTGTTTATAATAAGATAAGATCTTGCACCTTTTAATATACATTTGTCATCTAGCCTTATTGCTATTGTATATGCCTTGTATGATCTTTCTTTTCCATTGTTTATTAGCATCTTTAAAGTTTCATCTAGTTCATTTTCTGAAATAGTCGTAAAATCTTCCACATCCGATTTTTCCTTTTTAGTATCTCCAGAACTTAAAGCTTCTAGTTCTTCTAATAGTTCACTTATATCATACTCTTTTTCTATATCTTCTCTCAAGTCTTCTACTATTTCCGATAGTTTATCAAGACATGAAAATATAAGTGTTATAACTTCTCCTCTTATTTTTAAGCTTCCATTTTTAAATAACTCAAATACATTTTCCATGCTATGGGTCAGTTCTGTCATAGTCTTATATCCCATAGTTGCTGCCATTCCCTTTAAAGTGTGTGCCGCCCTAAATATTTCATCTAAAAGCCCCTTTTCTTCAGGGTGTTCTTCTAGTTCTAATATACAATCGTTTAAAGTTTGTAAGTATTCATCTGTCTCTTCAAAAAAAAGTTCACGATATTTAGTAGTATCATCCATTCTTTACACTCCTTTTACCTTATACTTTTTCATATATAAATGTAGATAGTTTTCTAAATCCTAGTTTTTCAGGATTATATATGCTTTCTGTTGCCCCTGTAAATAAAACGCCTCCTGGAACTAAAGCATCATTAAACTTTTTATATATTTCATCTTTTACTTCATTTTTAAAGTATATGGTCACATTTCTACATATTATTATGTGAAATCCAGTTCCATATCTACCTAGTATTAAATCATGTTTCTTAAATTCTACCATCTTTTTAATATTTTTATCTATATTATATAGGTCCTTTTCCAATACAAAGTATCTTTTTAAATCCACACTGTCTAGGTTTTTTATTTCCGTTTCTTTGTAACTTCCTTCTTTTGCTCTAGTTAAGATCATTTCATCTATATCAGTTGCAAGTATCTTACCTTTTATAGGTAAATTGTTCTTATCCATTATTATACCTAATGAATATGGTTCACTTCCTATAGAACACGCTGCACTCCATATTTTTAAAGGACCAAATTTAGGATTTAGATCGCTTGTAACTATTCTTTCAAACTCACTAAATATATCCTTATTTCTAAAAAAATCTGTTACATTTATAGTTATATAGTCTAGAAATTGCTGCTTTATATTTGCATCTTTTTCTATAAGTTTACTATACTCTTCTAAGCTTGCCGCTCCTCCATTTCTCATAACTGTTGTTATCCTTCTTTGAAGTTGTTTTTGTTTGTATGCACGTAAGTCTAAATTTAGTTTTTTCTTTGCCCAATCATAAAAATAATCAAATTTTAATTCCATTATTTCACCCTTAATATATTATTTAAGGTTTTAGATATGTTCTCTAAGCTCAAAACCTCATCTACTAATCCATTTTCAATAGCACTTCCTGGCATACCAAAGACTACACTTGTAGCTTCATCTTGTGCTATTGTAGTACCACCTTTTTCTTTTATCTTTTTCATTCCATCCGTCCCGTCTCTTCCCATTCCAGTAAGTATTATGCCAACTAACTTTTCTCTATATGTTTTAGCAGCGCTTTCAAAAAGATAGTCTACAGCCGGTCTTACTCCATGCAGTTTTTCTTCTTTTGATAACTTTATACTTCCATTTTCAAGCCTCATGTGAAAATCTCCCGGTGCTATATATATAGTTCCATTTTCTATTTTCATATTATCCTTTGCTTCTACTACCCTTGCTCCTGTAAGCTTGTCTAATCTTTCTGCAAATGATAAGGTAAAGCCCTTTGGCATATGTTGAGTTATAAATATTGGTATATTTATGGAAGGAAGATTTTCTATTAAATATACTAACGCTTTAGGTCCTCCTGTAGACGCACCTATTACTATTGCATTTGTTTTAGATATATCATTACTTAAACTAATCTTTTTTCTTTCATTATTAGTACAGTTTTTACAAGCAACAAGCGATCCTACTTTTAACTCTAATTCATTTTTAAATTTATCTAGGTTCTCATTTAAATTTTCCGGCTTTTCTATGAAATCTATAGCTCCAAGTTCTAATGCTTTTATAGTTGTATCTGTTTTCGTAATAGAACTTAGCATTATAACAGGTATGTCGTAGTTGTTTTTTATCTCCTTTAAAGTTTCTATGCCGTTAAGTTTTGGCATTTCTATATCTAAAGTTATAATATCAGGCTTTAGCCTATCAATCTTTTCTAATGCATCTATTCCATTTCTAGCTATGCCAGCTACTTTTATGCCTTCTACATCTTTAATAGAATCTGATATTATCTTTCTCATAAATGCTGAATCATCCACTACCATCAATCTTTTGTCCATAATACCACACCCCTAAAGTCTTTTAATTTCTTTACTACCATTTTTTATACTTACGTAAAAGTTTTCTAAATCAACAACCATAGTTCGTCCTATTTTTCCTCCTGTGTCACTTGAGATAATAGGTATATTAAGGTCTTTTAGTATGAT
>NZ_JBQDAA010000011.1:0-10290 GCF_052089545.1 Tissierella sp. | reverse complement strand
CTATATTTCTTTGACCTATATTGTTTGTGTTCTTTGAAAAGCTAAACATACTAGCTCCACCAGCTATTTTTGAAACTAGATTTTTACTAGTCTTACCCTTTGTAATTTCTTTTATCATAGTTGGAATAGCAAGGTCTGCAAATTTTTCTACTTTAATTTCTTTTGTAAAGGAGCGACTATCTGGAAGCATTATATGACTTAAGCCTCCTATTTTAGTTTTAGAGTCATATATAGCTATTCCT
This sequence comes from Tissierella sp., assembly GCF_052089545.1. Taxonomy (GTDB): domain Bacteria; phylum Bacillota; class Clostridia; order Tissierellales; family Tissierellaceae; genus Tissierella_A. The sequence continues at coordinate 10,048 of NZ_JBQDAA010000011.1, read as the reverse complement.
ACACATGAACCAAGCCCCAAAGTGATAAGCTTATCTGGAGAGCTAGATACTTTATAGTCGGCAATGCCTATTCTTATTTCTTTTGACATTTTCTTACCACCAATTCTATTTTTCTTCTTTTTCTATTTTTTCATCAGCCATCATCTTTAGATCTTCTATTAGGACTTCTTCTTGGTCCTTATCAAGTAGTTCGTCTACATTTAAGACTATAATAATATCATCAGGAAGTTTTATAAATCCATTTAAATATTCTTTGGAAGTCTCTATATCATTATTTGGCTCCTCGAACTCTTCACCATAAGACTTTATGCCCAGTATGTCATCCACAGCAAGTCCTATAAGTTTTTCTTTCCAATTTACTACTATTATTTTTGTATCTATATCTTTTATTACATCCCTGTTGTAGAGTCTTTTGCCTAAATCTACTATGGGAAGCACTCGTCCATTATATTCTATGACTCCAAGCATATATGGAAGGGGCTCGGGTATTTTTTTACCTTCTTCAAACTCTATAATCTTATCTACCTTTTCTATCCCTATTGCTAGACTCTGAGAGTTTGTTTTAAATACTATATATTGCTTCATAGTTATTCTCCTTTATTTATTAATTTTTTATAATTTATCTTAATTTTTTATTTCTTTATTCCTTGAAAATATTGCATATGTATAAAAGTTCACTTTTAAAAGTATACCTTTAAAAATAAATCACATTATTATTATCGGTTAAAAGCAAAATTTATTAAATAAAAACTCCCCTAAGGGAGTTTAAATATCTTCTATTTGCCAATCTATTTCTTTTTTTCCAATTCTTTTTAAAAAATTGTTTGTCTTTGAAAAAGGTTTTGAACCAAAAAAGCCTCTAGAAGCTGCAAGTGGACTTGGATGAAATGATTTTACTATAAAGTGATCCTTATTGGTTATATATTCCTCTTTTGATTTAGCATTGTTTCCCCAAAGTATAAAAACTATGGGTTCAGACCTTTCATTTAACAGTTGTATAATCTTATCTGTAAACTTTTCCCATCCTATTTTCCTGTGAGAATTAGCTTGTGCTTCTCTTACAGTAAAGGATGTATTTAAAAGAAGAACCCCTTGCTTAGCCCACTTTTCTAAATAACCGTTGTTTGGAATAAAGCATCCCAAATCAGTATTTAATTCTTTAAATATATTTCTAAGACTTGGCGGGGTCTTAATTCCTTTTTTTACTGAAAATGCAAGTCCGTGCGATTGACCTTTCCCATGGTATGGGTCTTGGCCAAGTATAACCACCTTTGCATCCTTATAAGGTGTAAGTTTAAGTGCTGTAAATATATCTTCTTTTTTAGGAAGTATCGTTTTTTCTTCGTATTCTTTTATTAAAAACTTTCTTAAGTTTTTGTAATATTCTTTTCCAAATTCATCTTCTAGGAGTTTATCCCAGTCGTTTCCTATTATTGGTTTCATATTTATAACCTCTTAAATTTCTTGTCTACAGTTTTTTGGCGCAAGTAGCGCTATTATTGTAAATAATTATATTCTACCAAGTAACATTAAAAAAGATAAAAGAAGTTTGCTTGCACCGCTATAAAGTGAAAAGCTGCTAGATGGTCCTACCAAAGAAAGACCTGGTCCAATATTACTTAGCGTTGCTATAACTGAAGTTGATGCAGTTACAAGATCTACTCCTTCAAGAGAAATTGCTAGAGTAGAAAAGGCAAATATTACTATATAAAGGGCAATAAAACTATAAATACCTGCTATTACATCATTTGACAATGTATGACCGTCATTTTTTATAGGTATAACAGCTCTTGGATGAAATATCTTTAAGATTTCCCTTTTTATCAGTTTAAACATCACTAGTATTCTTATCACTTTTATTCCTCCTGCTGTTGAGCCTGCGCTTCCCCCTATAAGCATTAAGATTAAAAGTATACCTTTACTAAAACTTGGCCACAAGTTAAAGTCTGCTGTAGAGTATCCTGTTGTTGTTATAATTGATGAAACTTGAAAAAATGAATCTCTTAAGGAATTCATTATATTTCCATAATTGCTTATATAAAGGTTTATACCTATAAGCATAGTGCTAACTACTATTATTCCCAAATAAAGTCTTAATTCTTCATTTTTGAATATTTCTCTAATTCTACCTCTATATATTGTGTAATATAGGGAAAAACTTATTCCTGACAAGACCATAAAAATAGATATAACTATATGAATATAGCTACTTTTATAATATCCTATACTCTCTCCTTTTATTCCAAAGCCTCCTGTTCCTACAGTACCAAATGTATGTACCAAGGATTCAAAAATACTCATCTTACCAAGTAAAAGAAGTATTACTTCAAATATAGTTATGCCAAGATATGTTACATATAATATCTTTGCTGTATCTTTTATTCTTGGTGCCATCTTTCCTGCAATGGGTCCTGGACTTTCTGCCTTATATATTTGAAAGCCTCCTATGCCAAGTGCAGGTAGGAGAGCTATTGTAAATACCAGTATACCCATACCACCTATCCAATGAGTAAATGATCTCCAAAACAGGATCCCTCTAGGCAGGGTTTCTATATTGTCTATAAGAGATGAACCAGTTGTAGTAAATCCTGATACTATCTCAAAAAATGCATCTATATAGGTCGGTGTTGAGCCTGATAAAAATAGAGGAAGAGCTCCAAGCACTGAAATTGTAAGCCAGCCAAGAGCTACTATAGCTAATCCATCTTTTGCACCTATCATATTATCTTTACTTTTTTTTCTAGAAAGAATCATTCCAATTAGTAATGTTATAACTATAGTTATTAAAAAAGGATAAAAATCTATTCCTCTATCATTAAAAGATATCAATAGTGAAGGGGCCATCAGGGTAGATTCAATTATTAAAAGTATTCCCAGTACTTTTAGCACGATTCCATAATTCACTCATCAAACCTCCCTTTCTAGGATTGAAAAACCTTTTAAGTGTTTCTAAATCCTCTTTAAGTGAGAATATAACTATTCTATCATCTGACAGTATAGTTGCATTTCCCTTTGGTATAATAACTTCACCACGTCTTATAATAGCTCCTATAACTACTCCTTTTGGAAGATTTAAATCTATAAGAGGTTTTTCTATAAATGGACTATCTCTAGATACTATTATCTCAGTAACTTCTGCCTCTCCGCCTAAAAGAAGTGATACTGAAACAACCTTACCTCCCCTTATAAATTTTAGTATATTACTTGCTGTTATATACACAGGGTTAAGCGCTGCATCTATTTCAAGCCTATCTATTATCTTTGTGTAGTTTTGTCTACTTACCTTTGCTATTGTCTTTGTAACTCCCGCTTGTTTACACATAAGAGCCATAAGTAAGTTTTGTTCGTCCATTCCTGTTACACCTACAAAAGCATCCATATTTCTTAACATTTCTTCTTCCAATAAGTTTATATCTGTTCCGTCTCCATGGATTATAAGGGCATCTTCAAGCGCCCTTGAAAGTGCTTCAGCTTTTAATCTTCTTTTTTCTATTATCTTTACACCTATATTTGCCTTTGCTAAACCTTTAGCTAGGTAATATGCAGTGTTACTTCCACCTAGAATCATAACTTTTTTTATTTCTTTATACACTTTGTTAAATCCAAATTTTAGATTAAAGTCGTTTATATCTTTAGTTTCTCCTATGATATATATAGTGTCATTTTCTGCAAGTATAGTATCTCCATATGGAATTATAATTTCTCCATCCCTAAGTATTGCAGTTATAAGAAGAGTTTCAAATCCTTCTAAGTCCTTAAGCTTTTTACCTGCAAAGTCTTGATGGCTCCCTATGTGAAAATCTAACATCTGAACTTTTCCACTTGCAAACTCATCTGAGTGAAAAAGATAGTTTTTAAGAAGATACTTTTCTATACTTCTTGCAATATCTAAGTCTGGATTTACTATATGGTCTATCCCCATTTCTTGTTTTATAAAATCAAGTTGCATAAGATACTCTGGGTTCCTTATTCTAGCGATAGTTTTTTTACATCCCAGTTTCTTTGACAATAAGCATACCACAGTATTTGTTTCATCACTATCAGTAGATGCAACCAATAGATCATAAGTTTTTATATCTATTTCTTTTAATACATTTATATCTATACCATTTGCTTCTATTGTAAGAACATCTATATGTTCATTTATTCCTTCTAATACCTTACCGTTATTATCTATAAGAGTTACATCTATTCCTTCATCGATCATAAGTTGTGCTAACTTGTAACCAAGTTTTCCAACTCCTACAATTAAAACTTTCATGTTCTTCACCTCTTAACTTACTATATCAAATTTAGTCTGATAATAGTATAGATATAAAAAAAATTCTAAATTCTTTATTTAGGTTTTAACTAGGTAAAAGATAAATTTTAAAAACGATTATTACATGGTCCAGACCTAAGAAGTATAATCACACATAAAAAAATAGGTTTGTTATTCCGCTACGCTCCCCTTACAGGACTAGTCACATGAAATCCGTCGCAGACAAACCTAACCATTTTTTTACTTAGTGAATACTTCAATAGGTCTGTCTCAATGAATACTCTTATTTTAAATATTTATCTAACATATACATATAAAACCAATTTATTCTCTTGGTATATGGGTATATCAAAATGTCTAATCCCTTAAAGGAATTTGATTTTAATACTAATCTTTATCTTTTTATTTATATAAATATACTGAATAATCTTAAGCAAAATAAAAGAGATAGTTTTTTTAAAAAACTATCTCCTATATATAAGTTAATTCTAATTTATTATCTAAAAGTTATTCTTTTACAAGCATACTAGGAAGAGAAAAATATCTTACTGCACCTGATATTATAGTTTCTTGCCCTATCCTACTATATATTCCTTTTACCTTTTCATTATACATAAACATTCCTATTGTAGTTTTAAAACTTTCTTCTTTAAATCTATCATCTGTCATAAGAAGAAAATCTCTTTGAAATGGATCAAAATACTCTTGATATATATAGTTTTTATCAAAAGAATCTTCTAGCCTCTTTTTCCATTCTTCATAGCTTAAATCACGCCCTACATATACTCCTTGCGAGGCATTTAAATCCATTGGCTTCATTATATATTTATCTTTGTTTTGTAAAACCTTCTTAAATATATCTTTGTCGCCACCAAAGGTTCCTGTGTAGGGTATATGGTTTTTGACAAAGTCTCTTTCATCCTCTTTTAAATATTTTAAAGTATCTTCATCATGAAGAATTTTAAAAAATATTTTGTTGTGAGCTACTTGGGATCTTATAGTTCCTATACATACAAAAGCTTTGTTTTTATAAGCTTGTAAAAAGTCTTCTATCTCTTCTCTTTTTTCTATAATTTCGTAACTTACCATTCTTCTATATACCAGATCTATCTTATAGTCTTTATGAAAAAGCGCACCATCTTTATATTTTAAATCTCTAGGGTCTGCGATTATACAGTTATATCCCGCATCTTTATATGTCTTTTGAAACTTTAAGAACTCCATCTTACTAGCACTTTCTTTAAAGTCTACTATTGCTATATTTGGATTTTCCTTTGCATCTTTTGTTTGCTTATAGATAGATATGCTTTCCTCTACCCAAGTCTTAAATAGTTCAAAGTCATCTATATCCTTATCCTTTGAAAAATCTTTTAAAGCCTTAGATTCTAACATTATATCGCTTAAGACACTATCTTCGTTCATAGCTGATGAACCATCTGTATTTAACTCACAAAACTTAAAGTTGTCCTTATCTTTATAAAAAAGGTCAAAGCGTGCTACAGGTATATTTATCCCGTATTCATTGTCTATTTCTATAAGCTCTTCTATAAATTTAGGAAATCCAAATTTTTTTCTAAATTCTTTATCTTCTATATATCTATCTGTAAGCTTATTTGATATGTTCATCATACTTTTACCTATAGTTTTAAGATTTTCCATATCTTCCTCTAGAAAAAACATAGGGTGATAAAGGGTTGGAACTGTTTCACCTTTATAGATGGCAGTAGAGTTATCTATTTTTTCCATAGTCTTTTTATAGTCTTTTATATATTTTTCTTGATCTTTTTTTATCATATCTATATATTCTTTGTTTAATCTATCACTATTCACTTTTATCCCTCACTATATCATTTAATATACACCAATCTAAAGCTTCTTTTTTCCCTTTATCTTCTACTAAGCCTTTAATGATTTCATAAGGACTTTGTCCTTTTGCCAACATTTCTTCTAAGGGTTTTAAATATTTTTTATCATGAGAATCTAGTCCATTTTGTGCAAGTTCTAGTAAAAATCTTCCTATTTCAAGAAGTGATACACCATTAAACTTTGTATCTAAGCCCTCTTTCATCATCTTTTCTTTTACATCTTCTATTTCTTTTACTCTGGTACATTTTACAAATTCTGAGAGTTTCACTAAATTGTCCTCATCATACAGAAGACCTTTTATTAGAGCTATAACTGCAAAATTTAGAGGATATGGTATAGAATCCATCATTCTTATTTCTATGTAGCCTTTAGTTCTAACATCTGGAAAATACATGGTAAGATAATGTTCTATTTCTTCCTTAGTAAAATCTTCTGGATTCAAAAGTTCTCTTACAGTCTTACCTTGGGCCGATACTTCCTTTCCATCTCTAGTCAAAAATATTGGACATCCGTTTAATATATACTCAGCATATTTTTCATATCCAAAATCATTGTCAAGGGCACACGGTACAAGGCCTGATCTATCTTTATCACAATTTTCCCATATAAATGATCTCATATTATGTTTGCCTGCCTTTTCTCCTTCAAAAAAGTATGCATTTTCAAACAATGCATAAAAAACCGGGCTAAGAGCATTTATAATTTTAAACTTTCTTATATAGTCTTCTTCTGAACTATAGTCTATAGCTACTTGAAGTGCAGATGTACCTTTCATCATGTTATGGGCATGACTTCCTTTAGTTTTAAAATAATCATACATAAATCCATACCTATTTTTGGGAAGAAGTTTTATTTCGTCTATTTTGGTAACTGGATGATAACCTAAAGCTATTAGATATTGTCCTTTTTTATCTAATATAGGTATTAAGTCTTCTAAAAAGTTTATATATTCTTTTTCCAGTTCTTCTATTTGAAGATTTGCATCTATACTAAGTTCAAACTGACTACCTGGTTCTGTCGTTACATGTTTTGCTCCTTTATTTAAGCCTAGTATATATTCCCCTTCATATACTCCCTCATATCCCATCTTTTCTAAGTCACTTATAGTTTCACCTACACCATTTTTTCCATAATATGAAATACTTTCAAAAGTATTTTTATCTATTATAAAGTATTCAAACTCTACCCCTAGTTTAAAATCTTCTTTTTTCTTTTCAGATTCTTGAAAATATCTTTTAAAAATATCTATTTGCTTTTCATAACTCACAATACCAGCTCCCTTACTTTAAAATTATATGCCATTTAATTATCTATACCCATTATATGCATTTTTCAAATAATAATATGATATAATTATATTATATGGGTACAAATATTAAGTAGTAAGATTGTTAGGAGGAAGAAAAATGAAAAATGTATTAACTATTGAGTACTGTACTTCTTGAGCTTATTTAGCTAGGGCAGTTGCTCTAAGTAGAACTATTTTAAAGGAACACGAAGATACTGTTTCTGAACTTACTTTAATCCCTTCCCATGGTGGAGTGTTTGAAATAAGTTTAAATGATGAACTTCTATTTTCTAAAAAGGAATTAGACAGATATCCTGAAAAAGGAGAAGTTGAAGATCTAATCCGAGAAAAAATTAAATAGTCTAAAAAAAGCTACTGCATTTAATTAAATTCAGTAGCCTTTTTCTTTAATCTTCCTTTAACCCTTTTAATGCATCTCTTAATTTTATAGGATTACCATATCTTAATGTTCCCATCCTATATATTTTTGATGCTAATATTCCTATTAGTATAGTAGATAGGAGTAAAATACCTAGTGAAAGCACGACCTCCCAAAGTTTTACACTACCCATAGAAACTCTTACAAACATTGCCATAAATGAGCTAAATGGTACAAATGAAGCTATCTTTAGAATGATACCTTCTGTATTTTGCATACCTGTCATAGCTATAAAAAACACTCCGACAAATACAATTGTTATAGGTGTTGCACTTGCACTTATATCTTCTGTACGAGATACTAAAGCTCCTAAGGCTCCATATATAAATGCATAAAATAGATACCCTAAAATACCAAATACTGCAAAATTTAATAAAACATCTCCTGGAATCTTAAACAAAAAGTCTAAACTATTGTCCCAAGCAGTGCTATTAAAATTATAGACTATCATTCCCGTAGCTATAACTACAAAGAATTGAGTAAACCCTGCAAGAGCGCCTCCTATAACTTTTCCAAATATCAGATTTTTAGAATCTGTGCTTGTAACTAATACCTCCATGGCCCTATTGCTTTTTTCACTTGCTACACCTGATGCTATTAGCTGACCATACATTATTATTACAAAATAAAGTCCAAATATTAGTATATAAGTGTATAGAAAGTTATTGGCACTATCTTTTCCAAGAACTACAGTATCAGATTGAATTTCAGGACTTATAAGACCCTTTATTTCACTATAATCTATACCTGCATTTTCAAACTCTTCCATTCTGTATGTTTCTGCAAGAGAAGCCTCAAACATATTACTACCAAAACCTATCATCTCATTGTTTTCAATTATATGCTTATATTTTAATGGTTCTTCTATTATATATCCAGCTTCTATATCTCCACTATCTACTTCTTTTTCTAATTTTTCAGATGAACTAAACTCTTTTAGATTTCCCGCTTGAAAGTTTTGTTTTAAAACTTCTATATCAACTTTACCATCTGTTTGATCAATATAACCAAAACTACCTAAGTCTTCTTGTATTTCTGTAGACGTATCATCCTCTATATCTGAGCCACCAAAAAATGTATCTTGAATATTAGGAATTAACAAACCCATTATAATTAAGACTGACAGAACTATAGTTGATATAATAAAGGCTTTGTTTTTAACAAAATTAAGAAATTCAAACTTTAATACTATAAAAAATTCTCTCATTATTTGTCACCTACTCTTTCTACAAATATATCGCGTAGTTTAGGCTTATAGTTTGAGAACATATTAATATCTAAGTCTAATTCCATAGTTTTTTGGAGTAAATCCTTTTTTGTTTTCCCCTCTAAAAGTTCTATTATTAGATATTCCTTTTTTTCTTCAACTATATGGGCTATATTTGCAAAATCTTTTATAAAAATATCTTTTAAATCTCTTGTTTCCATATCAGTTATACTTATGGTGAGCCTATCCCTACCATATTCTTCTTTTATATCGTTTAAATCTCCACTTAAAACTATATTTCCTTTATCTATTATCGATATTTCTTCACAAAATTCTTCTACATAGTTCATTTGGTGACTTGAAAATATTAGTATTCTTTCATCATCTATTATTTCAAATATAATGTCTTTTAAAATCTGAGAATTGACAGGGTCTAATCCACTAAAAGGTTCATCTAGTATAATAATTTCTGGATTACCTAAAAAAACTGATGCAAGTTGTACCTTTTGTTGATTTCCTTTAGATAGAGTTTCTAGCTTTTTATCTTTGTACTCTTCTATCCCTAGTCTTTTAAACCAATATAGGGCATCTTCTTTTATTTCCTTTTTATTAAATCCTCTAAGTTCTCCAAGATATATAAGTTGTTCTAAAGTTTTTTTCTTGGGATAAAGACCTCTTTCTTCTGGAAGGTAACCTATTTTATGGTCTTTGGGTATAAATTTTTTACCATTTAATAATATTTTCCCACTATTCCCAGAGAATAAATTCATTATTATTCTTATGCTGGTAGTCTTTCCTGCTCCATTTCTACCTAAAAGTCCTAGTGGTCTTCCACTTTCTACATATAGGTTTATTCCATGAAGAATTTCACTCTTTCCAAAACTTTTGTATAAGTCTTTTACTTCTAAGTTCATATTTCCTCCTTTATTTACTATAATATAGCTCGTTGCAGAACTCTACAACTCGCATATTTACTACGTTTATTTA
>NZ_JBQDAA010000010.1:21545-25309 GCF_052089545.1 Tissierella sp. | reverse complement strand
AACAAATAGATTTAATTAGAAAGATATAATATTAGTATATTGAATTAAAAACATCTAAATTCACAAGATAGTCAAATCATGATATAATATGTATATAAAAACAATATAAAAAGAGGTGTCATAATGGAATTAAATATTAGACCATCAGCAGATTTAAGAAATAAATATAATGAAATATCTAAACAATGTAGGGAAACCAGAGAGGCAGTTATTATTACTGTAAATGGTCGTGGCGATACAGCTGTTCTTGGATTACAGGATTACAAGCAAATGAAATCTGAATTAGAATTGCTTCGAACCCTTGCAGAAGCAGAAGATGATGTTAAAAACGAAAGAGTGGGTTCTATGCAAGAATCTTTGGATAAACTTCGTGAATCTTTGGTAAATAGAAAGAATGAAAATGTATAAGATTATGAGAACGGACAAAGCAGAGGATCAATTAAGGGATATAATCTATTATATTGCAGATGATTCAGGTAGTATTGATACCGCTCTCAAATATTTAGATAAGATAGAAGAGTCCATTAATCGTTTAAAAGATTTTCCTAATTCAGGGATTATACCTAGATATTCTATTTTAAGAAAACAGGATTATAGAGTGGTTATTGTAGAGAAACATCTTATATTTTACAAAGTAAATGATGAAAGTAAAACAGTTATTATATATGCTATAGTTGATGGAAGAAGAGAATACCAGAATTTAATATAGTTAGGTCACAATAGGCCTAAGCTCTATAGCAATTTAAGAAAAGTTGAAAAAGAAGAAATACTTCAGCAGATTATGGATATGCTGCTGCAAGCACAGAGTGAAAATAAAGATACAAGCATAATAATTGGAGATGATTATGAAGAATTTTGTCAATCTATCATTAAAGAATATGAAACAAATAAGAATACGATCTACAAGATATACTTGAGAAATAAAGAATATGAATGGTTATTTTTAAAAAACATAAAAAACAAATTGAATAAATTGTAAAAAACAAAGTTTTTGAATTAATGATTATTCAAAAGCTTTGTTTTTTTATGATTTTAATACAAAAAGGATTATTATATACTCATAAAAATATAAAATTTTAAAATGAGCAATAAACAGGTAAAATTTTAGAAATATGGCATTCTACCAAGGGGTTACTATCTCCTTACGACATCATTATTATACTCTCAAGATACATTGAAAACATAATCTAAAGCTTGATTGATTATGTTTTTATTCATAATTATTGTATAATGGTTAACTATAGGGTATTAAAAAATATATATAAAGAAAAAACATATAAAAGATTAGTTAGAAATTATGAGGAGGAATAATTTGAGACTTATTTCATGGAATATTGATTCATTAAATGCAGCCTTAACAAGTGATTCAAATAGGGCGGTGCTTTCAAGGGAAGTAATAGATACAATTATTGAGAAGGATGCAGACGTAATTGCTTTACAAGAAACTAAATTACCACGCAAGGGTCCAAGTAAGAAGCATATGGAACACTTAGCGGAGTATTTTAAAGGTTACTCATATGTATGGAGAAATTCTCAAGAACCAGCTAGAAAAAGTTATGCTGGGACTATGTTTTTATATAAAGATAAATACTCACCAGAGGTTTTTTATCCTGAAATAGATGTTCCAGATACTATGGATTTAGAAGGAAGAATTATTACTTTAGATTTTGGAGAATTTTATCTTACTCAGGTATATACCCCTAATGCAGGAAGTGGCCTAAAAAGATTGAAAGAAAGGCAAGTTTGGGATGAAAAGTATGCTGAATATCTTCAGAATCTAGACAAAGAGAAAGTAGTTTTAGCTACGGGAGACTATAATGTAGCCCATAAAGAGATAGACTTAGCACATCCACAAAACAATCGTAATTCAGCAGGTTTTACAGAAGAAGAGCGTCAAGGCTTTACAAATCTATTAGACAAAGGATTTACAGATACTTTCAGACATATCCATGGTGATGTAACAGATGTCTATTCTTGGTGGGCACAAAGAGCTAAAACAAGTAAAATCAATAACTCAGGCTGGAGGATTGATTATTGGTTAGTTAGTGATAGAATAGCGGACAAGATCGTTAAATCAGAGATGATAGACTCTGGATCAAGGCAAGATCATACACCAATTTTATTGGAAATAGATTTACAGTTAGAAAAATAAAGGAGTATAAATTAATTATGGTAAATTAATAAGATATAGATAAATCATTTATACCATATATAATTATGTCTCTTGAAATTTTCTTGATAAACGTGACATAAAAATTCTCTTTTCTAGTTCAGATCATCTTTTGATTGTGAATAGAAAGGAGAATTTTATTGTTTAAAAGAAATGATGAAAGGTATATTGTTTGGGGTATCATTATAAAATATATATAAATGTGTTAATAGAATTTATCATAATTAATATAAGGGCTAGTTTTTATGGAAGTAGAACTGTTTTAAAGGAGGAAATAGTATGGATATTATGTTGTTTTTACCAATATTATCTTTTGCTTTATTTGGATTTGCAGTTATAGGCTTATTATATTCATTTATAAAAAAGAAAGATAAAAAGTTGTGGATTGGTCTATTTATATTATCTTTTATATTGCCATTTGTTTTACTCATAACATTTGTAGATAAAAAAGAAACTGCCATAAAGAAATATGATGACACAGGAAAGCCTATATTTCATGAACCTGTAATAAATGATTCTGGAGATGTCAATCTAAAAGAAGGAGAGTATTTGGTGGATGAAAATATACCATCAGGGACTTATGACTTAAAAATAGATGCAAAGTTTGGAGAAGTTTTTGTCAATGGAGTTGAACCAACATATAGTATTTGGCAAAGACTAGGAATATCAGGTATTGAAGATGTGAGAATAGAACTTAAAAAAGGTTATGAGTTAAGGGTATCAGATGATGCTATTTTAACTTTAAGTGAAAAAGAAAAATTTGAGTATAAAGAACTTGAGCTATATCCTGGAATTTGGTATGTTGGCAAAGATATAACATCTGGTAGATATACTATTTTACCTACAACGGATACAATAGGAGAAGTAAAGATTTATGAGAAGGATAGTAATATTCCTGTTGCAGATGGTAAACTAGGAAAATTTTAAGACCCTCCAGCTATAAATATAGACTTGCTTGAAGGCTACAGGATTATTATAAAAAATATGAACTTTAATCTTGTTCCAACAAATGAGTAAGTAAGAAAGGAGCTGAAAATTATGTTTATATATTTTAGTATGTTAAGTGGCTTACTACCTATAATTTTTATCTTGTCAGCTATAGGTTTAATATATTCATTTATTAAAAAGAAACGTAAGACTCCATGGGTTTTAGGAATTGTTGGATCTATTATATTTATTTCTATTATGATTTTATTTATGGATGAAATTATAAGTCGTATAGATATGCCAAATGATGAGATAAAGGAAACTTCTGAGGATCCCGAGGGAACTCTTAGGGTCAAAGAAGGAAAATATATAGTAGGAGAAAAGATAAAAGAGGGACTATACAATATAAGATTTCAAGATGATACAGGAAGTATACATCTTGTCAATTTATATACTGAGGGAGATTTTAGAGATGGGACAGCTTTTGGTAAGAATAAAGAGTTTAGACTTTTTTTAAAAAAAGGAGATGGCTTAAAGTTTACAGGAATTCCCATAATAACTCCAACAACTTATGAGAAAATGAATTATGAAAGGGTAGAAATAACAGCAGGATATTGGACTGTAGGAAAAACAATCGCTCCTGGAAAATATAAAATAGAAGATGTAA
>NZ_JBQDAA010000010.1:0-21535 GCF_052089545.1 Tissierella sp. | reverse complement strand
AAAAGCCCTGGAAATATATCTATTGTAGATGAAAAAGGAAAATATAAGCAAAGTGAGATTCTAGGAGACGGTATTACTTTGGATTTAGCCCAAGGTGATATATTAAAACTTACAGGTACGAGCATAAGTTTAGCTCCAGCGAATTAATAAAAACCTTTTAATTTGTTATTTAAAACAATAATGACAGGATGGAAGGAATAAGTATTAAATAAATACACCTAAAATTTTAGGTGTATTTATTTTGTCCTAATAGATTTACTTGATTTTATATTAATAGAATGTGCTAGGGATAAAATTTTTAGGGTAGGTATGTAGATACAATATAGGATTTATAAAACTGATATAGAAAAGGTTAAGGACTAATATAAGGTGAAAGAAGGTAGAAAAAATGAGTTCAAATAAATTTATTAATGATGGAAGTAAAGTAAATGAGATTTTCCTTTTAAAGAAAGGAAAACGAGGTATACTTAGAATGTTATTTGGAAGAACAGGTATAGTCTTACTTCTTTTAACAGTTCAAATATTACTATTGTTTAGTGTATTTAGATTTTTAGAAAGTTTACTTCCATATTTAGTAGGTACTTTATTAATCTTTACAATAGTTATGGTTATTCATGTTATTAATTCAGAGCACAATTCAAATGTTAAAATGTCCTGGGTTATAATGATTACATTAATTCCTGGATTTGGAGGATTACTTTATATTTTTATACAAAAAGATATAGGGCATCGTCTTATTAAGAAACGATTTAAGGAAATTGTAAAAGAATCAAAAACAGAATTTAGTCAACAAGAAGATTTAATGAAAAACTTGAAGGTAGAGAATAAATCATTATATAATTTAGCTACATATACTGAAAACACAGGAGGTTTTCCAATATATAAAGGAGGAAGAACAAAATACTTTCCTTTAGGAGAAGATGCTTTTGAAGAAATGATAATCCAATTAGAAAAAGCAGAAAAGTTTATATTTATGGAATATTTTATAATCGGTGAAGGGCATATGTGGGGAAAGATCCTGAAAGTTTTGTCTGATAAAGTAAAAGAAGGGGTAGAAGTTAGAGTTATGTATGATGGAACTTGTGAACTTACATTACTACCTCATAATTATTCAAAAAAATTAAAGAAATTAGGAATTTCTTCTAAGGTATTTGCACCAATTCGTCCTTTTCTTTCAACTCATTATAACTATAGGGATCATAGAAAAATATTAGTAATTGATGGTAAAGTTGCTTTTACTGGAGGAATAAACCTAGCGGATGAATATATAAACAAAATAGAAGTATATGGGCACTGGAAAGATACAGCTATTATGATTCAAGGTGGAGCAGTTGATAGCTTTACTTTAATGTTTTTACAAATGTGGAATATAAATGAAGAAAATAGAAAGTATATGGATGATAAATATAAATCTAAACTTTCAAATATAAAAGAAGAAGGTTATTTACTGCCCTTTGGTGACTCTCCACTAGATAGTGATAAGGTGGGGGAAATGATATATATGGATATATTAAATAGGGCTAAAAATTATGTCTATATTATGACACCGTATTTGATTTTAGATGGGGAAATGATAAGTTCATTAAAATTTGCAGCTAGAAGAGGTGTTGATATAAAGATTATAATGCCTCATATACCTGATAAGAAATTTGTTTTTGCCCAATCTCGAACTTATTATAAAGAACTTATAAAAACTGGTGTAAAAATTTATGAATATACTCCAGGTTTTATGCATGCTAAAGTATTTGTTAGTGACAACATAAGAGGAGTTGTAGGAACTATAAATCTTGATTATAGAAGTTTGTATCATCACTTTGAGTGTGGCTTATATATAGAAGAAGTTGAAAGTATAATGGATATAAAGGATGACTTTGAAAAGACTTTAAAACTTTCTCAGCGTGTTACTTTAGAAGATATTAAAAAGTATAATATTTTTATGACAATTTCTGGGAGAGTATTAAAAGTAATTGCTCCATTGATGTAAAAAATCTACTATTAGAAAAAATGATTTAATAAAAACATAAAAGGGGATAAATATTTATAAATTAATATAATTATTTAATATAAGGGTATCAAAGTTAATGGAGGCGATGAAATGGGATTAAAAGATGATAAGTACTATATTGAAAAAGCTATAAAACTTGCTTACCAAGCAAAAGAAGATGGTGACAATCCTTTTGGCTCTATATTAGTAGATGAAGATGGTAATATATTAATGGAAGATAAAAATACACAAATTACAAAAAATGATATAACAGGTCATCCTGAGTTACAAATAGCAAAAAGAGCTGCAGAAAAATACGATGAAGAATTTTTAAAGAAATGTACTATGTATAACTCAGCAGAGCCATGCACTATGTGTACTGGTGCTATTTATTGGAGTGGTATTGGAAGGATTGTATTTGGAATAAGTAAAAAGAGATTAAACGAGTTAAAATCTGATGGGAAAGGTAGTATAAACTACTCCATCCATGAATTACTAGACAATAGTGGTAAAGACTTTGAAATTATAGGGCCAATGGAAAGTATGAAAGAAGAAGTTGAAAAACCTCACAAATAAAAAATATAAAACCAAAATATCCACCTAAAACTATTTAAATAGTTTTAGGTGGATATTTTTAAATAAGTGGATTTAAATTAAGGACTGAAGATTCTGACATAATTAGTAGTTGGTCTACCTTTAAAGCAAACATTGTTAAAAATATATCTTTCATTACTGGCAAATATCTGATATAGTTGTTAAAAAGATGACAATCTTTCAATAGGTACATAATAATTTTATAAAATGGAGGGAAGAAATGATAATTAAGGAAAAAGAAAATTATGAAAGTATAAAGGAATTTTTAGATGAAGCTGAAAGTAGTGCCGATCTTATTGAGGTCTTACATAAAACTCAGGACTTATATGGATATATTCCAAAAAGGTCAGTTACTAAGATTGCTAAGACATTAGATATTCCAGTATCTATTATCTATGGTGTAATTACCTTTTATTCACGATTTAGTTTAATTCCAAAAGGAAAATATTCTGTAAGTGTTTGTATGGGTACTGCTTGTTACGTAAAAGGAGCAAATGATGTTTTAGAAGAATTTTCTAGAAAACTAGGCATAGGTGTAGGAGAAACAACAGAAGATCAACTTTTTTCAATTATTGAAACAAGATGCGTAGGTGAATGCGCATTGGCACCTGTGGTAAATATCAATGAAGATGTATATCCATTTTTTAAACTTGAAGATGTTGAAAATATAATAAATAAATTAAAAGCAGGTGAAAAGGATGACAAGTAGTTTCCTATTAAATAAAATAGAAGAATTGGAAAAAATAAAAGAAGTTGAGTATCCAAAACTATTGGATAGGCTATCTAAAGATAGTAATTATGTAGTGGAAGATGACAATATAAGATTAAGCGGCAAATTTTATGAAAAACAACAAAGAATTGCACTTAAAAACTATAATATTATAAATCCAGAAAGTATAGAAGAATATATTGCACTTGGAGGATATTTTTCATTAAAGAAGGTGCTGTTTGATTTAGATGATAAGGAAGCTATTAATATTATTAAAGATTCTAATCTTCGTGGTAGGGGTGGAGCAGGATTTCCAACAGGAAGAAAGTGGGAAAGTGCAGCAGGTGTAAAATCAGCTGAGAAATATGTGATTTGCAATGCTGATGAGGGAGATCCAGGAGCATACATGGATAGATCTATACTTGAAGGAGATCCCCATAGTGTTATTGAAGGCATGATAATAGCTGGAAAAGTTATAGGGTCAAACTATGGATATGTATATGTTAGGGCGGAATACCCTAAAGCAGTTACAATGCTTAAAAAGGCTATCAAAGAAGCTAAAAAACATAATCTGCTTGGAAAAGACATACTTGGAAGTGGTTTTGATTTTGACTTAGAGTTAAGACTTGGAGCTGGAGCTTTTGTATGTGGAGAAGGTACAGCATTAATCCAATCTATAGAAGGAAAAAGAGGTATGCCCCAGGCAAAGGTATATAGAACTTATCAAAAAGGATTATTTGAAAAGCCAACTATAATAAATAATGTTGAAACATTTGCAAATATAGGACAGATAATAAGTCGTGGTGCAGAATGGTTTAAGTCAATAGGAACAAAAGACTCTGCAGGGACGAAAGTATTTGCGCTTGTAGGTAAAGTAGTTAATGCTGGACTTGTAGAGGTACCTATGGGAACTACTATAAATGAAATAGTTTTTGAAATAGGTGGAGGTATACCAGATGGTAAAAAGATAAAAGCTGTACAAACAGGTGGACCTTCGGGTGGATGTATACCTCCAGATTTATTTGACACTAAAGTAGACTTTATTTCTTTAGAGGAAATAGGTTCAATAATGGGATCTGGTGGTATGGTAGTAATGGATGAAGATGACTGCATGGTTGATATAGCTAAGTTTTTTATGGATTTTACTGTAGATGAATCTTGTGGTAAGTGTACTCCATGTAGAATAGGTAACAAAAGAGTTCTTGAAATATTAGATAAGATAACATCAGGTGAAGGAAAAGCAGAAGACCTTATTTTATTAGATGATCTTTGCACTGTAATTACAGATTCAAGTCTTTGTGGTCTTGGCAAAACAGCTACTACTCCTGTTATTAGTTCTATGCATTATTTTAAAGAGGAATATGAAAAGCATATATTAGAACAAACATGTGAAGCTTCAGCATGTAAAGAATTATTAAAATATTATGTAATGTATGATTGTATTGGGTGTGGAATATGTAAAAAGAAATGTCCTGTAGATGCAATCTCAGGTTCAAAAAAGTCTATGCATAAAATAGATAGAGATATATGTATAAAGTGTAATGCTTGTTTAGAAGCCTGTCCTGTTAATGCTATTATTAGAAAATAGAGGTGATAAAATGATAAATTTAAAGATTAATGATAAAGATATCTCAGTAGAAGATGGTAGTACGATTTTAGAAGCAGCTAAAAAAGCAAATATAAATATACCAACTTTATGCCATCTAGATCTACATGATTTAGGACTAGTAAATCAAGATGCTAACTGCAGAGTTTGTATGGTTGAAAGAAAAAATGGAAGTATGGTTCCGGCATGTAATACTTTAGTAAAAGAAGGTATGACTTTGAGGACTGATACCTTAAAGGTTATAAATACAAGAAGAACTATGGTAGAACTGCTTTTATCTGATCATCCAAAAGATTGTTTAGTATGTGTTAAAAATGGAGATTGTGAACTTCAAGATTTAGCAGAAAATGTTAATATAAATAGAATAAGATATGAAGGAGAAGTTATAAAATTTCCAATAGATGATAGTAGTTTATCTATAGTAAGAGATCCAAATAAGTGTATATTATGTAAAAGATGTGAAACGGTATGTACCGATGTTCAAACAGTTGGAACTCTAACAGATATTGGAAGAGGCTTTGATACTGTTGTAGGAACACAGTATAATAATCCTATGCATCAAACAAATTGTACATTCTGTGGGCAATGCCTTGCAGTATGTCCTACTGGAGCACTTTCTGAAGTAAATTGTGTTCATAAAATATATGATGCTTTAAGAAGTGATAAAACAGTTATAGTGCAAGCAGCTCCTGCTGTTAGAGTCGCACTAGGTGAAGAATTTGGTATGGAGCCGGGTTCTGTAGTAACAGGGAAAATGGTTAGTGCTTTAAAAAACCTTGGATTTGACTATGTCTTTGATACAACTTTTGCTGCAGATTTAACCACTATTGAAGAAGCGGCAGAATTAGTTCATAGATTAAAGCATGGTGGAAAATTACCTATACTTACTAGCTGTTGTCCAAGTTGGGTCAAATTTATTGAACATAATTTTGGAGATATGTTAGATATACCATCAACATGTAAATCACCTCATGAAATGTTTGGTTCAATAGCAAAAACTTACTTTGCCCAAAAGAACAATATCCCTCGAGAAGACATAGTGGTTGTATCTATTATGCCATGTGTTGCAAAGAAATATGAATCTGCCAGACCAGAACTAGGTGGCGAAGGTTATAGTGATGTGGATCATGTAATCACTACTAGAGAATTAGCCTCTATGATAAAAGATTTTTCTATATCTTTTGCTGATTTACCAGATACAGAGTTTGATAATCCATTAGGAGAATCAACAGGAGCTGGAAATATATTTGGTGCGTCAGGTGGAGTTTTAGAATCATCTTTAAGAACTGCATATCACATGATAACAGGAGAAGATTTACAAGAGTTAGAGTTTCATGATTTAAGAGGACTAAAAGGTCTTAAAGAAGCAGAAGTCGAAATAGATGGTAAGATTTTAAAGGTTGCAACTGCAAGTGGACTTGGAAATGCTAGAAGACTATTAGATAATGTTAGAAAAGGAACAGAAGACTATGATGTAATAGAGATAATGGCATGTCCTGGAGGATGTATAGGCGGAGGAGGCCAACCATTTATTCATAGGGATATTTCAATATTAGAAAAACGTATGGAAGCTATACACAGTGTAGATAAAGAAAAAGAAGTAAAATTATCATATAAAAATGAATCCATTAAAAAAATATATGATGAATATCTAGGAGAACCTTATGGAGAAAAAGCTCACGAACTTTTACACACTGAGTTTGTCTATAGAAAAAAATATGAATAAAGTTTAAATTTAATATATAAACAGGCAGATGAAAATAAAAATTCATCTGCCTGTTTGTATTTATAGCTAAATCTCATATCAAGATTTTATAATATATAGTCTTGAAAGATTTGCTTTAAAAGAAAATACTTATTATAAATAATTCTCTTTAATAAAACTAAATTTTTTTACCTACAAGTGCTTTAATTAAACTAGTTCGGGGGGATTAATGAGAATAAAAGACAGATTTTTCTCCCTTAAAACTATACTGAGATTTGAATAATATTATATTATATACTAGAAAACATAGTTATGTCAATAGAAAACTTGAATTATTATCAATTAAATGTTATAATGGTAGTTATTGAAGTTTTAACTAAATATAAGTGAAAAAGGGCCTTTTTTTATGGCGGATTTTAGGTAAATTGGAGGGAGGAGTTTAATGGATTTAGTTGATAGAGAAGTAATACATGAAACTTTCGGTAAGGGAAATGTAGTTGACTATGATGATTCTTATATACAAATAAACTTTAAATCTGGAGAGAAAAAATTTGTTTTTCCTGATGTGTTTATAGAACATATTGAGTTTGTTGATAAAAAAGCTACAAATGTGATAGAGAAGGAAATAGAAAAAAAGAAAGAGGAAAGAAGAAAACAAGAATTAATACTTAAGGAAGAAAGAGCTATAGAGCGTGAGAAACAAAGAATTTTAGATCTTAAAAAACAAATGAAAAATCAAAAGATTAATCCTAAAGTACAGTCAGTTTTTTGGTGTGAATCAAAAGAAGATGAAGAAAAGGTTTTTGAAGAGTGGAGAGTTTTTACTGGTGAAATCAAAAGCGGTAAAAAAGAAGGTCAACCAAGAAAATTAGCTAGAATGAACGAGAAAAGTGCATGCCTTATAACTCGAAGAAAAGATGATGAACCAGAAGAGAATAGACAGATATTAGGTGTGTTTATGACAAATGAAACATTTGATGGAAGGTTATGTGAAGATGGATATATTACAGCTCATCCAAAATATAGACTAAAACTTTCAGAAGAAGAATCAGAAAAAATGTTGTTTTGGAATTATTATTTTGATAAAAATTCACCTAAAAAGACAACTTGGAACTCTGGTAGACAACGTTATTTTGACAATAAATGGATGGCTCAAATATTAAGAGACATTATTTCTTTAAAGGAAGGTCCCGAAGAAGTTAAAGAATTAGAAAAGTTTTATCAACATTTTTGCATGATAAACCTTATAGACAAAGATAATCTAGAAGAAGCAAATGGAGCATTGGTGAGAAAATAGGCTTTATTCGTTAAGTTAACCGCTAAACAAATTTGTTTAGCGGTATTTTAGATTTTTAATAAATTAGAAATATATAAAACATTAATATCTAATATAATAAATAAAATATATAGGACCAAGAAGGTGAAGATATGAGTGATTTTCCGAGTATAAATGAAATTCAAGACATATTGGAAGAGATAAGCAAAGAAATACCTGAGGAGTTTTTTAAAAAATTAAATGAAGGGATAGTTTTACTCCCTCAAATCAAGGTTCATCCTGAAAGTGAGGCTGATGACTTGATAGTATTAGGAGAATATTCGAGAAGTGTTACTGGAAGAAATATAAAAATATATTATGGATCTTTTAAAAAGATTTATAATGGACTATCAAAAGATCAAATATATGAAAAGCTTAAAGACACACTCCTACATGAATTTACTCATCATTTGGAATCTTTAGCTGGTGAAAGAGGATTAGAAATTAAGGATGAGATTAAGTTAAGAAGGTATAAAAACTAATTGTAATTTTAAGATCTTTTTATATTTTTAAGAATTATTATAATATCTATTTTGTTGTTCTAGTTTTATATTGGGTATTATTTATATATGGAATAATATTTAAATAAGGGAGGAATTTTATGTATATTAAAGATATCATGACCAAAGATGTTGTGACAGTAGTGGAAAGTGATACGGTTGAAAAGTGTGCAAATTTACTTAGTACACATGGTCTAAGTGGATTACCTGTTGTGGATTCAAAGGGTAAAGTTAAAGGAATAGTAACTGAGGGTGATCTTATAAGGAGAGCCTCGAGAATAGAAGGGCCAGCAGCTTTGGAAGTCCTAGGAGGTATATTCTATCTTGAAAGTCCTAAAAAGTTTATGGATGATTTACAAAGGTCTATGGGTTTTTTAGCAGAGGATATTATGACAGGCGATGTAATAACTGTTAGTCCAGACAAAGAAATAGAAGCGGCTGCAACCTTATTAGTTCAAAAAAGGATTAAGAGATTACCTGTTGTGGATAAAAAAGGAAATCTCATAGGTATAGTTTCTAGAAAAGATATTATGGATCATTTATTCAATAGTAAATAATCTTTGAAAAGATTATTTACTATACATTTAATATATAATTTAATTACAAAAAAATTGATTTCATATATTAAAAGGTATAACATGAATATGTAGTAGTAAAACAATATAATAAATAATGTAATAATAGGAGGAATAATTAATGGAAGATTTAAAATTTGCTATTAAAATGGAACTAGATGGTGAAAAATTTTACTTAGAACAAGCAGAAATAAACAAAGATAACAAACTAGCTACTGTTTTTAATTTTTTAGCTAAGGACGAAAGAAAACATGCTAATATACTTGAAAATAAACTAAATAATTCATCATATGAGCTAAGTGAAGATAAGTCTTTAGAAGCTTATAAAAATGTATTTGAAGATAGTGAAGATTTTAAAGTAAAAATCAAAACTAATCCTGACCAAATTGATGCTTATAGATTGGCTTTAGAAAAAGAAAAGAAAAGTATTGATTTATACGAAAAGCTAAAAAAAGAAGCTACTGATGAAAAAGGAAAAGAACTTTTTGAATTTCTTATAAAAATGGAGAAAAACCATTATCAAATATTTAATGAAATGATACAACATTTAAGACGTGCTGAAGAATGGGTAGAAGATGCTGAATTTGGAACTAGAGAGACTTACTAAATAATAAAAAGATGACAAGTTATAAATATAACTTGTCATCTTTTACTATATAAACTTTTATATAATGAAATAGTATCAATTGGTAAAGAAAGGATATTTAATATGGTAAAGATAAATTACTATGAATTAGGTTCAGTCGACAATAGTAAATTAAAATTTGCTATTGTTATGGCTAAATATATGGATAAATGGATATTTGTCAGACATAAAGAAAGGTCTACATGGGAAATGCCAGCAGGTCATAGAGAAAAGGGTGAGAATATTAATTGTACAGCTTCAAGGGAACTTATAGAGGAAACTGGAGCTATAGATTTTGATATTTTTCCTGTATCCATATATTCAGTAATAAATGATGGGATTGAAAGCTTTGGACAACTTTTTTACTCTCATGTAAAAAGTATTGGTAAATTACCAGATTATGAAATAGAAGAAATAAAACTATTTTATAATCTACCTAGAAATATAACTTATCCTTTAGTTCAGACTCAACTATTTAAAAAAATAGAAAAGTTTTATATGTCATTATATTAATTTAGTGACTCTATTTTATTATTTATATAATAAAAGGCTTTAAAACCTATTATAGAATCCTTGTTATGGGAATATTTTCTTATTTTAGGGCATCATGAATAAGTTTTATATTATAATTTAAATATTTTACATAAGTGTCAACTTCTTCTCCTGGTTTTCCAATTTCATCAGAGTAAATTGGTTTTTCGACTATTTGAACTCCAGATTCATTTGATACTGTTTCCATAGGTCTTCTATCTACATTTGATTCAACAAATAAAACAGGGGCATCATTTTCATCAATAAATTTAATCAATGATTTAATTTGTTCTGGTGATCCGTTTTCTTCGGTATCAATTGCCCAGATATATCCTTCTTTTAATCCGTAATGATCAGCCATATATTGATAAGCACGTTCACTAGTTATAAGAATACGATTTTTCTCTTCGATATCATTAATTTTTTCTTCATAATCTTTGTCTATATCTTTTAATCTTTCAATATATTCATCTGCTTTTTTTTCATAATCTTCTTTTCGATCTGGATCTTTTTCCATAAGTGCATCACGCATATCTTCGGCCATTTTGATTCCAACAGCAGGATCAATAAATGCATGAGGATTTATTTCTTCATCTGTTCCATCTTCACTACTTAAATACATAGCGTCTACACGCTCTGTTAAACTGTAGATGTTTTCTTCATCTTGGCCAACAGAATCCATCATTTTAAAGAACCATCCATTTTTTCCACCTTCAAGGTTCAATCCATTATAAAAAAGTATATCTGCATCGGTAGCTTTCTTTATATCTTTAGGAAGAGGTTCGTATTCGTGAGGATCTGTTCCAGTTGGTACTAGGTTGTGGATATCAAGATTATCTCCACCTATCTCTCTTGCGATGTCTTGAATGATGGTAAAGGATGTTACAACTTTTAGTGTTTCGTCAGAAGCTTTTCCTCCAGAATCATTATTTTCTTTTCCACATCCAGTAAGAAGTACTAGCGTTATACTAGCTACAATAAAATACTTTAAAAATCTTTTCATTCTCATACTCTCCTTTATCTTTGTAAATATTTATTTTAATTTATTTCTAATCCCTAATGCCGGATGGTTCATTTTGAGTTTTTCTTTTAAGTGCCGACCAAAGAAGTCCTTGTTTAGGTGAAAAAATTAATACAATTATAAAAAATGCAGTTGCAGCTAAGGCAATAACAGGGCCAGATGGTAAATCTTTAATATAACTAAAGTATATGCCAACAACAGAAGATAATGCACCAAATATAGATGAAAGAACTATCATAGTTGATAATTTATTTGTCAATAAATATGCTGTTGATGCAGGTGTAATAAGCATAGAAACTACAAGTATAACACCTACAGTTTGTAAAGAGGCAACGGTAACTAAAGTTAATAATACCATGATTCCATAATGGATTTGACGTGTTTTTAATCCATAAACTTCAGCCATTGTTTCATCAAAACTAGAGACAAGTAATTCTTTGAAAAACAATGTAACAACTAGCAATACAATTGCAGCTACTACTATGGTAATCCACATGTCTGAGGATCTGGCATGGAGCACATTTCCAAATAAAATCTGTGTTAAATCCGTTGCACTTTGTGCTTTTGTAATAAGAATGATCCCAATTGCAAATGCAGCTGAAAATACAATACCTATAGAAGCATCATTTTTAACACGACTATTTTGACTTATTGCGCTAATTCCAAGAGAAGATAATATACCAACTACAACTGCGCCGTAAAAGTAATTGATGTCTAACATATAGGAAATTGCAACGCCTGGGAGTACAGCGTGAGATATTGCATCGCCCATCAAAGCCATACCTCTTAAAACTATAAAGCTACCAATAACCCCACAAACGATTCCTACTATTACAGATGTAATAAGAGCTTTTTGTAAAAACTCATAAACCATTAAATCACTTAAAAATTCCATTATTTTTTCACCTCCGGATCCCGAGGTATGAATAGTGGTGCTTGATAAGCAGCTTCCATTAACTCAGGTTTAAAAACAAGATCTACAGGTCCACAAGCAATTAAATCTTTATTTATAAGAATTAATTCATCAAAATAACTTTCTACCTTCATAAGATCGTGATGTATTACGAATACTGTTTTACCTTCATTTCTTAATTCTCTTAGAATATCAATAATAATCTTTTCACTTGTTATATCTATTCCAACAAATGGTTCATCAAAAAAGAAACATTCTGATCTTTGAGCAAGGGATCTTGCTACAAAGACTCTTTGTTGTTGACCACCTGATAATTCACCAATTTGACTATCGGCATACTCCTCCATACCAACCTTTATAAGACACTCCATGGCCCAATCCTTATCGTCTTGTTTTGGTCTATGAAATAATCCAAGTTTTGGATAAGTTCCAAGTAATACAGTATCTTTTACTAGGATTGGGAAATCCCAATCAATATTTGAACGCTGAGGAACATATGCAATTTTTTTTCTCATCTGATCGAGAGATTTATTATATATTTTTATTTTACCTTTATCTATTGGAATCAAACCAAGTATTGATTTTAAAAGTGTTGATTTTCCTGCACCATTTGGTCCTATGATACCAATTAATTTTCCAGCTTCAACAGATAAATTAATATCTCTAAGGACTTCAGTCTTATGATAGGAGACATGAAGTTGTTGAATTTCTAATGATTTAGACATGATTTAACCTCCTTCTTTCTTTATATGAAATAAAATATATTTATTTAAATTTATAATTTAGGCACTCCTAACATTTATATCCTTATTGTATCAAACTAAACAGGTTTTGTGAATGGGATTTGTAAAAAAGTAATTTTTATAATGAGTTTTAATAATTTAAGTACACTCTATTGTCATAGTATATTTATTTAATATAAATAGGTTATCTATAAAGTGAAAATTTGTAAAATATGATAAGATTAAATAAGGTGATATCAAGAATTTATTTGGGGTAATTAATAGATAAATGTATTATTAGATTATCTATATTAAATTATAACATCGAATGATATATAGTATACATTAAATAATGTAAGGGTTATTATATAGATATAAAAGACTTCTAGGGTAAAAGTCAAAAGGGGTTATATATGAAAAAGTTTAAACTAAAATCTAAAATATATTTGATTCCTATGATTGTAATATTTGTAGTTGTATTAATAATCTACTATCGTAACTATAAGAATACTGTGGATATAATAAAAGCTGAATATAAATCAAAAATTAAATTAATAGAAGAAAGTATTTATAATGAAACTAAGTATACTGAAATAATAAGTAAAATAGTAGAAGAAGATATACATGATGATATGAAGGAAAAATCTAAATTTTTAATAGATAAATATAAGAAAGATCCAAAAGTACTAGATTGGAATCTTAAAGAGATGAAAAACCAAATGGATGATATGGATATATATATATTAGATAGTAGGCTTAAAGTTGTAGCCTCTTCCCTTGATGAGGAGCTTGGACTAGATTTTGATGAGCTTGTTGATTTTTCCCAGATATTAGAAAAAAGATTAGCTGGTGATAAATTTGAATCAGATAATCTTAACTTTTCAATAATAGAAGGTGAATTGAGAAAATACGGATATATGCCTACACCTGATAATAAATATCTGATAGAACTTAGTGTAAATATAAAAGATATATATCCAGAGTTAAAAAACTTAAATATAATTTATCTTTCAAAAGAGTTGAAAGATAAATATTCTTTTGTTGAAGATATAAGAGTTTATAAATTTAATAAACATAGGAAATATTCGCATGAATTAGATACGGCGAATACAAAACTTACTCGTGATAAAAATTTTAAAGATGATCAAGATAAGTATGTAAAAAAAGCATTAGATACAAATGAATCTCAAGAACATATTTTTAAAGACTCTAAGAATGATTCATATAGATTTAAATATATACCTTATGCTGTAGATTATGAAAAAAATGACTTAGCATGGTGGAAGTCATATGTTATTGAAGTACTATATAATGATCAAAATATGATAATGGACATATCACATCAAAGGCATTTATATTTTCAAAGTATATCAATTATATCATTTTTGTATTTTGGGTTTTCATTTATGATTATATATTTAATGAAGAAAAATAGAGAAATAGCATACAAAGACTACTTAACTAAGCTACCTAGTAGACAAAAGTTTGAAGAAATTATGAAATATAAGATAGAAGAAGCAAATAACAAGGCTAGCAAATTTGCAGTATTATTTTTTGATTTAGATGAATTTAAGAGTATTAATGATAGCTATGGACATAGTTTTGGAGATAAAGTTCTTCAGGAAGTAGCAAACAGAATTGAAAAGGAAGTAGATAAAGAAGATATAGTATCTAGGCTAGGTGGAGATGAGTTTGCAGCAATAATATCCGGGTTTGATCTAGAAGAGGAGATAGTAGAAGTTGTAGAAAGAATGTCAAATATCTTTGAAAATAATTTTAAAATAGGTGGAGAAGAAATATCTATAAGGGCAAGTATAGGCATAAGTTTATATCCAGACCATGGTGGTACAATAGAATCACTTATATTTAAAGCAGACAAAGCTATGTATGTAGCAAAAAAAATCAGATTGGATATAATATATATAAAGATTAAAACATATAAAAGGTGTTATTGAAAAAGTAGAGTAAAAGATCTAGAAACCTTTTACTCTACTTTTATAATGATACTAGTATTTAAATATAGATAGGGTTATAACAAGGCTAAAACTTTTAGTAAATAAACGGAGGTATAAATCTTGACAAACAAATTAAAAAAAGATCTTGAAAAAGTATGTATATATATAAAAAACAAAACAGTTTATAAAGTAAATAATAGCTTTATAGAATTATTTGGCTATTCAAAAGATACAATTATAGGTAAAAATATAAAAGAGATAGCTATATTATTGAAAATTAACTACCAAATCCAGTTTGAAGATATTAAAAATAAAGTTAATTGTTATGCATTTACTAAAACAGATCTACCAAAAGATATTAGCATTACTTGTGAGCCAATAATGGATGGAAATATAATAAAATATTATTTCGAAGAAAGTGAAGATTTGGCACTTGAAACTCTTATAGATAATTTTAATAATATTGATATAAATGATAAAGAAATAATAGCAATTTATAGTTATCCAGACTGCATTCATTTAAAATCTAGTAAAAACTTTACAAATATGCTAAATTCTATGGATATTGAAAATAAGGACTATATAGGAGAATTTCCTAAATACCCAAAACCAGTTTCAACTCTGATAAAAAAGGGAACTTCATCACTTAAGCGTGAAGTTGAATTAAAAAACTTCAATGGTAAAAAGAGTTATTGGGATATAAGTATAAGGGCCTTATCTACAAAAAAAGATAAAAAATATTTAATGTGCACTTTTTATGATGTAACTGAAAATGTTTTTGAAAGAAAACTCCTTGAAAGGGAAGGAAAAGAGATGGAAGTTATCTTAGGTAATATTTCTGATGCGATAGGTAAAGTAAATAAAAAAGGAGAATTTACCTATTTAAATAAGGTTGCTATAGAAAGACTTACTCCTTACACTTCTGATCCTAAATCTTTAGATGATAAAGAAAGGTTTAACCTTTTTAAATATAATGATATAGATGGAAACGAACTTTCTTTTGGGGAAACACCTATACAAAGAGTATTACATGGTGAAACTATTAGAAATGAGGTTATAATTATAACTAGTCACCTACCTGCAGTTTATTTTGAATGTAATGGTGTTCCTATATATGATAAAGATGGAAATATAGATGGTGGGATTCTAATATACAAGGACGTAAGAGATAGATTTAAAGCTGAAGAATATGACGCAGTTAAAGTAAATATAAAAGATATATGCTTAAACTATGTGTCATTATCATATGATAAATTTAAAATAAATTATATTAATGAAACTGGATTTAATACTATTGCAAAAAATAGAGAAGGTATAGATTCAGTAGGTCAGTTAATTGGTAAAAACTTTTTTGACTTTTTTAATTTAAAAGAGGAAGAAAAGCAGGAACTCATGCAAAACATTAAAAAAGCTATGGAGAAAAATATAATATATTCATATATACAAAAAATTAATGAAAGGGTAGAAGTACAATATATTAAAACAATATTTCAACCTATATTTGATTCTAAATCAAATATTAAAAAAGTAATTGGTGTTGGTATAGACATAACTGATGAAGAGTTAGCTAATGAAGAAATGAATCAGGCACTAAAGGCGCAAGATGAAATGTTTATAAATGTTTCCCATGAATTAAAGACTCCATTAAATTTAATTTTTAGTGCATCTCAATTATTAGAGATGTATTTAAAAAAGGACTCCCTGGTTGATGTTAAAAAGGACATAATATATAGCAATGAAATAATAATGCAAAACTGTTATAGACTCACAAAGCTTATAAGTAATATATTAGATATTTCAAAGATTGAATCAGGGTTTTATAAACTAAATCTAACCAATAATAATATTGTAAATGTTATAGACGATATGGTTGATTCTGTTTCAGATTATATTAAGGCTAGTGGACTTGAACTTGTATTTAACACAGAAATTGAAGAAATGATAGTTGCATTTGATGTTTATAAAATTGAAAGACTTCTTCTTAATCTTATTTCTAATGCTATAAAATTCTCAAGTGAAAAGGGGACTATATTAATAGGTTTAGAGTCTAAAGATAATTATGTTGAAATAACTGTAGAAGACAATGGTATAGGCATAGATAGAGCAAGTATGAATATTATTTTTGAAAAGTTTAGACAATTAAATAAATCTCTTAACCGTATGTCTGAAGGTAGTGGAATAGGTCTTTCTTTAGTCAAAGCTATAACTCAACTCCATGAAGGAGAAATAAGTGTAGAAAGCACTTTAGGAAAAGGAAGTATATTTAGAGTGAAGCTTCCTATCAGAACTACTAATAGTGAAAATATAGAATCAAAAGAAAGTTATTATAGAAACAAAACTGAAATGATAAAATATGAACTATCAGATATATACCAGTAAATTAAAAAAAGAAGCAATTGTAGAGTATAAAAGCACAAGAAAAAATGTAAATATTATAAAACTTGAATAGATATAGATGGCTAAAGATGTTCAAATTGTATATCTAAATTAGAACTATAAGTTTTTATCTAGCCTTTAAATTTAAAAGTTAGATTTTTACTTGAAGTTTCAAAGATTATATATCATGAATAAGGTTATTGACATATGATCAATACTAAAGGTATACTATAATTAGAAATAAACATATGTCAATAATTAAGAGGTGATAAAGATGGCTAGACCTAGAAAACATAGAAATGTGTGTGGACTTCCTGGAACTAATAAATTTGGGCCATTGAGTATTAAAAAAGATCAAGATAAATTTGTTAATATGACTATTGATCAATATGAAACTATAAGACTTATAGATTTAGAAGATCTGACCCAAGAAGAATGTGCTAGTCAAATGAAAATAGCACGCACTACTGTACAAAGAATATATAGTGAAGCTAGAAAAATAATTGCTGAGTCCTTAGTTAAGGGAAAAGTTTTAAAAATCGAAGGTGGAGACTATAAACTATGCAATGGAAGAGGCAAATTTTGTGGTAGAGGAAATTGTCATAAAGGTAGGAAAGGTATGGATTCACTAATAGATACAAAGGGAGAGATGAAGCTAATGAAGATTGCAATTCCAGTAAATGAAAAATCACTAGAGACAGAAGTGGCAGAAAATTTTGGTCGTGCAGAATATTTTTTAATATACGATATAGAATCAAAAGAAAAAGCTTATATAGATAATAAAGCATCATCAAGTCCAGGTGGAGCAGGAGTTATAGCTGCTCAAACTCTTGTAGATAGTGAGGTGGATGCGCTTATAACTCCAGAATGTGGAAGAAATGCAAGTGGAATTTTGATTGCAAAAGGAGTTAAAGTATATAAAAATATAAATGATGATGTAGAAAAGAATATTGAAAAAATTATAGAAGGAGCACTTGAAATATTAGAATAAAGTAGCTAAGTCTTAATAATCATGTGCTTAAGTAGTTTATATAAGGATAATAAAATCTTATTTAGGGTATACAAAAGATAAAGAGTATATAGAAATTAAAAAGGAGATATTTTATGAAAACTTTCAAAAAGGATAATGGAAGTATACCTATAGTATGTGACTTAGACTTAAAAAGATATTTAGGTAATTGGTTTGAAATTGGAAGATTACCATTAAGATCTGAAAAAGGTCTTGAAAACATAAGAGCTATTTATAATCTTAAAAAGAACGGTGAAATAGAAGTTATAAATTCTGGATATAAAAAAGGTAAGAAAAAAGAGATCAGGGGAAGTGCATGGGTTTCTGATGAAAGATGTAAAGGCAGCCTTGTGGTGAGGTTTTTCTGGCCATTTAAAAGCGAGTATAATGTTATAAAATTAGACAAGAACTATAGATATGCAGTAGTAATGGGCAATACTAAGGATAATTTATGGATTTTAAGTAGGACTCCTCATATGGATGATAAAACTTATGGCGAGATAATAGACTTTTTATATGATAAAGATTTTGATATTAAGAAGATAATAAATCCTATACAAGATAAAAAATAAGAGCCTATAGGCTCTTATTTTTTATCTTGACTAACTATCAAGTAAATTTAAGTTTTAATTAATAATCATGGTGTTCGTCATCATCCTTTGTTCCATGAATTGTGCCATGTGGATGTGCAGGAGGTGCATAAATAGAATAAAGTTTAAGAGGTATGCATCCTACATTTATTACATTGTGCCATTTGCCTGCAGGGATTAATGCTATACAATCGTCAGTGATTTTTCTTTTAAAAGTCATATTGTCTTTTGTATCTCCCATCATAACAAATGCTTTTCCTTGTTCAATACGAATAAACTGATCAAGATTATTGTGAACTTCAAATCCTATATCATCGTTTACATCAATACTCATCAATGTTAATTGAAGATATTCTCCTGTCCATAAGGCAGTACGAAAAGTATTATTTTCCAGAGTGGCCTTTTCAATATTAATTACAAATGGTTCAGGACCATAGTCCTTAAAGACTAAACAATCCCCCCATGGATCAGGATAATATAAATTTTCATCATTATACATATTATTCATTCCTTTCTTTAAAATCCTTTTATACAATATATGATTTTAACTGAAAGATGTGAATTTAAAATTTATAGTTATTTATTAATTATTTACTGTACTTTATTTAATAATATTTATTATTAAAGGAGTTGTTAAAAGAGATAATAAAGTAGTTAATGAGACTACTACAGCTGCAAATTCTTTCTCTTTATCAAAACTTTCAGCTAATATAGAAGTCATAGCAGAAGCTGGCATTGCTGTCATTATTATTACAGAGTTTAAAGCTTTAGATGGAGTGGTTAAAGGTAAAGATATGAGGTATATAAATACAGGAATAATAATAAGTTTTATTAATATTCCATAATAAATGATAAAATTATTTAGAAACTTTTTAAACTTAACTTTTGAAAGTATAACTCCTATAATAATCATAGATAAAGGCCTTGTTATACTGCCTATTGATTTTATGCTGTTTAAAATTAAACTATTTATTTTAATATCAAAAACCATGATTATAATACCAATAAACACGGCTAGAATAGAAGAATTTAAAATTATACTTTTTATTTCTTTTTTTAGTTCCTCTCTTTTAAAGTCTCCCTTAAATAATGCAATCCCATAGGTCCACATAAAAATTACAAAAAACATATTAAAAATAGATCCATATATTACTCCTTCTGGACCATATATAGAATTTAGAATTGGAAAACCTATATAACCGGTATTAACAAATATATTTGCAAAATGTAGTATAGTCTTTTTATCTTTTTTAATTGGTAGGAGGAGTATATAAGATATGAAGGCTACTACCATATAAGCTATAAAACTGTAAGCAAATGTTTTTATAACATTAGATTTTATGTTTTCTTCGTATTTAAATATGAAAGAGGAAACTATCATAAATGGAAGAGCAACATTTATAAGAACTTTAGTTAATCCTTTATTTAAATTTTCATCTATGATTCCCCTCTTACCTGCAAAAAAACCTATAAATATTATAATAAATAAAGAAATAACAGTTTCAATTATGGCCTTTTCCAACAGAACCACCTCTAATCTATTTTAATTATTGTATGTTTAACCTATGATTTTGTGATAACAATATTTGTTAGAGGATAGGAAGAAAAATTATTAATCTAAATAAAAGCTTATATAATAAAAAACCATTAAAAAAATAAAGTTTTATTAAAACTCTATTTTTTTTAATGGTTTTTTACTTGGTTTTCCAAAATAGAAACCTTGCACAAGATCTGTACCATTATCCACTACAAAATCCAATTCTTCTTTGGTCTCCACTCCTTCAGCTAATACTTTTATATCTGTTTTTTTTGATAGAGCTACTAGTGCTTTAAAGATTTCTTGTTGAAGCTCATTTTTATGTATATTTCTTATTATATCCATATCTACTTTTATGTAATTTGGATAAAATTTAGATAAATTATTCAAAGATGAATATCCACTGCCTATATCATCAAGTGCTATTTTAAAGCCTTTTTCTCTGTAATAGTTTAAAATCGTATTTAAGTTATCTGCATCATTTATGTCTTCAGTTTCTACAACTTCAAATGTTATATTTTCAGGTTCAAAGTTAAATTTATTTATTAAGTCTATAGTTGACTTTAAACATACTTCTGGATTGTAAATTACAGTTGGTAAAAAGTTTATAAAAAGTTTCTTATCTATTTTTTCCTTAGCTGAACTTATAATAGAAGTTTCTCTAGCTTGTCTATCTAGATTAAATAATAAATCACTTTCACGTGCGAGATTAAACATTTCAAATGGAGGCATTAAATTACCATCACTTTTAATTCCTCTAGAAAGAAGTTCATATCCATATATAGAAGCCTTTTTTATGTCAATTATTGGTTGGAAGTGGGTTACAAGCGTTTCATTTTCTAATATATATATAAGCTCTTTTGACATTAAGAGACTGATCCATTTATTTAGTTTTTTAGTTCTTGAATATATAGGAAAGCTTAACTTTTCTCCTACATAGACAGGCAATACATCTATTCCACTAGCTTCTTTTAAAGAGATAAAATTAAATGAATGAAGTTTTAATAAAAATGTTTCAAAGTCATTTACTTCAAATTCAAAATGTGTACATGTAGACTTTAAAATATTCCAACTTGTTGATATAAGTTTTTTTAATTTATTACGTAATTCTGAGATTTCTACATTCATATATATTCTGCATCTACCTCTAGAAAAGCTTGGAGTTCTGCTACATCTTTCGCAAGCCATAACTATTTAACCTCCTTTTGTAATAATTATATAGCTCGTTGCAGAACTCTACAACTCGCATATTTACTACGTTTATTTAC
>NZ_JBQDAA010000009.1:13653-27102 GCF_052089545.1 Tissierella sp. | reverse complement strand
CTGAAATATACCTTTCTACACATCCATTTTGTCCACAAGTACACTTTGGACCAAATGGATATAGTATTGCATGTCCAAATTCTGCCGCCTGATAGTTTTGTCCTTTTAATATTCCTTCCTTTTCTAAAAAGACAGCACCACCCACACCAGTTCCAAGTGTAATCATTAAAAAGCTTTTCAAGTCTTTCCCATTTCCTACCCATTTTTCACACATTGCAGCTACATTCGCATCATTTTCTATAAAAATAGGGTGTTTAGGAAAAAAGGTTTGTAACTCTCTTCTAATATCAGTGTTTGCCCATCCAACTATATTTCCTCCAACTTCTAGTACCTTACCTTTTTCAGAATCAATAAAACCTGGAGAACCTATTCCAATACCAATTATGTCTTCTTCTAGAAGTTCATTAATTACTTCTCTTATACTACTTAATACATCTTTTCTATTGTTAGCCGTGAAGGTATCTCTCTTAATTTTCTTTAATATTTCGCCTTCCTCATTGATTACTCCTCCAAATACACTTGTTCCACCTAGATCTATTCCAATTGATTTTTTCATCATTACTCCTTTAGTTTAACTGTATTTTTCAAAAAATCATCTGCCCCTTTATTTATATCTTCTACATTAGCTTCCTTTAGTAAGCCATCATCTATATTGTACTTTTCCTTTAAATTCAATATTCTATATACTTTTTCATCTATTTTTTTCTCACTAATTTTTTGAGAGTTCACTGCATCTTCTACAGCTTTAAATACCAATTCCGGATTATCTTCCCCATGACAAATAAGTAATATATCTCCTCCAGAGTTTAAGTATTTTACACTAGCATCTTCTAAGCTATAGTTTTTAAGCACTGCACCCATAGTCATATCGTCTGATATAACTACCCCTTCAAATGAAAGTTCATTTCTTAAGATCTCTTCTATTATAGTCTTGGACATTGTAGCTGGATAACTTTCATCAATATCTTTATAAAGTATATGACCTATCATTATCATATCCGCCCCCTCTTCTATAGCGTTTTTAAATGGTACTAGCTCTAATTCTTTCAAGGCTTTTATATCCTTATCTATAATTGGAAGATCCTTATGTGAATCTATTTCTGTATCTCCATGGCCAGGGAAATGTTTTATTCCAGCTATTATCCCCTTATCTTTTAATCCTTTCATTGTAGCAATACCATTTCTTGTTACTACTTCTGTCTTATTTCCAAAAGCTCTGTCTCCTATTACAGGATTATTCAAATTGGAGTTTATATCTAATACGGGAGCAAAGTCAAGATTAAATCCTAGTTTATCTAATCTTTCGCCTATTATTTTTCCATATTCAAAAGATACCTCTTTTTTATCTATATCACCAATTATTTTAGCAGAGGGTAATCTTTTAAATTCACTTGGCAGTCTAGATACCCTACCACCTTCCTCATCTATCGAAATAAATAAAGGTATATTGTTTTTCTTATTTTGTATTTTTATATCATTTATTAGTTTTATAGATTGATCAATATTTTTTATATTTCTAGAAAAAAATATGACGCCACCTACCTTATAGTCATTTATATATTTTTTAATATCTTCATTAATTGTTGTTCCTTCAAAACCTACTATAAGGAGTTGACCTATTTTTTCCTTAAGTGTCATACTTTTTATTCTTTCCATGGTGCTATCCTTTGTATCTTCTAAGCTATTTTTGTCCTCTAAATCAACTAATTTATCATTCTCCTTAGATCCTTTTGTATTTTCATCTATTAATTTATTACAACTTACAGATGCAAAGACGATTAAACATAAAAGCATTATATAACAAGATTTTTTCCCCAAATAAATCTCCTCTTTCATTATAATTTTATTTTAGCTTATATATGTAGTCTTTACAAATATATAAAAAAATAAAACCTATAACAGGTTTTATTTTAATCTCTTCTTATATTTATTTATTTCTATTTCATTGGCTAATATAAAATGTTCCTTTTCTATTTCTACCCATTTTGGTGGCTGTTTTACATAGTTATGAATCTTTGGGTCATATATTTTTAACCTCTTCCTCTTTTCTCTTAAAGGATCTGGTAAAGGTATAGCAGATAAAAGTGATTTGGTATAAGGATGGATAGCATTTTTAAACAATTCTTCTGTTGGTGCCATTTCTACTATTTTACCCTTATAGATTACGCCTACTCTATCAGTTATAAACTTTACAACTGATAGGTCATGGGCTATAAAAAGATATGTCAAATTATTGTTTTTTTGTAGTTTCAATAATAGATTTAAAACTTGTGCTCTAATAGAAACATCAAGAGCAGATATAGGTTCATCTGCTATAATAAATTTAGGTTCCATGATTAAAGCCCTCGCTATTCCTACTCTTTGTCTTTGTCCACCAGAAAACTCATGGGGAAATCTAGATGAAAATTCAGGAAGTAAACCTACATCAAGTAAGGCTCTATCGACCTTTTTCTTTATTTCCTCTTTACCTATATTTTTATTTAAATTTAAAACCCCTTCAGAAATTATATAATCTACTTTTGCTCTTTCATTTAAAGAAGCTATAGGATCTTGAAATATCATTTGAATATCTTTTTTGACTTTTTGCTCCTTTTCTCTTTTTAATTTTCCCGCTATATCTTCTCCCTCAAAAATTATATTTCCTCCTGAGTTTTCATTTAGCCTTATGATTGCCCTTCCTATAGTAGTCTTACCAGATCCTGATTCTCCTACTAAGCCAAATATTTCACCTTTGTAAATATCAAAACTTACATTGTCAACAGCCTTAAATTTATTTTTGCCTTTCCCAAATTCTACTGATAAATTTTCAACTCTTAATATGGCATCTTTATTCATTTAAGATCCTCCTAAAAATTTATTTAACTTCTTTATATCTTCAGGAGGTTCTACTTTAGGGGCTCTTGTATCTAGAAGCCATGTTTTAGCCTTATGAGTTTTGCTAATATTAAAATAGGGAGGTGTTTTCAAAAAATCAATCTTTAAAGCCTTAGGATTTCTAGGTGCAAAAGCATCACCTTTTATTTCATTAAATAGATTTGGTGGAGTCCCTTCGATTGAATATAGTGCTTTACCCCTTTCACCTAATTGAGGAAGCGATGATAAAAGTGCCCATGTATAAGGATGTTTTGCATTATAAAATATTTCTTCAACTTTTCCTATCTCTACTATATCTCCAGCATACATAACAGCAACCCTATCCGCTACATTTGCAACTACTCCTAAATCATGGGTTATATATATAGTAGTTAAATTATATTTTTTCTTTAAATTTTTTAACAGTTTTAAAATTTGAGCTTGTATAGTTACATCTAAAGATGTGGTCGGTTCATCACATATTAATACTTTGGGATTACAGGCAATGGCTATAGCAATAACTACTCTTTGTCTCATCCCTCCAGAAAATTCATGAGGATATTGATTATATCTCCTATGAGCACTAGGTATTCCTACATCTTCCAATATTTTTATAGTTTTCTCTTTTGCTTTTTTTCCCTTTAGAATGCTATGAAGTTCAATTGTTTCTTTAATTTGCTTTCCAATAGTTTTTAATGGATTTAAAGAAGTCATAGGCTCTTGAAAAACCATAGCAATTTCTCTACCCCTTATTTTAATCCAATCCTTTTCTTTTTTATATTTTGAAATATCTTCTCCCTTATAAAAAATATTTCCCTCATCTATAAAGCCATTCTTATCTAATAGTCCCATAAAGGACTTTATAAAAACAGATTTACCCGACCCAGATTCACCCACAATAGCAAGGCTTTCTCCCTTATATACATCAATTGAGGCCTTTCTAATAGCTGTTAATGTCTCTCCTCTTAATTTAAACTTTACAATTAAGTCTTTTACACTAAGTATTTTTTCTTGTCTTTCCAATTATATTACCTCCTATATATGATTTTTAGGATCTGCAGAATCAGCAAATACATTTCCTATAACATAAAAAGAGATAGTTATAAGGGAAAGTATTATAGAAGGAAATATCAACTGATATCTTAAGCTACTATTCATCATAACACCTCTACCTTCATTTATTAAATTTCCAAGGGAAGGTATGTTTATAGGAAGTCCAAGTCCTATATAAGTTAAAAACACTTCACTAGCTATAGCAGCTGGTATACTAAGAGCCATGCGAAGCATAATTACAGACACTAAATATGGAAGTAAATTTTTAAATATTATTCTCGTGGTTGAAGTTCCAAGAGTTTTAGAAGCTAGATTATATTCTCTATCTCTTATTATTATAATTTGATTTCTTATAAATCTTGCCATACCTATCCATCCAGTTATGCACATGGCAAAAATTAATGTTGCTATACTGGGTTTCATTATATAAGTTAAAAGCACCATTACAATAGTAGTTGGTATATTGTTAAATACGTTGTAAATTTCAGTAATTATTCTATCTAAGTTTCTAACATATCCCCATAAAGAACCAATTATAATTCCAATAATAGCTTCCCATAACCCTACTAATATTCCTATAAATAAAGAAGTCCTTGTTCCACTCCAAATTCTTGACCAAAGATCTTGACCTATCGAATTAGTGCCAAATAAAAATGTTTTACTTGGAGGTTGATTTACAAGCTGCATATTTGTATTAGGATCAATCGAAATTTCAGTTGGAGGTATTTGTCCAGGTAAATATGGCTGTATTACTGTAAAGATTAAAAGAAATATAAGCATATAGAAAAAATATATAGCCACTTTATTTTTAGAAAATACTTTAAAAGTAGATCTCCAATACGAATAATTTGAATATCCTGTTTTATTAGCCGATCTTCTGTTAAATCTTGCAAATGTAAACAAGTTATTATTTAAAGAATCTGAGAGTTTTACTATTTTTTTATTACTCATCATCTTCCACCTGCCTTTTTTGATAAAGTAATCCTTGGATCTAAAATTGCCATAAATATATCACCTATGAAAAGTCCCAGTATACCTACTGATGAATAAATAAGCACCAAGCTCTGAACAAGTGTGTTATCTTGTCTTTGAACTGCATCCACAAGTAAACCTCCCATTCCGGGAATGGAATATAAAGATTCAATATATATAGAACCTGCTATTGTAAGTAAGATAGCACTTGGAAGATACTGGGCCATAGGAACAAATGCGTTTCTAAGTACATGTGAAATCATAATTTTGCTATTTCTCATTCCTTTAGCCCGAGCAAGGCTTACATAGTCTTTATTTATTTCATCTACCATATATCTCCTCATCCACATAGCATAGGATGCAATCCCACCTAATGACATAGACAATGTGGGTAATATAAAGGATAGCGGTCTATCTTCTGAAAAAAGAATGGGCAGGCCAAGTTTTTGAGTCAAATATATTTGAATAAATAGATAGTAGATTGCAGCAGGAATTGCATTTATTAAAACTATATATATAGTTCCCATTTTATCTAAAAACGCCCCTTTATTTAAAGCCATTATTATGCCAAGGGGTATTCCAATAACTAAAGATATAAACATTGCTGTTAGTCCAAAGTTTAAAGAATAGGGGATTTTATTTTTTAATATAGTAGATATCTCTACCTTAGGCCTATATATTATAGATTTTCCCAAATCTCCTTTTAAAATTTGTTTATAAAAACTTAAAAGTTGAACATGAATAGGATCCCTAAGCCCCATATTAGTAAGTATAGCTTCTCTTTGACCTTCATCAAGTTTTTCATAACCTTCTCCAAAATATCCTTCTTCTGGCATAAGTCTCATAAGTAAAAATACTATTGTTATGACTACAATAAGAGTTAGTAAAGATTGAAATAGCCTTTTTAAAGCATACTTTATCATTTTCCCCCTCCTTTCTTTTTAAGATATATATTACACATATTTTATTTAGAATATTTTAATGCCTCTTCCCGATTCTCTTCCCAAATCTTTAACCTTTCTTCAAACTCTTCAGTATTCATAGGCTCTTCCATTATTTTTTGACCTTTAAATCTTTCAGATGATAATCCATAAGGCGAATAAAGTTTTTCAAAAGGATTTAAATTTGAAGCTACGTATCCTCCACCACCTAACCCATAAGGAATTATAAAAGCTTCATTTATAAGGAATGCTTCTGCTTCTGCAAATAATAACATCCGTCTTTCTATATTCACAATTTCTTCTTTTGCTAAATTTAGCATATTTTCATATTTGCTCCTCCCATTTTCTTCAATATAGTTTATGGCTAAATGAGGTTTATTATAAGTTCCTTCCCTTGTAAATGGATCAGTAAATGTTTCAGGATCTGCATAGTCAGGTCCCCAATTTACTTCAAGTAATGCAAATTGTCCTGCTCTTCTTACATCTTTTAAAAATCCTGTAGGAGGTTTTGCTTCTATAATTATTTCTATAAAATCTTTCCCTAAGAGATTTCCCATTTGTTGCTGTATTACCTGTGCTCTATTGGCCCATTCAGGAACACCTGTATTATATGGCATTAATATTTTAACTGGAAATTTTACCTTTCCATCCAATTCTTCCATAGCCTTTTCCTTGAATTCTATTGCTTTAGATTTATCAAAAGTATCTATATCCACTATTTTCTCCAAGGAGCCAAATGAAGTATAATCTTTCCCTTTTATATTTACAAAGTCTTTAGGAGTTATAGTATTATGAATTCTCTTTTCTGGTTCAAATGGCTCTGTTGTCAACATAGCAGCTTTTCTATCCAAGGAATGAAATAATGACTTTCTAAAATTTATATTATTTACAGCTTCTTTCCAATTATCTGGTTCATATTCTTCTGCAAACTTGGGGTCAAAATTTAGTGCATAAAAATAACTATAATTATTTGTCCTGTTTGGTCTAAGTAATCCTTCTTTTTTATCATCTTTCATCCATTCATTCAATACTGTAGATGGTATACTAGCATCATCTATTTCTCCTCTTAAAAAAAGTTCTGGTGATAGGCTTTCTGCTTCTTTATTATATGATGCAACAAGTTTTTCTATATGTACTTTATCTATATCCCAATATTTTTCATTTTTCTTTAAAATTCTCTTACTTTGTGATTCAAACTTCTCTAATATGTAAGCCCCATTATAAAGAATATTTTTATTATCTGTTCCAAACTTTTCTCCTACTTCTTCTAAGAACTCTCCATTAACTGGAAAAAAACACACATAAGTAAGCATAGACAAAAAATAAGGAACTGGTTCTTCTAGTGTGTATTCTAATATATATTTATCTTTTGCTTTTACACCCACATCTTCAAAATCTTCAACTTCACCGTTATAGTATTTTTCAGCATTTTTAATTACACCATATGCAATATTTGCTGTTAGAGATTCATTTTTACTATCTAATATATAGGATAGTGAATCTACAAAGTCCTTAGCTGTAACTTCTCCGTATTCACTCCCATCTTCTTTCACCCATTTTACTCCTTCCCTTATTTTGAAAGTATAAGTTAGTTTATCTTCACTAACTTCCCATTCAGTAGATAAAGAAGGTTTTATTACACCGTACTTATCATAATCTACTAATGTATCTATAAGATTTGCAGCAACAGCAAATTCATTTGTACTAGAGGTTACTAGATAATTTAATGTAGTTATCTCTCCTGAATAAACCGACCTATATTCTTCAGATGCGTCTTTGTTTGAAGATTTATTGACACATCCAGAAATTAATAATGTTAATATCAATATTATAGACAATACTTTTTTCATATCTTCCCTC
The DNA here is from genome assembly GCF_052089545.1 of Tissierella sp. Lineage (GTDB taxonomy): Bacteria > Bacillota > Clostridia > Tissierellales > Tissierellaceae > Tissierella_A. Next base: position 19,423 of record NZ_JBQDAA010000009.1, on the reverse strand, counting down.
CTATTCATAATAAGTCAATTTTTAAATAATTAAACTTATCTATATATATCTATATTAGAAGTATTATAAAAATATTAATATTTTTGTAAATATTAAAAGAGCTAGTAAAAATGTTAACATTTTTACTAGCTCTTTATTTATTGATTTAAATAATCATTATTTAATTTAATATATATTTAAATCTAACTCATTTGAAAGTTCTCCTATTACCTTATATCCTAAAATAGAGTTTCCATTTTCATCTAATGATGGTCCAAAAAAACCTATGCCATATTTATCTGGAACTACACTTAAGACACCGCCAGCAACACCAGATTTTGAAGGTATACCAACTTTTGCAGACCACTCCCCACTAAAATTATACATGCCTGAATGAACCATTATCGATATCAAAAGACTACTAAGTTTTTTCTTATCAATGTGACTTTCAAGGTCTACATCTTCGAATCTATTTGCTATAGAAAAAGCTATATTTGCTAAATCTATAGTATTTATATTTATAGAACACTGTTTAAAATAACTATCTAATGTAGATTCTATATCTCCATTTATAATTCCCCTAGATTTCATAAGGTAGGCAATAGCTTTATTTCTATCTCCAGTATCTTTTTCTGATTTATAAACTTCCCTATCATAATCTATCTTAGAATTTAAAGCTAAAACTTTTACTAATTCAAGTATTCTATCAAACTTTTTTTCTCCATCCCCTTTTATTAAAGATGTTACAGCTATTGCACCTGAATTTAACATTGGATTTATTGCTTTTTTAACCTTCTCACTTTCAAGGTAACTTATTGTATTAAATGGCCTCTCTGTCCCCTCATATCCTACTATTTGAAAGACTTCTTCAAAACCTTTATCCATTATCGCAAGCATAAGAGTTATAATTTTAGAAATACTTTGTATAGTAAACTTTTTATTATAGTCTCCTACACTATGTATATTTTTATCTTTATCTATTATCGTTATACCACAATCTTCAATATTAGCTTTTCCTAACGCTGGTATATAATCAGCAACTTTTCCATCTTTGTAAAATTTTTTATTATCTTCTAGGATTTTTTTCAAAATCTTTTCCATTTTAATCCTCCCTAATAAAAAGATCATTTTCTAACTTCTTAAATAAATCATTTGTTGGAGCCTCAAATGATTTACCATTTAAATATTCCATGCCGTCTGTTAAATTATTAAATATAACCTTATAAGAATGTAGTACTTGATTTTCTATGCCATAGCTTTCCTTAAATCTTTCATTTATACTTTCTATACCATATTTTCTATCACCTATTAATGGATACCCAAGAGAAGATAAATGACTTCTTATCTGATGGGTCCTTCCCGTTATAAGTTCTACTTCTACAAGGGAGAAACCATTCTTTACTATTAAAGGTTTTATTTTAGTTATAATCTCTTTAGATCCATCTAAGCTTTTTGAAGAAATTTCAACTCGATTTTTAGATTCATCCTTTACAAGATATCCTTTTTCTATACCCTCTTTGTTCATTTCACCTTTTACAATAGTTTTATAAAATCTTCTTATATTTAAGTTTTTCAAAGCTTCATTTATAGTCTTAAGGCTTTGATAGTTTTTTGCTCCTATTATTAGTCCAGATGTATTTCTATCAAGTCTATTACATATTGAAGGAGTAAAGGTTTTTTCTATTCTTGGAACATAATCGCCTTTACGTATAAGATAAGAAATTAGACTATCCACTACATTTTCTTCAAATTCTCCTCCTCTTCCATGTGAGAGCATACCCGACTTTTTATTTATAAGAACTATATTCTCATCTTCATGTACAATATTTAACTTTATATTTGATTTTACTTCTTCCCTATCCGCTTCAAACTTTTTTATTGTATCTTCTGCAAGATATAATTGAATCTTATCTCCCTCATATATCATAGATTTTGGTTTTGTTCTTTTGCCATTAACTTTAATATTTTTCTTTCTAATCATCTTATATATGAAGCCAGCAGATGCATTAGCAAGATATTTTTTTAAAAACCTATCTACTCTTTGTTCATTTTCATTTTCATTAATTTCTATTTCTCTCAAGTTTTTTCACCTTTTCCCTCTCTTTATGCTATAATTATATTATATATTAGAATAAAGTAAAATTTTATTTATTTTTAAAATATAATTTGTACATAAAGAAGGTGAGTATGATGAAAGATTATTTAGAAAAAGCAAAAGATGTATTATATGATTTCTCAGACTATCTAATAATGGGTGGAATTATATTATCTATAGTACTCATCATTGGTTGGAGACTAGATATTTTATTTCCAGAAAATTTAGGCATGGCGAATTCAGAAGATGTATCTGAGATAGATAGGGAAATAGCTGAAGTGCCTAAAGATGATACTAAAAAAGTTGCAGATAAGGAAAATAAAACACCCGAGACAGATAAGGAAGAAGAAGCTGAAGAAATACCTAAGGTTATTAAAATTTCAATACCTAATGGTACTCATTCTACAGGTATTGGTAGTATATTAGTTGACCAGGGACTAATTGAGTCAACTAAAGATTTCGAAAACAAAGTAGTTGAATTAGATTTAGAAAAGAAATTGCGCTCTGGTGAATTTGATATAGCAAAAAATGAATCTCTAGAAACAATTGTAAAAATAATTGCAAATCAAAAATAATATATATTATGATTTTTTAAGCTTCTCCCCTCTTCTTATATATCAACGGTTTAATTTGTATCGTTTGTACCGATATGTAAATATAGGAGGGATATTATGAAAATAGAAAATATAGGTCGATTAAAAGATATACCAAATAAGCAAAATCTTGAAAACAAAAAAACTAATCTAAGACAAAATGAAAATGATAAATCTGCTGTATTACGTAACAAATCACAATTAGAATATAAAGGTCATTTCTATGACAAAGCAACAGTAGACAATCTAAAAAAAATTTCAGAAAAATCTTATGATCTTTTAAAGAATATGATTAAAGAGATGATTACCAAGCAAGGCAAGGCTATTAATATATTAGATCCCAATTCCAAGATTAATATAGATAAGGCTACACGAAGTGAGGCAAGTGAGCTAGTTTCTGATGATGGAGCATTGGGTGTAGAATCAGTAAGTGATAATATAGTAGACTTTGCAAAAGCACTTTCTGGTGGAGATAAAAGTAAATTAGATACTCTTAAAAAAGCTATTGACAAGGGCTTTAAAGAAGCTGGGAAAATGTTAGGAGGACTACCAGATATATCACAAAAAACTTACGATCGTATAATGGAAAAATTAGATAATTGGGAGAACGATTAGTCTTTTTCTTTTTATTTTAAGATATAAAAAAGGTGAAACCAGTACTGGTTTCACCTTTTTTATCAACTATTAGATATAGTTTATTCATAAATCATTCTATAATTTTAATATGGCTCGTTTATATATCCATCTATTAAAGATTCTTTTTTATCTTCTATAAAAACATTCTCTTCTTTTAAAACATCTAGAAGCCATTTAGCTTTAGAGTGGAAAATAGCTTCTTCATAATCAAGAAGTACTATTTCATATAGTTTATCTTTTAGAAATTTAGAGTTTACCTTTATGTAGTAAGCTTCTACTCCTTTAAATTCCAAAAACTTCAATAAACTAAGCGCTGCTCTGTCTTTTTCATGATAATAGTTGTTTCCTTTATTATAATAATATTTATAATATTTTCGATGTCTTCTAGTGTTTCTCGTTTCTTTTGCTAGCATATTATAATATTTTGCAAGAACATTATAATATTGATAATTAAACATACCTTTTTCATAACTATCTACTTTTAAAAATGGTTTTAAATTTGTTTTTCTTACTAAGTCAAAATTATATTCTAAAAATTCCTTTTTACTTATGTCTCCATTTGTAAATTGAATAATCAAAGAAGATCTTTCATCGAAAAACTTATCAAAAACTCCTTTTCTTTTATATATTGTCAAATTATACACCCATTCTAATTCTTTTAAGTTTATTATACCACAAATATCAAATGTTTTTTAATGAAAAAACTTCTTCTTTTGTTAACTCTCTATATTCACCAGTATTTAAGCTTTCATCTAATCTTAAAGTTCCCATAGAAACTCTTTTTAAATATATAACTTTCATAGATAGAGCTTCAAACATTCTTTTTACCTGATGATATTTTCCCTCTTTTATTGTTAAATATGCTTTTGATATTACATCAGAATTCATAATATCTAATTTTGCAGGTAGAGTAAGATAGCCATCATCTAATTCTATTCTATTTTTAAATCTTTCTTTGTGCTCTTCTTCTACAACCCCATCAACTTCTACATAATAAGTTTTTTCTACTCCTCTTTTAGGAGACAAAAGCTCATGAGAAAGTTTACCATCATTTGTTATTAGCATAAGACCTTCAGTATCTTTATCAAGCCTTCCAGCTGGAAATGGCTTAAATATAAGATACTCATCTGAAAGAAGGTTTATAACTGTAGAATCTCGTGGATCATCAGTTGATGAAACAAGTCCTTTTGGTTTATTCATCATTATATAAATAAACTCCCTATATATAACCTTTTCTCCATTTAAATATATTTCATCTTCGTATGGCTTTACCTTTAAATCATTTTTTAAAATCACTTCACCATTTACTTCAACATTTCCTTCTTTAACAATCTTTTTTATTTGTTTTCTACTACCATAACCCATGTTTGATAATACTTTATCCAATCTTGCTACTTTTGACATTTTATCACCTTTCTAATCTTTTTAGGAAAATTATATTTGTATAAATTTAAAAAATATGAAGAAACTATTTATAGTATTAAATATATTTTGGAAAGGAGATTATAATGGATACTAAGAATGACATAATAGAAGGTGTAAATTGTGTTGTAGATAATTGTTTCTACTATAATGAAGGAGATAAATGTGGAGCAGGAATAATAGAAATAGCACCTAAAGATGCTAATACTTCCGAAGAAACAGATTGTAATACATTTAAGTCTATCGAAAATATGAATTAAATAAAAAAGGCAGATATCTGCCTTTTTTATTTAATTTAAGCATTTACTCTTACTACTTCTTCAAATGCTATTGGTTCTATTTCTATACAATATTCTTTAATTTCCTCTGGTAGATCTTCTAAAACATAATCTACATTTATAAAAAATTCTGTTCCAAATTTTTTTGAAATAATCTCAAGTTTTTCCATTAAAACCTTTAAGTCCTTTACTCCTATATCCATTATTTTATAAATACCATCAACGTATATCTTTTCTATATCATAATCTCTGCTAATTATTCCACATAAAAAGCCATAGAAAGATTCAATATTCGAAATCTTAAATTCCATGGCATTTATAAGTCTTACGTCATAATCTAAGGTAAATATATGATTGTCATCAACATCAACAAAAGCAATATTACCATTGCCCTCTCTCTTATCCCTATTTGCACTATCTATTAACCACTTAGTCTTACCTGTCCCTTTAGCACCTAAAATAAACTTAACCATGTTAAACACCTAGCCTTTCTTTTATATTAATTTAATAATTTACATAAAATGAGTCTTTTTACATTTAACTGTTTTCATATTTTTTAGAGCTTTTCCATTCAAGTAATTAAATTTTTTTCCTTGATAAGAGTTATTATCTTCCATATTTTTTACTATTTCATCTCGTATCTTCCACCAAGATGTATTCCAGTTTACAAATAATCCATTTTCTTTAGGAGCTCTTCCTATAATTCTTTGAACAACTATATTTGGATTTAGATATTCTAAAAATGTTATTACTCTTTTTTTATAATC
>NZ_JBQDAA010000009.1:5986-13643 GCF_052089545.1 Tissierella sp. | reverse complement strand
TCTTTAGAAATCATTTGAAATTCTTCATTTTCATATTGATCTCCTATTTTAGTTCCCTTTACAATATATAAAGCATGAAGTTTTATTTCGTCTATCCCAAGTGCTGATACAGACTTTGCATTTTCAATAGTATCTATCATGTTGTCCCAAGGAAGATTTAGTATTAAATGAGTACATATTCTTAAATTATATTTTTTTATTCTAAGTACCGCATCTATAAATTCACTTAAACCATGTCCTCTATTAATTTTAATAAGACTATGATAGTTTACTGTTTGAAGACCCAGTTCTATAGTTATTAAAAGCTTATATTTTTCTTGTATCTCACTTAAAAACTTTAAATAATCATCATTGATACAATCAGGCCTTGTAGATATAGATATTCCCACTATATTATCTCTAATACTTTCCCCTATATATTGTTTGAATTTTTCCAGTTCTAAATAAGTATTAGTAAAATTTTGAAAATAAGCAATAAACTTCTTTGCCTTATATCTTCTACCAATATACTCCATGTTTTTATCCATTTGTTCTTTCACAGAAAGTGTATGGGATAAATTTTCAAAGCTTCCACCTTCCTCGCCACAAAATGTACATCCGCCATAGCTTAAATTCCCATCTCTATTTGGACACGTAAGTGGCAAGTTTATAGGAATTTTATAAACCTTTTCACCAAATTCATTCTTCAAAAAATCTGAATAACTCTTATATACTTCTATTTTATTCAAAACTTCACCTCTAAATCTAGAATAATCTAATTATTCTTACTACTATTATATCATACTATAAATAAAAAAGTATATAAACAAAGTACTTTACTTTTGCAAAGTACTTTATTTTCATAATTATTACTGGTCGTCATACTCTCCATACTCTACATCATCTTCAAAAAGTTCAACATAAGCATTAGAAACTAATTCCAATTCTTTTTCATCTTCTATTGGAATTAGGTCAAAATCTTCATCCGATTCTTTGTATTGATAAAGTAAAATTGCACCTTCAGCTTCTATAAATAACGCCATATATTCTTTGTCTTCTACCTCAAATATTCCCATTACTTCACATTCTACTTCTTCATCATTTTCAAATGTTAAATAAATTATATCTTTTTCACCTTCGTGCCCATGATCATGATTACAATTTTCATCATGTTCGTGATTGTCCATTTCTTCTTTCATAATCTATTCCTCCTTGTTTTTTTCTGTTATATGTCTATATTTAATTATACCCCTTATGTATATATATTAAAACCCATTTTCTATAGTAAAATAATAATTTTATTATATTATAAGTTTATTATTTTAAATTATTTTTGTAGACATCTTATTTCCTAATATATCTATAACTATTAAATATAGGTTTTCATATTTTTTCTTATAATTATTTACTAAAATTTCATCTTTTATTTTAAAGGTTATATTTAACTCTTTAAATATTATTAAACTTCCTTCTTTATCTTTGTATCCAATCCCAATATATTCTATTAAGTTTAAAGAGTCACCTTTTAAAACTTCTGAAATTATATCTTTATTATTTTCTTCCATTTGAATTTTTTCAATATCTACACTATATCTTTTAAGATTCATCTCTAAAATATCTTTATACTTATTATTTTTTATATCTATATCTATCTTTGCCTTAGGACTTAAAAGGTTCTTTTGACTTAAAATTTCATAATTAATTAATCCCATCTTTAATAACCTTTTTCTTATTACAGACTCTGAAATATTTCCTATATCTGAAATGATCCATTTTCGTCCCAATTTTTCTGCCACAACTGCTGTAGTTCCACTACCTGCAAAAAAATCTCCTACTATAGATGTTTCATCTGTCGAAGATAGAATTATTCTTTCTAACAACTTCTCAGGCTTTTGAGTAGCATATCCTACCCTTTCCCCTGATGTTCTACCTACCATATCTATATTCCATACATCTTTTAAATTTACAAGCGTATACCATCCTATATCATCTTTATATTCTTTAACTCCCTTAAACCTATATGGCTTTAATCCTCTATTGTATGATTTTTCTTTTTGCGGATTAAATATATATTTATCTGTTTTAGTATAAACTAATATATTATCATGCTTTCTAGAAAAGCTTCTCCTTCCTGTTCCACCTGATTTATATGACCATATTATTTCATTTAAAATCCTATTTCTACCAAATATATAATCCATAATTATTTTTACATAATGAACAGCTTTTGAATCTAAGTGAACATATATAGTTCCTCTTTTTGAAAGAAGTGCTTTTAGAAAAAAAAGTCTTATTGTTATCATTTCTAGATATTCTACAAATCCATCTTTCCATGTATCTTCATAGGCAAAAGGTTTTATTATATGTTTTTTATCATTATTTAATAATTCTACCCTATGATTGTAATTGGCTTTAGAAAAAAAGGGGGGATCAATATATATAAGGTCTAGTTTTTCTTCATAGCCTTCATCTAATAAGTTTTTCATAACCTTTATATTATCCCATATATATAATCTATTAGATATACTATCGTTTTTATTTCTTTTAGAAAATATTATTTCTTTATTCAACTTATCATTTTTTTTATTTTTAAGACTTTTAAATTTTACTTCACTTTTCTTTATTATATCTGGCATCATTTTTATTACATCCATAGACCATTCTCCTTTATTTAAATTAAGATATACCCTTAAGGGTATATCTTAATCATTTAAGTCTATGTGACAGTAGCCCCCTGGGTTTTTCTTTAAATATTTTTGATGATATTCTTCAGCCTTATAAAAGGATTTTAATGGCTCTATTTCAGTAGCTATAGGATCTTTATATTTTTCTTTTTGCCTTTCTAGCGTTTTTAATATTATATCTTTATCTTCTAAGTCTGTATAATAAATTCCAGTCCTATATTGACTTCCTATATCTGGACCTTGTTTGTTTATAAGAGTTGGATCTATTATACTCCAAAATTTATTCAAGACCTCTTCTAAAGATATTACTTTTTCATTAAATTCTATATGAGTTGTTTCAGTATGACCGGTAGTTCCACTACAAACCTGTTCATAGCTTGGATTTTTTATATTACCATTTGCATATCCAACCTCTGAACCAACTACTCCTTCTATTCTAGATAGATACTCTTCAACTCCCCAAAAACATCCTCCTGCTAAATAAATTTCTTTCATATTTCTCATCCTTTCTTATATTATAAGATTTACAATAAGTGGAGCTATAAAAACTGTTATAACACCAGCAATACTAATTGCAAGTGAACTCATAGCTCCTTCCGCCTGTCCAAGTTCTATAGCTTTGGCTGTTCCTATAGCATGAGAAGCTGTACCTAGTGCTACACCTTTAGCTATTTTATTTTTAATTTTAAAAACTTTTAATATGCTAGGTCCTAATATATTTCCCAACATTCCCGTTGCTAATACAAAAGCTAGTGTTATTGAAGGGTTTCCCTTTATTTGTTCTGATATATCAATAGCTATGGCAGTTGTTGTTGATTTTGGTATAAGAGATAACATAAGCATATCATCAAGTAAAAAAAGTTTACTTAGTATAGCTACAGAAAGTATCCCAGCAAGGGATCCTATTGATATAGCAATTAACGTAGAAATAAGATTTTTCTTTAATAATTCCAACTTTTTATATATAGGTATTGCAAGTGCAACTGTAGCTGGAGCTAAAAAGAAGTTTATAATATCTCCACCTTTTTCATAACTTTCAATATCTATATCCAAATATTTTAAAAACCAAATAATAAATATTATACTTATCATTATTGGATTTAATAATGGACTTTTCATCTTTTTATAAAATAAATTACTGATTGTAAAAACTACAATAGTAAGTGTCACACCAAATAAGGGAGTATTTAAATATTCTATCATATTTTTTTGCTCCTTTTATTTTTTTCTAAAGCTTGTACTGTATATCCAGTTACAACTATAACAACAGTAGTACTTATAAATATAATAATTGCTAAACTTAACATATTTCCTTTAAATATATGAAGTTCTCTACCTATACCCACACCTGCTGGAATAAATAATAAGGATAGATTATCTAATAAAGTATTTCCTATATCTTCTACCCACTTTAACTTGATGATTTTAAATAACATTAATATAAACAATACTATCATACTCAGTATAGTAGCAGGAACTGGTATATTGAATTTAACTTGTAAAATATCACCTAATAAAAGTATAACTAAAATAAGTCCAAGCTGTCCCAATCTATTCAAAAAAAACCTTCCTTTCTTTAAATATATTATTGATTTATTTTTTACCTTTATATCTATTTTATCATATATGTATATATAGTGCTTTATAAATAAATTAAAAGAGCTATTATAATTTAAATTATAATAGCTCTTTTAATTTCTCTATATTATTTATTATTATTTTTTTGTTTCCTTTTAGTGTAATAATTTCAAGTTCACTAAAAAGAATTAATTTTCTTGTCATAGTCTCTCTCGAGATACCTGCATAGCTACCCATTTCTTCTCTATTGATAGAAAGATTTAATACTATGGTATTGTCTTGTTTATTACCAAAATCTTCAATTAAGCTTAATAAAAGGCCTGCCACTTTAGAATTTGCATTACCCGCAGATAGTCTATCTACTAAATCTTCTACACGCCTTATTCTTTCATACGCTTTTTCTAAAATCTTTAATGTTATATTAGGATTTTTTATAGCAATTTCATCAAATTTTGTTTTGGTTAGAGTACTTACTACAGTATCTTCTAAAGCTTCAGCATTATATTTGTACTCATCTTCTTTTAAAAGATTAAAGGCTCCTACAAAGTCCCCAGATCCAAATATATATAAAATTTGCTCTCTACCATCATGAAGTATATTGTATATCTTCACTTTTCCTGAACATATTATATAAAGCCTATCTGCTTTGTCACCTGTTTTAAAAATATGCTCACCTTTTTTTAATTCACGTGTTACTACACCTTTCGATATTTGATTTAACTCAGTATCATCTAAGCTAGACAATAGGGGTATATTTTGAATACATGAATCCCCATTACAATTTTGACAATTAGTATTACAAATATTACAATTTTTTATTACTATCACCTACTAAAGAAAATTAGACACATATATGGTTGCATGTTTTTTTATCTTTATGAAGGTTTTTCTTTTCCTTTTCTAACATACCAGCTAATACTTCTTGAAACTCTTTAGCTATTTTTTTATCCATTTCTGGAACATCTTTTAAAGTATATTCCATATTTAACTCTTCATATTTTTCAAGTCCCATTCTATGGTAAGGAAGTATTTCAAATCTATCTATTTTCGAAGCTAAATGTCTTACATTATCAAATAGCTTTTCTATACTCTCCATATTATCAGTAACTGATGGTACCATTACATGTCTGAACCATATTGTACCATGAAAATCATCTAAATAGGATAAGAATTTATAAAAACCTCCTATTGACTTCTTTGTAATCTCTTTATATCCTTCATTATCAAAATGTTTTATATCTAAAAGAAGTACATCTACATATTTTAAAATCTCTTTATAATATCTACTATCACCATAGCCACTAGTATCTATTGCTGTGTTTATTCCTTCAGCCTTTAACTTTTTCAAAGTTTCTACAAGGAACTCACCTTGCATTAAAGGTTCTCCTCCAGAAAAAGTAACTCCTCCTCCAGATCTCTTATAATAAGATTTATATTTTTTAGCCATTTCTACAACCTCATCTGGTGTTATACGTGTTTTAGAAAACATTGATTGGCTATCTGGATTGTGGCAATAAGAACATCTTAAAGGACATCCCTGGAGAAAAAAAACTGTTCTTATGCCAGGACCATCTACAAGCCCCATTGTCTCTATTGAATGTATTTTTGCTTCTACCATTTTAATTCTCCTTTCAGTCTCTTAGATTCTTTCGTGGAATGTTCTATTTATAACTTCTAATTGTTGTTCTTCTGTAAGTCTATTAAAGTGTACTGCATATCCTGAAACTCTTATTGTAAGTGTTGGATACATTTCAGGATGTTCCATAGCATCTATTAAAAGTTCTCTATTTAATACATTTACGTTTAAGTGGAATGCATCTTGCTCAAAGTAACCATCCATTATTCCTGTTAAATTATTTAATTTATCTTTAGTATTATTACCCAATGTTTCCGGTGTTAAAGAAAGTGTATTTGAAATTCCATCTTGACAACTATTTTCATAAGGTAATTTTGCTACTGAATTAAGTGAAGCAAGTACTCCGTTAGAATCTCTACCATGCATTGGATTTGCACCTGGTGCAAATGGCTCTCCTTTTTTTCTTCCATCTGGTGTTGAGCCTGTTTTCTTACCATATACCACATTTGATGTAATAGTAAGAACTGATAAAGTGTGTTCTGCCCCTCTATAAGTTGGAGTCTTTTTAAGTTCTTTTATAAACTTATCTACTACTTCTACTGCAATAGAATCTACTCTATCATCGTCATTTCCATATTTCGGAAAGTCACCTTCTATTTTAAAATCTACTGCTATTCCATCTTTATCTCTTATAGGTGTTACTTTTGCATGTTTTATAGCACTTAATGCATCTGCAACTATTGAAAGTCCAGCTATTCCAAATGCCATATATCTATGAAGTTCTGTATCGTGTAAAGCCATTTGTCCTTTTTCATATGCATATTTATCGTGCATATAATGGATTGTGTTCATCGTATTTACATAAAGTCTTGAAAGCTTAGTCATTACCCTATCATAGTTAGCTACTACTTCGTCATAATCTAAAACTTCTGAATCTATACTTTCTATACCATCAATTACTTTTAAAGGATTGCCAGCCTTGTCTTTTTTAAGTTCATCTATTCCACCATTTATAGCATATAGTAAAGCTTTAGAAAGATTTGCACGTGCACCAAAGAATTGCATTTCTTTTCCTATCTTCATTGCCGACACACAACAAGCTATACCATAGTCATCACCGTATATTGGTCTCATCAAATCATCATTTTCGTATTGAATTGAACCTGATTCTATTGACATTTTAGCACAGTATTCTTTAAATCCTTTTGGTAAATCTACTGACCAAAGTACTGTCATATTAGGCTCTGGTGCTGGGGACAGTGTTGTTAGTGTGTGTAAAAATCTAAATGAAGTTTTAGTAACTAAAGTTCTTCCATCTTCACCCATTCCACCTATTGCTTCTGTAATCCAATTTGGATCTCCTGCAAACAATTCATTATATTCTGGTGTTCTTAAATGTCTTACCATTCTTAATTTTATTACAAGTTGATCTATTAGCTCTTGAGCATATACTTCATCTATTATTCCTTTTTCTAAGTCTCTTTCTATATATATATCCAAAAATGTTGTATTTCTTCCAAAGCTCATTGCGGCTCCATTATTTTCTTTTATAGCAGCTAAATATCCAAAGTATAAGTATTGTACTGCTTCTTGAGCTGTTTTAGCTGGTTTTGATATATCGATTCCATAGCTATCAGCCATTTTACCTATTGAATCTAGTGCTCTTATTTGTTCAGATACTTCTTCTCTAATTCTTATAATTTCCTCTGTAGCATCAGACACTATATTTTCATAATCTTGCTTTTTTTCCTTCTTTAGAAAATCTAAACCGTAAAGTGCAATTCTTCTATAGTCTCCTATTATTCTTCCTCTACCATAGGCATCTGGAAGTCCTGTAAGA
>NZ_JBQDAA010000009.1:3322-5976 GCF_052089545.1 Tissierella sp. | reverse complement strand
GCCTCATTTCTCCTGTATAAGCATCAAACACACCTTCGTTATGAGTTTTTCTATATTCATTAAAAGTCTCTTCTTTAATACTATCCATCTTTGCATTATAAGAATCTAAAGAATTTTGAACCATTCTATAGCCACCATATGGATTAACTATCCTTTTTAAAGGTTCTTCTGTTTGATATCCAACTATTAACTCATTTTCTTTATCTAAGTAACCTGGTGCATGGTTATCTATTCCTGAAAAGCTAGATGTACATATTTTTATTTCTCCAGTTAATATTTCTTCATTTATAAGGTTTTCAGCTTTATCCCAAAGCTTTTTTGTCTTTTCAGAAATATCTTCTAAAAATCCATCTCCCTCTTCATAAGGTTTATAATTTAACTGTATAAAGTCTCTTACATTTACTCTTTCCTTCCATTCACCTTTTTTAAATCCATCCCAATTTTTCATAAATTCATCTCCCTTTCTTTATATCTATATAAACTATTTTATTAATATTTTCTTTGCTTTAAGTTAAGTATACAGTCTATCTATATTTTATGCAGTGATGCAGGTCACAATTTACAAAAAGAATATAAAAAAAGTACTTAACCTAGGCTAAGTACTAAAATTCATATTCCATAATTTTATCTCTTATATCCATTTTATTATCCAAATAATTTTCATAGCTATATATTTCTTTAAATAATTCCTTAACTCTTACATTTAATTTGTGTATTTGTGTTTCATTTATAAAATCTACTGAAATTTCTTTACAAAAATTATTTGCAATAGCATCAAGTGTACAATGTACTATTTCTTCTTTATGATCTTGTTCTATATCTTTTTCATTTAAAACTTCCATTATAGATTTATGAAATATATATCTTATATAAATTAAAAATCCTTCAAAGTCATCAGCTTTCATTCCATTTTCAATTTCAAATATTATTTTGAAGAATAAATTCCATCTAAAATCTTTGTTTATTATTTCTAGTATATTAGAACCCATTTTTCTAGTAAATCTATCATTATAAAATATTTCTCTTTCAAAATCTATATATTTGTTAAAAGTCATTTCTTTATTTCCAATTTCATTTAATCTATTTAATATTCTTAAAAAGTTGTTACTATAGTTAACCGACTCCTCGGCTCCACCTTTCATAAATAGATAATTTACTATAACATCTGTAGATTTCTTAAAATCCACCACAAAACCTATTTCTTTTCTTACCTTTATAACATATATATCATGAATTATTTTAGACAGAAGTGCTTTTATCTGCATCTTCTTATTTGTAGCATCACTTGCATCCATACCATTTAGATGGTTAAAAACAACCATAAGTTGTCTATCTATCATGGCTAAGCTGTCTTTTATAGATCCCATTATATCCCTAAAAAAATCTTCTGTAAGCATATAGTTAAAGTTTTTATAAAGAACCCTGTGGTCTATCTCACCCCAAAACACATTTACCAATGATTTTATTTGTAATTCAAAATTTACTTCTATATCACCTTTTTTATATTTTCCATCTATTTTGTATATTTCAAATCCATTTTTTTGAATTTGTGGTTGATGATCAGATAATTTTAATCTAATACTTGAATTAAGTGGGTTAGAATAATATCCATCTTCTTCTTTTGTCTTAAATATACCTATTATATCTCTATATAGCTTAACCTCATCTTCTATAAATCTACATTCAATCCGTATTCCTATTAAATCCGATAAATTATGTAAAAGATTATCAGGAGTCTTATATTTAAGATAAAAGTTGTCTCTTAGTATCTTTTCTTTAAGACTATCTGCAGATTTTATTCTATAATTCACGTTTAAAAAATGATCTTTTATAGAAAAACTATCTGTAAAAAATTTCCCAAGTTCTTTTGAAACCCTATCTAAAGTATCTGATTTTTCATCAATAAGATCTAATGTTCTGTCTATAAAATCAAATAATTCTAATTTCATGGTCGCCTCCCAAATACTTCGTTACTTAAATTATATCATATTTAAATATAATTATGTTAGCTTATATAAAAACTAAGTAAAAACACACCTACAAAATCCGATTTCCATCTAATTTTTGAGGTGCATTTTTATAATTTTTCCTTGTTCAGTCAAATTTATCGTAATAAATTAACTCCTCGTCCACATTTTTATTTGTAAGAGCCTTTACAACAGAATCTATCATACGGTCACCGCCACACAGATAAGCTTCTTTATTTTCTCCACCTTCTACAAATTCATCTATTGCATTATTTACTCTCCCACAAAACCCTGACCAACCATCTTCTTCAGTAACTCTTGAAAGGCAAGGTATAAATTTAAAATCATAAAGCGTTTCTTCTAATTCTTTAAAATAATCTAAGAAAAATAAATCTTCTTCTGTTTTAGCACCAAAATAAAATCTTGCTTTTCTTTTTATATTATTTGTTTTCATCCATTTAAGTATAGATAGTATAGGTGCAACTCCAGTACCAACTGCTACCATAATCATATCCCTTTCATTATCTTGATAATAAAAGTCTCCATATGGTCCATTTATAGTTACTTCATCATCAACCTTTAAATGCTTATGCACATATGTTGTTGCAATCCCCTCTGGAACATAACCTATAATAAGTTCTATATGATCTCTTTCCATAGGTGATGAAGCTATAGAATATGCTCTAT
>NZ_JBQDAA010000009.1:0-3312 GCF_052089545.1 Tissierella sp. | reverse complement strand
CTATATATCTCTTCATCATTTCCATCATAAATCGGAGCTTTAAGTTGCATATATTGACCAGCTTTAAAATTAACTTCTTCCCCTTCAGGAATCTTTATTCTTATTTGTTTTATAACAGAAGTTAGGTCTGTTATTGACTCTACTTTCGCTTCAAATTGTCTTACATTAAACAATTCTTCCGGAATTTGAATCTTTATATCTTCTTTTACTTTACATTGGCAAGATAATCTTACATTGTTTTTTATATCTTCTTCATCTAAAAATGTACGTTCAGTTTGTAAAACTGGACCTCCCCCTTCAAGTATCTGTACTTTACAATATCCACAAGTTCCTTTTCCACCACATGCTGAAGGTATAAATATTTCTTCTTCTACAAGTGAAGAAAGTAAGCTATCTCCACCTTCTATGGTAAATTGTTTATCATCATTTATTATTAAACTGACCTCTCCATAATTTCCTATAGTTCTATCGGCTATTGTAAGTAATAGTGCAAATAAAGCAGATATTCCAGTAAGAGATAATGTGGTCATCATTATTGTATTCACAAACATTCCTCCCTACTATTCCTATTTTATTTATCAATCTACTGAATCTGTACAATCCCCGAAAATCCTACAAAGGCAAGCGCCATAATTCCAGTAATTATAAGAGTAATACCTGGTCCTTTTAAGCCTTCAGGAACAGGTGCTCTTTTTATTTTTTGCCTGATTCCAGCAAGTGCTACAATAGCAAGCGTCCAACCTATTCCAGAACCTATACTAAAACCTACTGTTTGCATGAAGTTATAATCTCTAATAATCATAAATAAGGAAACTCCAAGTATTGCACAGTTTACAGTTATAAGAGGTAAAAATATTCCAAGTGCATAATATAAGTTTGGTAAATATTTTTCTAATACCATCTCAAGTAACTGTACAAATGCGGCTATACTTACAATGAAAACTATAAAACGTAAATATTCAAGTCCTAATGGTTCAAGTATTTTATTATAAATAAAATAATTTATTACCGATGTAAATCCAAGAACTACAGTTACTGCTTGACCAAGACCTAAAGCAGTTGGAATCTCTTTTGATACGGCTATAAAAGAACACATTCCAAGAAAGTTTGAAAGTATCATATTGTTAGTAAAAATAGCTGCTATAAATATTACAAAAGGATTTAATTCTATCATGCTTTAGCCACCTCTTTCCCTTTTCCTTTATCTTTTTCTGCTTCTTTTTTATTCTGAAGTACATTTGCTCCCCATATTATCATAGCTAATAAGAAAAATGCTGCTGGAGGCATTACCATAATTGTCCACCTTGTAATACTTTCAGGAAGAACTGCCATACCAAATAAGGTACCAAATCCTAATAGTTCTCTAAAAAATGATATCATAAGAAGTACTACTGTATATCCAAGTCCAGATGCAATACCATCTACTAAGGAAATTAAGGGAGTGTTCTTTTGAGCAAAAGCTTCTGCCCTACCCATTATTATACAGTTTGTAATAATTAACCCTACATAAGGACCTAATGCTTTACTCATTTCTGGATAATATGCCTTTAAAAATATATCTACTATAATTACATATGCAGATATTATAAGTACTTGTATCATCATTCTTATATGTTTAGGAGTAAACTTTCTTATAAGTGAAATAGTAAAGGAAGAAAGACCAGTTACAAATATGAGTCCTATTCCCATTATAAGTGAATTTAACATAAGGTTTGTAACAGCAAGTGCTGAACAAATACCTAAGATTTGTCCAAAAACTGGATTATCTTCCCAAAGACCCATCCTAAATATCTCTTTTATCTTTTTCATAGATTAATCCACCTTTCTTTCTTCTATAAACTCTTCTATATCTTCATTTAAAAATTCCCTTACAGATTGAGATGTTAAAGTAGCCCCTGTAATAGCATCTACGTTTCCTCCTGAAGCCGGAGTATATATTATATATTCATCCTTAGGATCTTCAAGGTCTATACCTCTAAATTGTTCTTTAAACCATTCTTCAGATATTCTTCCTCCAAGACCAGGTGTTTCTGAATGAGATATAAAATCAATGCCTATTAAGGTAGAATAATCCGCAGAAATACCAGCATAACCTTCTATATTTCCCCAAAGTCCTGATCCACTAACAGGAAAAGCATATGCCTTATCTTCTCCATTTTCTTCCAACAAATATAATTTTTTATTATTTTCTAATTCTTTAGTTTCTATTGTTTCTTCAAACTGTTTATCAATTTCTTCAGGATCTTCAGACTCTACAGGTATATCAAATACATATAAAATCTTTTCCTGAAGCTCAGTATTTGCTAAAAATTCAATTTGTTCTGCAGTACTATAATCTAAAGTTGCCAGCAAAGCTGCAAATACAGCAGTTACTAAAGACATAAAAATAATAGGATAAGCAAAAGACTTCTTCATATTGCCGCCTCCTCTTTTTTCTTTTTAGCTTGCTTTTTGTGTTTTTTAATTCCTTTTACTGTTTCATCTATTATAGGTACAAATGTATTTGTAATTAAAATAGCAAACATCATTCCTCCTGCAAATAGTGAATAACCTCTTATAATAACTGTTATAATACCTATTAGTATCCCATAAATCCATTTACCCTCTTTTGTCTTAGCAGATGATATTGGATCTGTTGCCATAAAAATAGTACCAAATAAAAAACCACCTGATAGAAGTGAAAATAACGGATTTGCAATTTCTGTATTTCCCATAAAATAAAGGATACTACTAAGTCCCAAATATCCTAAAATTGTTGATGCCATGATTTCCCAAGAAGCTACCTTTTTATAAATCAGATAAATTCCTGCAAGTATTATTAAAATGGCACTTGTTTCACCTATCGATCCAGATATATTTCCTATTAAAAGATTTTTAAAATCTACCATAGTTCCTGTATCTCTAAACATTAGCATGGGAGTTGCTTGAGAAATAGCTTCTACTCCCTTTGTTAAGTATGTACCAAATCCTCCAGGGAATCCTTGTGCAGCTTCAGACCACTGGATAGTAAGCGGAGCAGGAAAACTTACATATACAAAGGCTCTTGCAACCAATGCTGGATTAAAAACATTTCTTGCAAATCCACCAAATACTTCTTTACCAAACATTACACCAAATATAATACCTACAACTGCTATCCAATAAGGTGTAGCTGGGGGTAAAATCATAGTGTATAACATACATGTTACAAATACTGCTTCAGATACTTTTTTCTTATTTTGTTTTTCAAAAATATATTCAGTTGCTACACCAAATACTGTTACTATTAATAAGAGCATAAGTGTTCTCCATCCAAAGAAGTATATTGATGCA
>NZ_JBQDAA010000008.1:1068-27792 GCF_052089545.1 Tissierella sp. | reverse complement strand
AACATAATCTGGTCTTTTATTTTGATACTTTAGATAGTAAGCATGTTCCCAAACATCTAAACCTAACAAAGGAAACTTACCTTCTGATATTGGGTTGTTTTGATTTGGCGTTGACATAACTGAAAGTTTTCCATCTTCAACTACTAACCATGCCCAACCACTACCAAATCTAGAAGCAGCTGCTTTATTAAATTCTTCCTGAAATTTTTCAAACCCACCTAAATCTTCTTCTATTCTTTTAGCAAGTTCACCAGATGGCTCTCCCCCACCTTTTGGTGACATAACTTTCCAAAATATCGAGTGATTATAATGGCCTCCTGCATTATTTAGAACTGCAACTCTCTTATCCTCAGGAACTTCATCCAAGTTCTCTAATACTTCTTTAACTTCCATATCTTCAAATTTTTTAAGACCTTCTAAAGCTTTATTAGCCTTATTTACATATCCTTGATGATGTTTGCTATAGTGAATCTCCATTGTCCTTGCATCTATATAAGGTTCTAAAGCGTCATATGAATAATCTAATTCTGGCAATTTAAAAACCATTTTATATCTCTCCTTTAATATATATAATCTTATTTAATAAGTTTTTCCCACATTATATATATATCCATAATTTCAATTGATAAACATTATCATTTAAAGTTATTGAAAAAACCTTAATAACTTATAAGGTTTTATAGTCTAGGAGTATAGTTTAATTTTTTTATAAATTTAAAATCCTCTTCATCTACTGAAATAATATTTATACTGCCATTGTCTACTTTAAACTTAAAAAAGTAATCTATATTAGCAAACATCCAGCAAAATGCTAGTCTTATAATCCCAGCATGGGTAACAAGAACAACAGATTCCCCATCTTTAACAATTTCTTCTAAAAATTCTTTTACTCTTTTATATACAATTTGAAGACTTTCTCCATTCTCTATTATATATTCTGTGGGATTTTCGTTCCATTCTTTATATTTAATAGGATACTTTTTTTCTATACTTTTATGATCTAATCCTGCAAATATTCCAAAATCATATTCGCCTATCCTTTTATCTTCCTGGCCTTGTAAACCTAAAACATTTAATGTTTCTACAGTTCTTTTAAATGGGCTATAATAAACCTTTGAAAACTTAAATTCCTTTAAAACCTTTTTTGTATCTTTTATTTGAGATAGACCATTTTTTGACAAGGGACTTTCGTATCTTCCAAACACTTTTAGAACATTATCCTCAGACTCTCCATGACGTATCATTATTATATCCATTTAATTACCTCCAAAAAACATATTAAAGAAGCAGTTTCTCCTATCTCTATGGTAGCACCATAAACATCCCCTGTAAATCCATCTATTTTTTTATATGTATAGAAAGATATACATTCTCCTATTAAAATTGTAAATATTAAAGGAATTAGATATTTAATATTTATAAAAGATATTAATAATATATATAGTAAACTAGATAATATAATAAAATATCTCGGTTTACTCTTACATATCATGTCACCTAATCCACCAGGTCTTGCATTTTTCTTAAATGCAATTTGAAAAAGTGTTACTAGTCTACTGTTACCCATAGAAAGTATGAGGGCTAGAGCTAGATCCTCCTTAAAATTAGAAATAATTATATATTTAGATAAGATTAGAAGTATAAGGCTTATTACGCCAAATGCCCCAACTCTACTATCTTTCATTATTTCTAAAGTTTTTTTCTTATCTTTATTTGAAAAAAAACCATCCGCTGTGTCTGATAGTCCATCTAAATGTAGTCCTCCAGTAAATACAATCATCATAATAACAGTAATAAGAGATGCTATATCTCTATTTATAAATGAAAAAATGTAGTGTGTTCCATAAGATAAACTTCCTAATAGTATACCAATAAAAGGATAAAACAATGTACTTTTTTTAAGATTTTCACTATTAAAATCAACATTTATATTTAATGGTATCCTAGTTAAAAATTGAATTGAAAGAATAAGTCCCTTTATCATTTTAATTCCACCGGTAACCCGCAACATATTAAATAAGCTTTATCGCTTATACTAGCTAGTCTTTGATTTATACGACCTTGTATATCTCTAAACACTCTAGATATATGATGCTCTGGAACTATAGAATCCCCTACTTCATTTGTTACTAATACAAGATTAAAATCTCTTTCTCTTATTTTATATATTAAATCTTCTAAGTTTTTAAATATAGTAGTTTCTATTTTCTCCTGTAATTTTTTATCGATATATTCCACATCTTTGCTATAGTCAAACATTATATTAGATGTGAGCACAGTGATGCAGTCAAGAAGATAGTTTTCTTCTTTATCTATAGCATCTGTAAGATTATAATTACCTTCATATGTTCTCCATATAGAAGGTCTAGTGGCCTTATGTATAGCCACTCTATTTTCCATTTCTCTATCAAATATTTTAGATGTAGCAATATAAACTACATCTTCTTTATCTTTATATATATTTTCAGCAAATTTACTTTTACCACTTCTGGCACCACCTGTTACAAGTGTTATCATTTTTTCACCTTCTACTAATATTTTTGTCTTATTATATCTTCCAAATCTTTTAAACTTTTTACACCTGTTTCTTCTTCTCTAGATATTACTATAGCATTTATCTTTAATTCTTTACAAGCTTTTATTTTATCAATAGTTCCTCCAGCACTTCCACTATCTTTCATCACTACATAGTCTGCCCCATATTCTTTAAAGATAAGTTTATTCATTTCATATGAAAATGGTCCTAGAAGGGCTACAATATCTTTTAATTTAACACTATTTTTTTTACATATTCCTATGCTTTCTGGTGCAGGTAAAACCCTATATATAAATCGATTTTCTCCTCTTACATCTTCAAAATCATCTATATTTTTAGATCCAGTTGTAAAAAACACTGTTCCTTTTATATTTTTTAAATATTCACATGTATCTTCATATGAAGCTAGCTCTATAATATCCTTATAGTCAGTCTTTTCTCTCATATATCTTATATATTCTATCTTATTATTCTTAGCAACTGCCTTAGCGTTTTCAGAAACTATCTTTGCATAAGGATGGGAGAGGTCTATTAACACATTTATACTTTTTTCTTTTATAAAGCTATCCATTTGGGCTACTGTCATTCGGCCAACCTTTAAGTTTTTTGCCTTTATAAACTCTTTGCCAGTTTCAGTAGCTACTGTGACTATAAAGTTATCTTTGTCTTTAATTTTTTCGACTAATAGTCTAGCTTCACTAGTTCCACCTATTATCCAAATCATTTTATTTCATAGCCCCTTGGTGTTACTATTTTCCCATCCTTTAAAAATGTATTACTATTTCCAATTATAACTGTAGAAAGCATATCAACTACTTGGAAATCTATATTTTTTAGATCTGTTACCCTAATTTCCCTATCATCTCTTCCTGAATTTCTTACAATGCCTACAGGTGTAGCTTCATTCCTATACTTTCTTATTATATTAATTGCATCTTCTAGATGGTTCTTTCTTCCCTTTGACCTAGGATTATAAATAGTTATTACAAAATCTCCCTTAGCTGCCATTTCTACTCTCTTTAATATAACATCCCAAGGTGTTAGCAGGTCACTTAAAGAAATAGATGCATAGTCGTGCATAATAGGAGCACCCAGTTCTGATGCGGCTGAAAAGGAAGCTGTAACCCCTGGTATAATTTCTACATCTATACCTTCTGCAAGTTCTAGTATAGGGCCTGCCATTCCATAAAGTCCAGCATCACCTGTGCTTATTATAGCTGTATCTTTACCTTCTTTAACCATTTCTATTGCAAATTTGCATCTTTCTATTTCTTTTGTCATCCCATTAGAAAAGACTTCTTTTCCTTCCACTAGGTCTTCTACATATCCTATATATGGTTTATAACCTACTATTGTTTGACATGACTTAATAGTTTCTATAGCTTTTAAAGTCATATGCTCTCTACCACCTGGTCCAATTCCAACAACAAATAATTTTGCCATTTTATCACTCCTTTGAAATGGAAATAGTTATTCCATCGTGTTTTGCTTTTTTTACTAAAAGTTCTCCGCCTAAAAGATAGGCTGAAGGTTCTGAAACTGAATACACTCCTATAGTCTTTTTAACAAAATCAGACTTTTTAAATTTATCTTCAACTTTTTTTATTTCTTCTATTGAAAATATTTTTAAAGGGCAGTTAAAATGCTTTGATGAAAGTATTATTCCTTTTTCATCCTTTTTTACCTCAACAGTTCCCATAGATTTTATTCTAGAAGAGTCAATATTTAAAGTCTTTAATTCTTCTTCTACCGCTTTTATTATTCTATCTGACCCTATTCCCTTCTTACATCCTACACCTATATTTATATCCTTGGTTTTAAGGCTTATAAAAGGTATGTCTATAGATTTTTCATCTAAATCTTCTTTAGCTATAACTATTAAGGCCTTTATATCTTTTAAAGTCCTTATATCTTTTATTATTTCTAGCTTTGGATAATCAAGTTTGCCTTCTTCTTTTGATAAAAGACCAATCTTTTCTCCATTTACCATCATAGACATAATCTTGGTTAAATCTTTTTTATTATCTATATAGTAATTATTATTCTTTGCAAAATTATCAATAGATTCAAAGCCTCTATTATCAGATGCTGTTGTTATAACAGGGGTTGCCCCTAAAAAACTTCCCAGTTTTCCAGCTATAGTATTTGCTCCTCCCACATGACCTGAAAGAAGACTTATAGAAAACTTTCCCATATCATCTATAACTATTATGGGAAGATCTTTATATTTATCTTTTATATATGGAAATATTAATCTTATAGCAATACCTGTAGCTCCTATAAAAACAATTCCATCATATTTCTTATAGGCTCTTTTAAGATGAGTTTTTACTCCACCTTCTATGTCCCTATTTTTTATATGAACTATCTTATATTGATTATTCTTTGAAATTTGTTCTCCTACTTCCGAGCCTTTATCAGTAAAGGAATAAGCTACTAGCTTCATTTGCTGGCCTTTCTATATTCATGTGAAAAACCAGGATCATATAGTTTAGACCTTTCATAGTCACCTTCTATAAATCCTCCAACTAAGATTTGAGCCATCTTTTTTATATTATTTTCCTTTACCTTTTGACCTATATCTCCAAGTGTTCCAAATAATACTTCCTCATCTTCCCAGGAAGCCTTATATACAACAGCTACAGGAGTGTCTTTTGATCCATAGCCCTTTATAAGCTCATCAACTACTCCATCTATATCTTGTACTGATAAAAATATTGCCATAGAAGCCTTATGTTTTGCAAGAGATTCTAGATCTTCTCCCTCTGGTACTGGAGTCCTTCCTGCTTTTCTAGTAAGTATAACTGTTTGGCTAACATTTGGGAGTGTAAATTCCCTTTTAATAGAAGCACAAGCTGCTGTAAAAGAGCTAACTCCTGGTATAACCTCATATGGTATATCTAGTTTCTTTAAGCTATCCATCTGTTCTCTTATAGCTCCATATATAGTTGGATCTCCAGTATGAAGTCTAACAACACTTTTACCTTCTTCTACACCTTTTTTCATAGTAGTTATAACTTCTTCTAAAGTCATAGAAGCACTGTTATGCATAAGTGCACCTTCTTTACAAAACTTTAAATGCAGATTTGAAACAAGGCTTCCAGCATAAATAACTATATCTGCTTCTTCTAAAAGTCGTCTCCCTTTTATTGTTATTAAGTCTACATCTCCAGGTCCTGCCCCTACAAAATTTATCATTTATTTCACTCCCTTTATAATAAATATAGGATTGTTCCCTCTTAAAAGTCCTATATTGTCTACATGTGATGCTTGTATAAGTTGAATTTCTATATCTTTATAATTGTATTTTTTCAAAAGTTCTTGAAATATATTTAGGTTTTTAAGCATGATAAAGTTAGCACATATTATGCCATCTTTTTTTAAGTGGGTCTGTAAATATTCAAATATTTCTTCTAGCTTTCCCCCACTTCCTCCAATAAAGCATTTATCAAATTCTAAATCGGGAAGGTCAAAGGGTGCTAAACCTTCAACTACATTTATTTCTCTATCAAACTTTTGAGCATTTTCTCCGATAAGTTTTACCCCTTCAACTTTTCTTTCAATAGCCCATACTTCAGCTCCTTGAAGACTTGCTTCTATTGATATGGATCCTGTTCCTGCACCTATATCTAAGAGTTTATCTCCTTTTTCTATTGATAAATAGGAAATAGTTAAAGCTCTAATATTAAATTTTGTCATAGGAATATTTCCTCTTATAAATTCTTCATCTTTAATCCATTTCACGTTCAATCACCACCACAGCTAAAGAAGATATATCCTCTATCTTTTCACCTATATTTTTTGTAACTATAAATTCATCATCATGAGAAAGATTGAAACCTACATGTATCTTTCCTTTTACATTTAAAGCATCTAATCTTTTACATATATAAGAAGGAGTATTTTCCTTATCTGTAAGTATTACAGTAAGCTTGTCTATATCTTTTCCGGATAGAGAATCTTTTCTTCCATGTAAAGATAAAAAACTTGCTCCAGTCCAAGATTTTTGAAGGGATCCCATTAAGTATTGAAATGAAGATAGGCCAGGATATACTTTTTCAATACCTATTCCTTTTCTTTTTATAAAATCTACTATTCCATAAAAGTTTGGATCTCCTGTTGCTAAAAGAAGAAGATCTTTTTCTTTCTCAAGATGTTCTATAAGATCAGCTACTCTTTTTACTTCTATAATATCTGGGTCTATACCTCTAAGAGAATCCTTAACTCTTTTAAAAGCTAATGTATAGTCCGAGTTTTTTATTTCTTCTAAAACTTCTCCTGTTAGATACTTAGGATTTCCAGGTCCTATTCCAGCTATCTTAAGCATAATCAAACTCCCTTTTCCATAGAATATGTCAATACAGAAATCTTAAAATCTTCCTCTTTCATATATCTTTTTACCCTCATCTCTGCACCTTTTTCCATTTCTGACTTTATTTTTTCATAGCCATTATCAATACATACATTTAATGCCTCTTCTGCAGTTAAAAGTTTATTTATCCTTTCTATAAAATCTATAGGTGCACCCATTAAAGCTAGATAGTAGACAAAGGCTTCTAGTCTAGTGTCACATACCTTGCTGTGAGTGTTAAAAACTCCTATAGAAAGTTTAGAAATCTTTCCTATGTGTCCAAGTATTTTTATAGATTTAAAACCTTTTTTATAAATGTAAAGCAGACTTTCTCCTATAAAGTTTGAGATTTTTACCATAGATGTCCCAGAATATAACTTTTTACCAAGCTTTTCACCGTAGTTTCCTGGAACTAGTAAGATCTCTTCTTTACCTATTGTTTTAGCTATCATATCAACTTCCATATATATGGTTTTCAAAAGTGCATCATCACTCATAGGATAAACTATCCCCTTAGTTCCTATAATGGATATTCCATTTCTTATTCCTATATTTTTATTAAAGGTCTTTTTAGCTATCTTCTCTCCCATAGGCACATATATTATTATGTCATAAAAGTTTTTAGAGATAGATTTTATTTCCCTATCTATCATCTCTTTTGGAACCTTGTTTATAGCAGCTTCTCCTACATTTCCAAAAAGGCTTTTCTCTGTAACCCTTCCTACTCCTATGCCTCCATCTATACTGTTCTTACCTTTATTATTTTTAACTACTTTTGCAAATATTTCTATTCCATCTGTTACATCTGGATCATCTCCCGCATCCTTTATAACTGAGCAAGATGCCTCATCTTTACATATCTTTTGACTTGTAAGTTCAAGTTTTAATTTTACACCTGCTGGAGTATCTATCTCTACATAGTCTATCTTTTTAGATTTTTCTAGCATGAAAACAGCTGCTTTTGCTGCAGCTGCAGCGCAGCTTCCTGTAGTATATCCGCATCGAAGATTTTCTCCATTTTTAACTACATATAAATCTAAAGTCATCTTCCCACAACCATATATAAAAGTGCATTTACTATAGATGCGGCAACATTACTACCACCTTTATTGCCGATTGTTGATATTTGTGGTATCTTATAGTCTCTTAAAGCTTCTTTGGATTCACTAGCTCCTACAAATCCAACAGGTACTCCAATTATAAGCTTAGGATTTACCTTTCCCATATCTACTAATTCTAATAGCCTAAAAAGCGCTGTAGGAGCATTACCTATTACAAAAATATCTGCTCCTTCTTCCACTGCCAAATCTACCGCACAAGATGATCTTGTAGTTTGGAGTTCTTTAGAAAGTTTAAATACTCTTTCATCATCTATGAAACATTTTAGTTGACAATTTGCTTTTTCAAGGGCCGGCTTATTTATACCCATATAGGCCATTCTAGTATCTGTATATATAGTTGCACCCGACTTAATAGTTTTCAAAGCTTCTTCCATGAAATTTTCTTTAAAATCTATTATTTTTCTATACTCAAAATCTCCAGTAGTATGTATCATTCTTTTTACTACTATAGTTTCTTCGGGACTAAAACTAACATCACCCATGACTTCATCAATTATATCCATACTTTTGTTTTCTATTTGCATTGGATTCTTAATATACATCTATATCACTCCTTATTTTTTCTAATTTATCAAGTAAATTTTCAAAAGCATATTTATTTCCCAGGAAATTTATATGTTGAAAGTATCCTAAGGTATTTTTAAACTTATATCCGCATCTCCACGATTTACTGCTCATTGGTTTTTTTATAGAAAATATTTCCTCTTCATCAGTTTCTATAAAAGACTTATGGAACTCTTTTCCACTTATTATATCTCCTTTTTCTCCAAGAAGTGTATCTTCCAATAACTCTATATTTACATATCCAAATCTCTTAAGTTTATTTGTTAGCTTAGCCCTACCTTTAAATATGTTTACCATAGCCCTTCCTTCTAGGGATTCTTCTAAATAAATTAGACCTCCTGATTCAGCTAATATATAAGATCCTTTTATTGCTAACTCTCTTAAGTTATTCATCATATCTTTATTAAGACTTAACTCTTCCTTATAGTTTTCAGGATAACCCCCACCTATATATATAAGGTCAGCTTTTGGAACAGCCTTATCTTCTAGTGGCGAAAAATATTCTACACTACATATCTTTTGGAATAAGTTTAAATTTTCTTGGTAGTAAAAGTTAAAGGCCTTATCATAGGCTATAGCTATTTTTATATTTCTCTTTCTAGGGTATTTAAACTTCTCTATTTTAAAATCATTGGCTAGATCTAAAAAACCATCAAGATTTACAGTTTCTTCTATCTTCACAGCTATTTTATCTAAAAAGCTATCCAACTTTTCTCTATCCGAATTTATACTAAGACCCAAACTTTCACTTTCTATTTTAAGAGTTTCATCATTCGGAAGATATCCTAAGACCTTTATACCTATATACTCTTCTATTTGTTCTTTTAAGAGGAGGTACATTGACTTGCTTGTCTTATTTAAGATAAGAGCTTTTATTTTAGAGTCTTTAAAATCTACCATTCCTTTTATCTTGGGTATGGCTGAAAACATTTCTCCTTTTGGACTATATACCAGAACTGCTGGTATATCTAGTTTTCTACTTATATCAAAGCTAGAATTTTCATAAGTATTAAATATGCCATCAAAGTAACCCATAGCACCTTCAACTACACCTACTCCGCCTAGGTTCATAGATATAGCTTCTTCTATGCCCTCATCCCCCATCATATGTAAATCTAAATTCCCAGAGGCTTTTCTAGAAGCTTTTGATAAGAGCTTCGTATCTATAAAATCTGGTCCAGTTTTAAATCCTCTTACATCTATACCTCTATTTTTTAAAGCCCTTATAAGGCCCAAAGTTATTGTAGTTTTTCCAGTATTACTTCCTGGAGCTGTTATCATTATAGTTTTCATCTTTTACATAACCTTTTCTAGATGTTTTAAAAATATTTGTCTTATATCTTTATTTTCTCCAAGACTTTTCATCTCTATATTTACTTTAAAACCTTCTTTTTCTAAAATGCTCTTCCATGAATCTTCATCATCAGATGCCATGTCGTTGTTTGCATGATCACCTGCAACTAGCATAAATGGTTTTAAATTTACTGTTTTTATGTTTTTTATCTTTAATTCAGGAATAATATTTTCCAAAGTTATGGCTCCCTCAACAGTAGCTATAAAAGTATTATTAAATCCTTTTTCTTTAATTTCATCATTTATTTTTTTATAAGAAAAGTCACTTTTATGATATGATCCATGGCCCATAAATACATTTCCTTCACCTTCTAAATCTTCTAAGTCTAAAGCATCTACTACATCTTTATAATCTCTTTCAGAAAATAGTAATGGCTTTCCTACTTTTATATTCAAGCTATCATCTTCACTTAAAGCATTTCTTACAGCAGTCAATATCTTTTCATACTCAACTCCTGCAATAAAATGAAGGGGTTGTATATATATTTCTTTAGTTTCTT
Source organism: Tissierella sp. (assembly GCF_052089545.1). Taxonomy (GTDB): domain Bacteria; phylum Bacillota; class Clostridia; order Tissierellales; family Tissierellaceae; genus Tissierella_A. Next base: position 17,367 of record NZ_JBQDAA010000008.1, on the reverse strand, counting down.
CTTTCATTTTTTCTATAGCTTCTTTTACATCAAAAATATATAAACCATCTCTAGTTTTTAATCTTTTTCTTACAATATTAGATGTAAAAGCTCTTAAAACTAAATGATTTTTATACTTTGTCTTTATCATATTTTCTATAGATTCAATAGATAATTTTCTAGTTTTTTTATAAGTTGTTCCAAAACTTGCTACTATTATTCCTTTTTTCATATCTGCACCTCTTTTTTATTTTCTTTTTCTAAGAATTCTTTCTCACTTTTATACAGTGGTATATTCATAGTTTGGTGAACCTTAACCAGCCAAGGTGTTTCTAAAAATGCCTCTTTTAATATATCATTTTGAATAAATATATCTTTAGAAAATCCTTCCTTTAAAATTTCACCATTCTTTAGTATGTATATATAATCACATATCTCATATATAAAATCCATATCGTGGCTAGAGATAAGAAGTTTTTTATCTCTTTTCAATTCATTTATAATAGCTTTCATTTGGGAAGTCATTTTAGGATCAAGCCCTGAGGTTGGTTCATCTAGGAGAAGTACTTCTTGATCCATAACTAGGGATCCTGCTATAGCAACCCGTTTCTTTTGTCCATAGCTTAAAAAATGTACTACCTTTTTTTCTAAATCTTTTCCTCCAACCATTTGTAAACTTTTATCTACTCTTTTTTTTACCTCTTTTTCCCTATAGTTTAAGTTTCTAAGACTAAAAGCTATATCATCAAAAACTCTAGAATAAAATATTTGCTTTTCTGGATCCTGAAAAACTATACCTACCTTTTTCCTATATTCTCTCAAATCTTTTTTTCTATATTTTAATCTTTTACCCTTGAATTTTATAAATCCCTTTGAAGGTTTTAAGATTCCCATCATATTTAAAAAAAGTGTAGATTTTCCTGATCCATTAGCCCCTATTAGCCCTATACATTTTCCCTTTTCTAAATCAATATTTATATCATTTAAAGCAATAGTCCCATCTTCATATTTGTAGCTTAAATCTTCTGTTTTTATCATCTAATCACCTGTTTTAAACTTTCCATCATATAATTTACATTCTAAAGATACTACCATCTCATTATATCTTAAAAACAATCTTAATAATAAACTTCTAATTAAAAGTGATATAGATTCTAAACTCTTTTTAAAGGAAAGATATCCAAATCTAATTTCTTGCGCATTATAAATCGACCTAGCTTCTTCTAAAAATATAAATATAAATCTATAAATTAAAATTAAAAGTTCTATTAACACATCTGGAATTCTAATCTTTTTAAATACACTTATAATATCTATGAGAGGTGTTGTAAGAGATAAGAAAAAACTAGCTGATATAGCTCCCATAACTGTAGTAAAAAGTTTTAAGGCAGTATATAGGGAAGTTTCAGCCACACCTATATAGTTATTAAAGAATTTAAAGCTATATAAAAACACATCATCCTTTGAAATAGATATGAGTATTGTAATCATACTTAAAGTTAAAAAACCTAGTGGTAGCTTGAGTATCTTTATATATTCTTTTAGGGGAATACCAGCTATTAAAGTAGATAAAATACTCATAAAAACAAATATACTTAAATTTATATAATTATTTTTAAATCCTATAGTTAATATTAATGCAAGAGATACTAATCCAAATTTAAAATTTGGATTAGTATCTGTAAGCTTATTTTTATATGCATACCTATCGATTATTAGCAATTTTTTTCTTCTTTTCTCTAAATGTACCAAAAATATACCCTATACTACCTGCACCTATAGCGATTTGAAGTGAAAAAAGCAAGCTTTCAACCTCTCCACTTGGCGGTTCCCAAAGTGGTTCAAACCATGGTTCATAATCAGGATTTATCTCTTCTATAAGATCTCCACCTTCACCATCCGCGCCTTCATAGGCAGCATTAGGATTTACAATTAAAGGAAGGATTATTATCGCTACAACAAGTAATAATAAAAGTAAATTTGTTTTATTGGATTTGTTCAAGCTGTATCACTCCTTCTCTTTTATATTCTTTAAGTAGGTTTATAATTATAACTGTTAAAATTCCCTCAACTATAGCTAAAGGGATTTGGGTTACTGCAAAGACAGTTAAGAATTTGCCAAGTGAAGTCACTATCCCACCAACCGGATCTGGATAAGAAATAGCAAGCTGTATTGCTGTAACTACATATGTCATAAGATTACCTAGTCCTGCGGCTAAAAATATTATAAAAGACTGGTTTATTTCCTTATCTTTAAGCAATTTATATATTCCAAAAGATACAAAGGGTCCTACTATAGCCATAGAAAATGTATTGGCTCCTAAAGTTGTAAGTCCTCCATGTGCAAGAAGTAGTGCTTGAAAAAGTAATACTATAACTCCTATAACTGTCATAGTTGTTGGCCCAAATAATATAGCCCCAAGACCTACTCCCGTAGGATGCGAGCTACTTCCTACAACTGATGGAATTTTTAAAGCTGATAATACAAATACAAAAGCTCCTACAAGTGCTAATAAAACCTTTTTATTTGTATCTTCTTTAAGAACCTTATTAATATTCTTTATCCCCATCAGTAAAAATGGTAAAGATACAAAAGACCAGATAAGTGCCCACTTAAGTGGTAAAAACCCTTCCATTATATGCATTCCATGACTTATACTTGGAAGCGAAAATAATAATAGAAAGACAAATAATGACAAGTACTTTTTCTTTTTCATGAAAATTCTCCTTTTATAATTTTTCAAAGACATCTAATATTCTTTCATTATTAGCTCTATCTTTTATAGCAATTCTTATATAGTCACCATTTAAACCCTCAAAACTGCTACACTTTCTTATTAGGATTCCATTTTTTAAAAAAATTTTAAAAAATTCCTCTTCTGAATAGTTTAACAATTTTATAAGTATATAATTTGTGTGAGTTTTAAATGCTTTTATTCCTTCTATTTTATCTAACCCTTCTAAAAGAAAATTTCTTTCAGTTTCTATATACTCTTTACTTTTTATTATAAATTCTTTGTTTCTAAATATAAACAAACCTGCTGTATTAGCTAGGGCATTTACACTCCAAGGAAGCTCAACCTTTCTAAGTCTTTCCACCTTATCGGGATTTGTACAGCCATAACCAAGTCTTATACCCGGTAGACTAAAAAACTTTGTAGCCGCTCTTATTATTCCTATGTTTTTATACTGATAATTTTTAAATAATTCTATACTATCATAGTCAGTTGGACTAAATTCAAAAAAAGCTTCATCAAGCAATAAAAAAGCATCTTTTTCCCTTATAATATTATAAATTTCAATAAGCGTATCTTCTTCTATTCTTAGACCTGTTGGATTGTTAGGGTTTCCTAATATAAGCAGGTCTCCATTTTTTATTTCATTTTCAATTTTTTTTAAATCTATAGTAAAATCGTCTTCATAAAAAAGAGACCTTACCTGCTTACCATTAGCAAGTGTTCTTTTTTCATATTCTGAAAAACTTGGCTTAAACACCACTACCGATCTAGAATCTATTATAAAATTATTTATGATTTCTACTGCACCATTTCCAACAAGAACTTGTCCTTTTTCACAAGCTAGGTAGTTTGATATTTCTTTTTTAAGCTCCCTATATTGTATATCTGGATATGCATTTAAAGTTGCAAATCCTTTTATAAGTTCTTCTTCAAGTCCATTTGGTATCCCCAATGGATTTATATTGGAGCTAAAGTCTACTAGCTCACCTTTGTATCTGTTCTCATATGTAATTAAATCTCCACCATGTTCCATGTAATACCTCTTTCATATATTTATAGTAATAGTGAGGCAAGAAATAATAGTCTGTATTATTTAACTTCAATATAGTTTCGAAATATTTAATCTGATAGTGATAAAATATTACTTTTAATTAAGGTTATTTAACATCTAGCTAAATCATCTTGCCTTCACCTGTTGTAAACTAATTAATATATTATTTAATCATTTTTTCTTGCAAGTATTAAAGAAATATAGTTTTTATCTTTTAATATCTCTTCTCTACTTTCTAATACAAGTTCCTCTTTTAAAGAAACCTTTTTTACATATCTATATTTAAAATCATTGCCTTCTAATTTATCCAATATTCTTTCTTTATTTTTATATGTTTTTAGTATTGCTAGGGAATTTGTTCTTTTAAGGGTTTCTTCTTCAAGCTCATCACATAGGATAAAATCATCACCCTTCACTGTAAGTGGCATTTGAGCAGCTGCTGCCGCTGCTACAAAAGAAGGAATACCTGGAACTATATCTATTTTAATTTTATCTTTATTTAACTTTTCCATTATATATATAAATGTGCTGTATATCATAGGATCACCTATAGTTAAAAAAGATCCTCTTCCATTTTCAGGAATATTTTCTTCTATTATCATACTTGCTTTTTTATAATCATCATCCCTAACATTTCCCATAGGAAAGTCCAAAAGAATTATCTTCTTATCTTTTAAATATCTTTTAGCTGTATCAAGTGCCATATTTCTTCCTTTATTATTTGGTGCAAAAATCACATCTGATTTTTCTATACTTCTAACTGCTCTAAGAGTTAAAAGATCCTCATCTCCTGGCCCTGTGCCTATACCGTATAAAGTTTTCATTTTTTCTCCTTCCAGATCCTTAATTAAAATTAAAAAAAGTCCTTAATCTTCGAAGATTAAGGACTTATATACAATAGCATTTTTATTAATACAAAAAATTTTGCATAAAAAATCAAGCCTTTCCTTCCCTCCGAAGGTTACTTACACATTTCATACTCCTAGGCAGGTCTCCTGACTTATGAATCTTCCTACTCTTAGTACCTTCCCGAAAAATCTCAGTGGTAAAAATCTAATTTCGTCATCAATTACAGTAGCGGGGGCTGTATGGGATTCTATCCATTTCCCTTTTAATTTTTAAAACCTAAAGTATTTATTTAATTTTCACCTTAAGCTTAACACATATATTTTATAATTACAAGAAGTAAAAGATAAAAAATTAAAAATAATATTTCTGAACGGTACATTATCTTTATAGTTAAATCTATATGAAACAAGTCTAGCTTTTCTACACTGTCTCCCATGGTAGGTTTTTTTACTAATAGACCATTATAAAAGCTATCTCCTCCAAGTTTTATTCCAAGAAGGCCTGCAACAGTGGACTCGGGGTATCCAGCATTTGGACTTTTGTGGTTTTTTCTATCTCTTTTTCTTATTTTTAATCCCCTTTTTATATCAAACTTTCCTAGAGAAGAAAGTATCATTAAAATAGAAGTTATCCTAGCTGGTATATAGTTAAAAACATCATCTACTATAGCAGGAAAACATCCTATATCTTTATATTTTTTATCCATATATCCAAGCATAGAATCCATAGTATTTACAAATTTATAGCACATACCACCTGGTGCACCAAATATCATTATAAAAAACAGTGGAGCTATAACTCCATCTGATGTGTTTTCAGCAACTGTTTCTATAGTTGCACGGAGTATCTCTTCTTTTTTTAAATCTTTAGTTTCTCTTCCTACTATGTATGAAAGTCTATTTCTAGCTTCTACTATTCCTTTATTAAAAGCTTTTTTCACTTGTACAGCTTCAAAACTTAAACTTTTTGCTGCTAGACATGTATATATAAGATAGGTATTTACTATTACATAAATATATGTATAGCCTTTTAAAAGTCTAAGCAAGAAAAAAGGCACAAAAAAGCCTAAACTAATATTTACTATAACTATTAAAAAACCCATAACTTTAAGATAACTTTCCTTTTTAACTATCTTTCTTGATATTTTATCTTCCAACATAATAATGTTTCCCATAAGTTTCACAGGATGGGGAAAATTATAAGGATCTCCTAAAAGAAAATCTATTAAAACTGCTATAAATATCCATATCATCTTTCTACTCCTACTAGACTATATACATATTCAAGATCCATATTTTTTCTAAGAATTTTAGCTAGTTTATCCAGCTCTATTTCCATCTCTTCATCAGTTTGTTCTTCATTATTACATCTTTTTTCATAATCTATCAGAGTATCTTCATCTACAAGTTCTAAAGGTATATAGGGAATAGTTCCTACAACTGGTATCCCTAACATCTCTTCTATCATAGTTATTCCAGAATCTAGAAGTGACTTATCCCCTCTAAATTTATTTATTATAAGTCCTTTAACTCTCTTTCTTTCTTCTTTTGTAAGAAGCATAACTGTTCCATATAAAGATGCAAAAACTCCACCCCTATCTATATCTGCGACTAATAATACAGGTGCATCTGCAATCTCTGCCATTCCCATATTTACTATATCATTTTCCTTTAAATTTATTTCTGCTGGGCTTCCAGCACCTTCTATAACTATTATTTCATTTTCTTTCTCTTTTTCCTTATAAATATCTTTTATCATACCTCTTAAAGTATTTTTAAATTCAAAATACTCTCTTGCTTGCATGTGATGTTTTTCTTCGCCTCTTATTATTACCTTAGATCCTTTATCTGATGTAGGTTGGAGTAATATAGGATTCATATCTTGATGTGGTTCTCTTCTAGCTGCAATGGCTTGAAGGCTCTGGGCTGTACTCATCTTATAACCTTTTTTTGTTCTGTAATATTTAGATGACATGTTTTGAGATTTAAATGGATAAACCTTGTATCCATCATCATTAAATATTCTGCAAAGACCTGTACACATCAAACTTTTTCCTGCAGAAGATGTAGTACCTTGTATCATTATATTTTTCATATTTTTACCTTCCTCACTTTTATTTATTACATATATCTTATATAAAAATAGTTAAACCTACATGTAGGTTTAACTAAATTAAAAACAAAATTGCTACTCCTAGTACAGAAATAACTGCCCCTAACATTTCTCTAGCGGTAATTTTTTCCTTGTATATTATTATTGATAACGGAATCACAAGTATAGGCATTATAGCTATAATTGTAGCTGATATTCCAGCTGTGGTATATTGGAGTGATATGAGCTGGAGAGATACTCCAACAAATGGTCCAAATATAGATCCTAGGGCTATCAAAACCATAGATCTTTTATCTTTTATAGCTTTCTTTAAATCATCCCATCTATTTAAATATAAAAACAGTATGGCAAAAGAAATAAATCCAGCTATAATTCTTATTTGTGTAGCCGCAAAGGGACTATATGAACCCATCCCTACTTTTGTAAAAATAGTTCCTACGGATTGTCCGACAGCACCTAAAGTTGCATAGCTTAAACCTTTTATAGAATGATTAAATTTAAACCTTTTTTCGCCTGTATCTTTGCTAAGTATGACTATAGCTATGCCTATAACTGTAACAAGCATTCCAAGAATTCCTAACATTGATAAATCTTCTTTTAAAAACAAGAATCCGAGGAGAGCTGTAAACGGTGGACTTGCAGCCATTATAAGCAATGTAATCCTAGTGCCTACTTCTATATATGCTTGGAATAAAAATAAATCCCCAAGGAAAAACCCTATTACACCAGATACACTAAGCCAGGTCCAATTATAAAGCGTGGCATCCATTGGAAATAAATAACCTCTAGTAAAATATGTAAATACACTAATAAAAAAAAATCCAAATACAAGTCTTATAAAATTAACTGCAAGTGACCCTACCTTTTTTCCCGCTGATTCAAAAAATAGACCCATTATTGTCCAGCAAAATGCTGTAGCTAATGCTGCTATCTCACCAATTCTAGAACTTAACAATTCTCATTCCTCATTTGCTATTATATTTTATTTAATCTTACTTATCTCTTCCAAACTTTTTCATGATTTTTTCTTCATTTACTTCTGCTATTTTTTTATTTATATAATCATATCCTTTTGGTTTATGTGGTATTAAACAATCAGAACAATCCTTTATACCACTAGAATCCTTATAGTTTCCACCACAGTATTCTAAAAAATATAATGGGCAATAGCAAAACATACAGTTAAAGTCTTCTGTACTTTCTACTTTATGACAAGGCAAATAAATGCAATCTTTATTAGTATAAAATCTATATGAGTTTTCCATTTTTAACTCCCCCTTTATTATAATTATATAGTATCATCTTTTTAAAAAATATAAAAGTATATTTAAAACTGATTTATCTATTTAAATCTAGATTCTTTCTTTATTTTTATGAGGTTTTTTGCAAAATAATAGTATTTTGCCTTATAAAGTATTATAATTATATAATATAAGCTATTAAACAATATATAAGAATATATTGCTAATAATGCATTCTAGTTTCTAATACTCTAGAATTGTATGTAAGAAAAAATATTTTCTAAGGGGAGATGTATATGAAGATAAATATGTATGTATTATATGGTGGAAGTTCTGTTGAACATGAGGTTTCTATTATTTCTGCAAGAGCTGTTTTAAATGCATTAGATAAAGATTACTATAACGTATATCCTGTATTCATAACTAAAGAAGGCCAATGGTGTCAATTTGGGCAATTAAATGAAAATATTGAAGATGAAAAAGAGTTAGAACTATCTACAGATAAAACTATAACTGAATCTCTAGGTGATTTTATAAAATCTATAGATATAAATAAGAAAAATATTGTATTTCCAGTTCTTCACGGTAAATATGGTGAAGATGGGACAATTCAAGGTTTATTAGAAATGATAAATATTCCTTACATAGGAAATGAAGTCTTATCTTCTTCATTATGTATGGATAAAGTTCTTACAAGTGATGTTTTAGCTTCACATAATATACCACAAGCTAAATATGCAACAATTAAAAAACATCAATGGGATAAAGATTTAGAAGGTTCATTGGATAATATACTAAATGATGTTAGTTTACCTGTATTTGTAAAGCCTGCAAATGCTGGTTCAAGTGTTGGTGTTACAAGATCTGCAACTTTAACTGAATTGATTGATAGTATAAACTTAGCTTTTACTTATGATATAAAATTACTTATCCAAGAAGAAGTTCTAGGTAAAGAAGTTGAAACGTGTATAATAGGAAACAACTCCCCAAAAGCTTCTCTTTCTGGAGAGCTTGAGATGGATGATCCTTTTTATGACTACGAGGCAAAATACATTAAAAAAGCTGCCATACCTGTTATTCCAGCAAATTTAGATGATGATACTTCTAAAAGAGTAAGGGAAGTTGCAATTAAAACATATGGAGTGTTAGATTGTAAAGGTATTGCTAGAGTAGATATCTTTGTAACTAAAGAAAATAAGATCCTAGTAAATGAGATCAATACTATGCCTGGTTTTACTTCTATAAGTATGGCTCCTATGCTGTGGAAAGAAACTGATAATTCTAGTTTTAAAGAACTTATAGACAGACTTATAGATTATGCTTTTGAAAGATATGATGAAAAAACTTCAATCTCAAAAATAAAGGTGACCAATTAATGATACAAAAAAGTTTAAAAAAAGTAGAAGAACTTTCTGAGGGATATGGACTTCTGCAAAAATTTTATGATTTGAATATCTGTGGAGTTTCTACTGATACTAGAAAAATAGAAGACGGTAATTTATTTATTCCACTTATTGGAGATAATTTTAATGGACACAACTTTTTAGATAAAGCTATAGAAAATGGAGCTATAGCATCTCTATGGCAAAAGGATATTCCAAAACCAGATGTAGATTTCCCACTTATATTAGTTGAAGATACTTTAGAGGCTATACAAATTCTATCTAAAAATTATAGAAATACTTTAAAAAATATAAAGGTTATAGCTATCACAGGAAGTAATGGTAAAACATCAACTAAAGATATTATGGACGGTATACTATCTAAAAAGTATAAAACACAGAAAACTATGGGAAATTTAAATAATCATATAGGTGTCCCTCTTACTTTGCTTTCCTTGTGTGAAGATACTGATCTTGCTATAGTTGAAATGGGAATAGATGGATTTGGTCAAATAGAGCTGCTTACTGATATTGCAAATCCTGATATTGCTATGATTACAAATGTTGGAGCATCCCACTTAGACCTGCTTAAAACAGAGGGAAATGTGGCTCATGCTAAACTTAAAATATTAAATGGATTAAAAAAAAATGGCCTCTTTATATATAACAATGATGACAAAACATTGATTAAGATTATAAAAGAGTATATGATAAAGCAAGATATTTTAAGCTTTGGTCAAAATGACTCTAGCGATTTTAAAATAAATCTAATCGAAGAAGGAATAGATGGAATCAAGTTTGGCATAAAGGAAGATGATGAAGTTCATAAACTTCATCTATCTATGCTAGGCCGTCACAATATATATAATGCTGCATCCAGTATTATAGTAGCTAGGAAATTAAATATATCATATGAGGATATACAAAAAGGTCTATATTGTATAAATGAAACTGATATGAGAAATGAAATTATTAAAAAAGAAAATTTTACTATATTAAACGATGCTTATAAATCTAATCCAAATAGTTTGCTAGCTGCTTTAGACACCCTATATAGTATCGATGGATATAAGAATAAAGCAGTAGTACTTGGTGATATGGTTGATTTAGGGGATAAGGTAGAAGAACTTCATAACGAAATTGGACTTAAAATAAATCCAGATAAAATAGATAAGATATTTACAATAGGAAGTTTAGCAAAGCACATAGGAGAAAGTGCCCGAGTAAATTTTAATAATGAGAATATTTATCACTCTCAAACTAAAAAAGAGCTGGTAAATTCAATATTAAAGAATATAGAAAAAGATAGCTTAATATTGATAAAAGCATCTAGATCTGTAGCTTTAGAAGATGTTATAACCGAACTAATGAAATACTAACAGCAAAATAGACTATAAAGATTTTAAAATCTTTATAGTCTATTTATCCGTTAATCTTTATTTTTTATATTTTAACTTATATCAATGTAAGTAGTTTCATCATCTATATCATCTGTGTCAAATATTTCATTTTCTATTCTCCACTTTTTATATATTTCAAGTTCTTCTTTTACCTTTTTTATTACATAAACTAAGACAAGTATATCATCTATATGTCTTAATGGAATAAATTTAGGTATGACACTTATTGGGCTTAAAATATATAAAAATCCCATGACTATAATAGTTACACTATCTTTAGAAAGATCCTTGTAGTCACCATTTTTCCAATCCATGATCATATCTAAAGTAAGTTTTAAATCTTCTCCTACTGTTTCAAGTATTTTGCTATCTTTTATCTTTTCACTAAACTCATCTATGAGTTCACCAAGCTTTTCATTGTCTTCATAAAAATCATTTGCCTTTTCACCAAATTTATTTTTAACTTCTTCAAAGTCGATTTTCAATTTATCACCCCATATCAAATTTATTGTATTATTAATCTACCCTTAAGACTTATCTTTTAATCTTCTATAGTTTTCAGACCTATATCCTTAGCTACACTTTTCATACCTTCTATAGTCTCTTCTATCATTTCATTTAATTCTAGTGGAAGCATTTCTACTCCATTTTTTATCATATCTCTATCAATTTTTTGAGCAAAGCTTTTTTGTTTCCATTTCTTTTTTACAGATTTTACTTTTAAATCATCTAAACTTTTACTTGGTCTCATAATAGCTGTAGCATATATAAGCCCAGTAAGTTCATCTATTGTATATATTATCTTTTCCATTATATGCACCGGCTCTACATCTGTGCATATTTGCCAGCCATGACTTAGTACACCCCTTATATAATCTTCAGGCCAGTTCTCTTTTTCTAATATTTCTTTAGTCATTTTACAGTGTTCTTCTGGATATTCTTCAAAATCCAAATCGTGGATAAGACCTATTGTCCTCCATTTTTCTACATCCTCATCAAACTTTTGGGCAAAATGAGCCATAACAGCTTCAACCATAAGTGAATGATTTATTAAACTTTCATCTTTTACATGCTTTTGGAGTAAATCATAAGCATCTTCTCTACTTGGTATATATCTTGCCATAAATTACCTCTCCTCTTTTAGTTTATTTTAACTGCATAATAGCAGCTAAACTACCTGTTTTACCCTTATCTCCTCTATGGGAGAAAAATATATCTTTATTACATTTTGTACAAATATTACTGACTGTTATATTTTCCTCTTTTACGCCTATTTCTAAAAACTGATCTTTATTTAGTTTCCAAAGATCTAACATATACTTGCCATTTTCTTTTTTATAAAAATAGTCTCCTGAATCTTCAAATTTACCTCTTACCACTTCTATAACTTCACTTCCAACCTCAAAACAACACTTCCCTATAGAAGGACCTATAGCTATAAGTATATCCTTTGGATCTGTTCCATAAGAGTCTATCATCTTTTCAACAGTCTTTTGTCCTATTTTTTTTACAGTTCCTTTCCAACCAGAATGCGTAAGACCTACAGCCTTATTTACTGGATCCAAGAAAAAAAGTGGTACACAATCTGCATAAAAAGTAACTAGTGCTGGATCTTTTTTATCTGTTATAAATCCATCAATACCAACTATATCTGACTCTCTAAGTAAACCCTTACCCCTATCTTCTTTATAGACTTCCATTATATTGTCCTTATGAACTTGATCTGTTAAGACTAAATCTTCTATATTTATATCTAAGGCCTTTGTAAATGTTTTATAATTATTTATTATATTTTCCCATGTATCCTTTTTCTTAACACCTAAGTTTAAACTATCTAAATCTCCACTACTAAGTCCACCAATCCTTGTTGAAAATCCATGTTTTACAAGTCCAGTATTTTCAAAAGATTCGATAGTATAATAAATCATGTCTTTATCTTTCCTTTTTATAAATGGCATGCTTTCACCTCTTTAAATAATTGTTATACTTTAATTATATCATATTTTAAAAGACAAATAATTATTAAACAAATAATTATTAATTTGATTATTTTGTCTTCCTCTGGGTAATATATATTATAAGATAAGTTAATAAAATCAAGAATTTTATTAGGAGGATACTAAAATGAATAAAGATATTTTTAAAGGAAACTGGAAACAATTTAAAGGAAAAGCTAGAAAAAATTGGGGTAAACTTACAGATGATGATCTTGATGTAGTAGAAGGTGACCAAGAAATATTAGCTGGAAAAATCCAAGAAAGATATGGAGTAACAAAAGAAGAAGCTAAAAAACAAATTGATGAATATGATTGGGATGAAGATTAAAAGTAAATATATAAAGTAACAAATAGGTAAACTTATAATAAAAAATGATCCTACTATTATAAAAATTATAATAGTAGGATTATTTTTTTCATTTTATTATATTTTTAACTTGGGCTACGTCTTTGTCTCCTCGACCAGAAAGATTTACTATTATAGATTTATCCTTATCAAGTCTCATAGCATAAGCTACTTCATGGGAGCTTTCAAGTGCAGGAATAATTCCTTCTGTTTTACACAGGGTAAAAAAAGCATCCAATGCTTCATCATCTTTTATAGTTTTATACTCAGCCCTATTTATATCATTATAATAACTATGTTCTGGACCAACTCTGGATAGTCTAACATATCTAATCCATTGATAACGGTAGGCTTCCCGGCTACAAGTACTCTTTTATCATTTCCTCTTAGCTTCTACAAAGTCCTTTCATTATATTTATCTTTACTAAAATCTCACCATTTTTTAGCTCTCTTTAAAAGATAATAAATAACTACTCTTCTTTGTTATAGAATTTTTGTATTTTAAATATCATAACATATACTTTAAGGCTTTGCAAGGGTATAGTGATCAATGTTTAAATATTTCTAATTTCCATTTTTTATAAATAATTCTTTCTTTGTTACAGTCTTCTAAGTGCATCAATTGGATTTAGTTTACTAGCTTTTCTTGCCGGAGCATATCCAAAAACTATTCCCACTACAGAAGAAAATCCAATTGCTATAGTTAGTGTCATAGGAGAAACTGAAAATGGATATCCTATTCCAACTGCAGCAAGATAAGCTATTAAAAGTCCTAACATAAGACCAAATAATCCACCGAATAGTGATAAAAATATAGATTCTAATATAAATTGTAATTGTATTCTACTTGGTTCAGCACCTAATGCTTTTCTAAGACCTATTTCTGATGTTCTTTCAGTTACAGATACTAGCATCATGTTCATAATACCTATTCCACCAACTACAAGTGATATAGATGCTATACCTGCAAGTAAAAGAGTCATAAGTCCTGTGATCTCACCTATTGTATCTATAATATCTTCAAAATTAAATATAAAGTAAGCATCATCTTTATAATTAAAAGATTTATTTAAAACTGCCTTTATATCTTCTATTATTTCATCTGATTTACTACTGTCAGACATAAATACATCTACTTCATTTATATTTCTAGTGCTAAGGGTTGTCGCAGCAGTAGTATAAGGAATAAATATAGTATCGTTATCAGAAGATAAATCAAATTGACTTTCCCCTTTTAAGGTCCCTACTATTTTAAAACTTATGCCATTTATTTTTATATCTTTCCCTATAGGATTTTTATCTAAAAATATATCCCTATTTATATCATTTCCTAATATAGCAACTTTAGTTTTGCTTTCTAAATCTAAAGGATTAAATCCTCTTCCAAGTCTTATATCTTCAATGTTTACTTCAAAAAATATATCATCTCGTCCTTTTATTTCTACATCTTCCATACCCATACCATTAGAAGCTATAGATACCTTTTTTGAAAGCTTACGAGAAACTCCTTTTATATTATCTATCTGTTTTAAGCTATCTATATCTCTATCATTTAGTCCTCGTTTTAAAAGAGTACCAGGCGCTTGTATAGTTATAGTATTTGCTCCTAAGCTTGAAACTTGACTTGTTATTTCATCTGTAGCGCCTTGCACAATTGTTATAAGAGATATTATAGAAGCTACACCTATGACTATACCAAGTATAGTTAAAAATGATCTCACTTTGTTGCTTCTAATATTATCCCATGACATTTTTATACTATCTTTTATCATGGAGTTCACCCTTTTTCTTAATTTTACCATCAACTATATTAATAATCCTATTACCATATTTAGCTATACTTTTATCATGAGTTATCATAATTATTGTTCTACCCTCTTCATTTAACTCTTTAAAAAACTCTAATATCTTTATGCCCGTTTCTTGATCTAAAGCTCCAGTAGGCTCATCTGCTAAAAGTATAGATGGTTCTGTTGATATAGCACGGGCTATGGCTACTCTTTGTTGCTGTCCTCCTGATAATTGAGTCGGTAAATTATTAATCTTATCACCTAAACCTACTTTTGAAAGTATTTTTTTTGCTCTTTCATGCCTTTCATTTGAATTTACTCCTGCATAAATTAACGGCAGTTCTACATTTTGAGCTGCTGTTAGTTTAGGAAGTAACTGAAATGATTGAAATATAAATCCTATTTCTTTATTTCTTATTCGTGCAAGTTCCTTTTCATTAAGTCCAGCTACCTTTTTATTTGATAATATATATTCTCCTCGTGTTGGGGCATCTAAACAACCTATTATATTCATAAGAGTTGATTTGCCTGATCCAGATGGCCCTAGAATAGATACAAATTCACCTTTTTTTATAGATAGGTCAATATCATCAAGTGCAACTACTTCTTCTGAACCCATTTGATATATTTTACTAATATTTTTCATATTGAGTATTTCATTCATCAATATCTTCTCCTATTCATTTGAATCATCTGAATCTCTTACTCCTTGAGGAGACCCAAAATTATTTACCTCTGTTTTTTCTATAAAGACCTTATCTCCTACTTCTAATCCTGATTTTATTTCTACATTTACACCATCAGTAACTCCAATTTCAATTTCTTTTTCTTCTACACCCTCATCCTTTTTTATATTAATATAAGGGGTATTATCATCTTTAAACTCTATAGCATCCATAGGTAATATTTTAGTATCTTTAGATTCTTCATTTAAAACCCTCGCTTCAGCACTCATTCCTACTCGTATATCTTCTTCACTTTCTATAGATATTATTGTTTCAAAAAAAGTAACACCATCTTTATATATACCTTGCTTTTCAATATCAAACACTTCACCTTTTACAGTTTTATCAAGCGCATTTATGGTGATTTCTACATCTCTTCCTATTTCTATTGAATTTAAATCGTACTCATCTACTTTTACTTTTAATTCTAATTCTTTGAAATCAACAATTTCTATTATTTCACTTCCAGGAGACAGTTGAGCATCTTCTTCTGCTTCTATTTTAGAAACTTCTCCAGATATATCTGCTTTTACTTCTTCTCCTGAAGCAGTTTTGTAAATTATATCTTCCTTCTCTACCTTTTCTCCTTTTTCTACTAAAAATTCACTTATTTGCATAGGTAGTTCTGCAAATATAGTGTTTTTATTTTTAGCCTCAACACTTCCTGAAAAATTATAATAAGTGGCTAT